>JAFRBA010000007.1 GCA_017405115.1 Kiritimatiellia bacterium
GCGGGAAATCCGCACGTACGGTTTGACGAGGGGGAAGTCGCACCGGCGGCAACGCCGAGGCGTGGGTCTCTCCTCTACACAAACCATTCCAAGACACTGCGGTCGGCGGCCTGCGCGCTTGTGGGCGCGGTTGCGATCGGATCGTGGGCGTCCACGTTTCCCTCGTCCTCAGGAGATCTGGCGTCCGCTTCGGACTGGGGCGGAACGCTTCCGGGGACCGATGAGAGGGTCGTCATCTCGAACGGTACGTTCACTGCCTCGCAGGACGTCACCTTCGGCGGGCTCGAGCGCGTCTACAACACGCGCAACGCCACGAACATGATGGTGTTCGACCAGACCAGCTACGAGAACGTGAAGGTCTCCTTCGCAGGGTTCCGTCCGAAGGTCAACACAATGTCGCCGGCGAACATCAACTGGTTCAAGGGCGGGTTTTTCGACTTTCAGTGTGGCGCAATCAAGTTCGACAAGAATTTCGACGATGCCTGGGCCAATGCGATCAACCAGCGCTTTGTCGTCACGGACGGCGCCGTGGTGACGAACATCAGCGACATGACGCTCTACGGCACGTCCAGCACGGGAAGCGGGATACATGTGGACGATGCGTCGTTGTTCGTCGAGGGAAGCGTCACTCTTTCGGGATATGGGCCTGCCAGCGATTCCGAACTCCTAGTTTCAGGCGGCGGTCTGTTCCAGTGCGATGGCAGGCTGCTGATGGCCGACGGAGTGTCGGCCAGCTCCAGAAAGAACACTCCGTACTTCACGACCAACCATCTTGTCGTCACCGGATCCGGCTCCAGATTCATCGGGAATGGCAGTCCTGGCGTGACGATCTGCGCGAATGACGAATACATTCTTGTCACGGACGGCGGGTATTTCTCCGGCAGCGTCTACTTCGGCAGCGGAAATCTGTATACAACCAACTGTCTGATGCGTGTGGAGAAGGGCGCGCGCGCCGACATAAAGGAGGCCCGACTATGCGCTTACACAGTCAATGGCCTTGGCGGAGGTCGCCTGGAGATATGCGACGGCGCACTCGTTTCCAACAACACGACATACGTCGGCACTTATGTGGGTTCAGGAAATGGGCCCGGGACGGCCGGATGCACGTTGCTGATCTCAAACGGCACATATGTCGCGCACGCTGTCTTCATAGGTCAAGGCACGGCGGCTTCGAACAACACGATGATAGTCTCCGGCGAAAACGCACTGTTCGACCACCAGGCGAAAAATGCTGTGGGATGGACTCTGTTCGGAGGCGGTCCCGACTGTCTTATTCAAGTGGAGAACAACGCCACGATGGAGTGGCGTTATCAGGGCGGGTGGAGCTACAACAGCTCCATCAGCAACTGCACTGTCCGCATCACATCCGGCGGAACGCTCAAGCGTTCGGGCTCTTTCCATCCAGGAAGCGACAGGAACTACAATTCCGCCAGCAACCGCATCGAGGTGCTGGACGGCGGAACGCTGGATTTGTCGGGGAAGCTGTCGCTCTCCGGCGACTCATGCTCGCTTCTGGTGTCCAACGCGACGGTAAATGTCGGCAAATTGGGTCTGGGCGTGGAGATACCCACAGGCTCGATAACTACGAACTCCCTGCTTGTGGTGGCCGGCGAAACGTCCAAGGTGAGCGTCACGAACGGGGACTTCGAGGTCTTGTGCGGATCGACGGTCAGGTTCGAGCTGCCCGATTCGGGATACGCGTCGGCGTCGTACGCGCCAGTGGCGGTGAGCGGGGCCGCGACGTGGGACGACGGGTGCGCCCTCGAGATATCCAACGCCGACGAATCGCTGGCGGCGGCGAAGGGCGGCGGCGTGGACTCCTTCACGCTCCTGGAGGCGGAATCCATATCGATCCCCGACGAGACGCTGGCCGCCGCGCAGGCGGCGCTCGGCGAGAGTTGCAGGCTGGCGCTGCGCGCATCCGGCGGGAGGGCGGCGCTCGTCCTCAGGAGGAGCACCGGCACGGTGATCATGGTGCGTTGACGCGGCGAGCGGCGAGGACGAAATGCGAAACCTGCGGAGGAGTCGGGAAATGGCGATCGGCGTTAGACTGTTTTGCGCGGCGTGCACGGCGTGCGCGGCATCGGCCGCATCGGCGGACATACTTGTGACCGTCGATCCTGCCAGGGTCGTCGGCCCGATAAAGATAATGAATGCCGTCAACAACGGTCCTTCCAAGGCGCGCGCCGACCAGAGCCGCGGCAATTTCGCCGAATACAGGGCGCTGAGGATCCCTTATGCGCGCACCCACGACTCGATCCGTCAGGCCACCTCCAACGGGCACACTGTGCACGGCGCCTTGTGCGCTCCGCCGGAGCCCGAAGGCTTCCACTCCTCGCCGCGGCGGGTTGCGGAGAGCCACTCCATCCGGATGGCGAACAGGCGGCTCCGCGAAAGACCGAGTTCGATGCACGCTTGCTCGGATGTCATCGCGCCGGCGTTGAACGTTTCAAGCACATGCCTCAACAGCGGCAGTGCACTCCTCTGGTGTAGGTGCTTGCTCATGATGGTGTGCATGGTACACGATTTTCCAGCCGGAGTGGAGGGAGCGGGCGCTCGGCCCTACGGGCCGCCCCTTCGGGGACGCGCCCGCACCCTCCACTCCGGCTATGCCGGTAGCACCTCAGGCACCTCAATGACACCTAAAGACAGAGTCCTGTTTTGACAACTACAACAAGTCCTGTTTTGATTTCACCCCGACACCTCTTAAAAGGCGACTTGCGCCAACTCTGCTTATTTGCTATAAAATCACAACCCAAAAAATGGAGAAATGAATATGGTTATGGATATGAATCGCAGGGAGTTTCTGATGGCGTCCGGAGCAGCCCTCCTGATGGCCGGCTGCAAGACAAGGTCGCTTTTCGGGTCTCCCGACATGAAATTCGGCGTCGTCAGCGACACCCATATTACGACTCCCAAGTCGTGTCGGATGCTTGAGCGCGCCTTCCGCCAGTTCAAGCGGCGCGGCGTCGACGCGGTCATGATACCCGGCGACCTGACCGACTGGGGACTTAGGTCCGGCTTCGCATACGTGAAGCAGACGTGGGACAGGGTATTCGCCGACACCGACGTGGTGCCGCTCTTCTGCACCGGCAACCATGACTTCGAAGGCTGGCTCTACGGCGACATGACGATGGAGATGCACGCCAACGGCTATTCGGAGGCGGAGCGGCTCAACGACCGGAAGAACCCGGAGCAGCTTGGAAAGGCCTGGGCGGAGGCGTTCGGCGAGCCGTTCGACTGGATTCGCTGCCGCACGGTGAAGGGCTACGACTTCGTCTCTGCCGAGTACGAGAACGGCGGCAGCAAGCATCTGTCCGAGTGGATGGCGAAGAATGGCAACCGCTTCAAGAACGGCAAACCGTTCTTCTTCTTCCAGCATCTACCGATCAAGGGGACGACGGTCGACAGCTTAGGCTGGGCCGACGGCGGTGCGACCAAGCCGGTGCTCGATCCGTTCCCGAACTGCGTAGCATTCACCGGGCACACCCACCGCCCGTTCATCGACGAGCGCCAGATCTGGCAGGGCGAGTTCACCGCAATCGGAGCGCCGTCGCTGTCGTACGCATGCTTCCCTTCCGACGTGCCGCACGAGAACGGCGGCGGCGACCGCAAGGGCAAGTCGAAGCAGGCCATGCAGATCGTGCCGACCCGGCTCGACCTGCGCGGCGGCGAGGGGTATGTCGTCAGCGTCTGGGCGGACAAGATCGTAATCGAGCGCCATGACGTGGAGGAGGACGACTCCGGCGCGCCGGCGTGGGTGGTGCCGCTGCCGCTCGGTAAAGCGGCGCAACCGTATGCCGCCGGGCGCCGCGACGCCGCCGAACCTGTCCCCGAGTTCCCTGACGGCGCCGCACTCGACGTAGAGACGCGCAACACCGAGAACCGATCCGGCCACAGGACGATCGTGATGAACTGCGAGTTCCCTTCGGCTGTCATGCCGAAGGGGTCGCGGGTGTTCGACTACGAGATCCGCGCCGTGCCAAAGGACGGCTCGCAGCCGCTCGTCAAGCGATTCTTCTCGCCGGCCTATCCGAAGATGGCGAAGTTCGAGCCGGCGCACCAGCGCTTTTGGTTCGATGTCGCAGAGCTGCCGCAGGACAAAGACTACGTCATCGAGGTCCGCGCACGCAACTGCTATGGCAAGACGTCTCGTCCGCTCGTCTCCGACGTATGGCACGGCAAGCCTGGACTGGAAAAGGTCTTGTCTAATTGACGTTGTGCTCTCATCTTGGAAAACCGAGGGGACAGACCCCAGGGCGGACTTCATTTTTGCCGCGATTTTGTAGTGATTTGGCAAGATATCTGCCGCGAGGTGGGCGGGAGACCATGCAGAGTCACCTCTGGAGTAGACTTTAGAATGATGACGTTCTCGACATCTTCGGCTAGATATGGAGTCGGCGGAGGGGCAAGCCGCCGCATGCCGAAAGGGTCGCTGATGTCGGGTTTTGAGAAGCCGCCGCGCGGCAGACGGCTATGCCCACGCCGTAGGGCGGTGTGTACGTATCTACGGAAGGATTTCCCTTGCCTTTATACGGCGGAGAATGTTGTGCTTGAAAGCCTTTGGTCCACCGAAGAACTTCGTCTCGGATCGGCTCATCATAATGCCAGAATCGAGCTTGAGGGAAATCATATTCAATGTGCAGACGAGATCTGCAAGCTGGAAAAGTCGGTATCTGGATGGGCGGACTCTTTGTGCGAACTCTACAGGGCATGTGAGATGTTTGCCGAAGACATCGGTAAGTATGTTGGTGATGGTGGATTGTCCGCAGTCATAGTAGACTTTAACAGCGTCAAGTCGCTCAAGCAGGGCCTTGTGGCTTTCGACGAAACTCGAGAGTTCGGCCTTGAGTCGTTCCGCAAGCTGGGCAGGGCTTGTCACGTATCGTTTGTCGGCGGAGATGCATTTGTACTTGAAGTCCACTTTCCTTGCGAATGTCATCATGCGGGCAAACACGCGCTCGCGCAGGCGGCGGCCAAGAAACTCATATCCTTGTTCGCGGCGTATGAGAGGTCCAGCGTGAAAGACGAATGTTTCGGGGTCGAGCCCAATTTCATCTATGGAGCGATCCATGTCGGTCAATTGTTGGCGAATGTCGATGGACTGATCGTGAAACACCATTCCTATGACATAGAAACGGGAGTCATTGTCCGGATAGAGGAAACTGCCGGATTCGTCGACGAATATACTCAGTTTTTGTTGATTGCTTTTCATGCTCCATATAAGAGAAAGCGGCGGAAATCGCTTCCCGCCACTTCCACGGGGACCTTCCCCCGCATCCAGGTGGTTCCGGTCTTTCAACCCTCGCCGACGTGTATGATAGCAAATTTCCTTGCGTGGCGCAAGGGGGTCGCGCGCGAAAAACGAGTGCGTGACGATAATTGCCAACGGCGGAAGGGCTGATGGATGAAGCGGACGGGGTATAGATGGGCGAAGATACGCGGGGCGTACAGGCTCTCGCGCGGAAGGCGGCTATGCCCACGCCGCCGGGCGGTGGATCGTGCGGCCGCCGGAAATGTGGAATTGTGGAATTGTGGAAATGTGAAAATGTGGAAATATGAAAATGGGTTAGGGGTGCGCCAAATTCCGCCGCGTGGCGCAAGGAGGGCGCGCGGGTCGCGCACTGGGACATGAATAACCGCTGGGGACAAATGGAGGCGGCGTAGTGAAGCAGACTTCGCAGAGGTCGTTGCTGTTTCGGCAGAACGTGAACCGAACGGAGGAGGAGAATGGTTTCTGACTTGAACTTAATTTGAACTTCACTTGGTATAATCGCCAGGCGATGGCGCCTGGCATTGTGGCGGTTTCAGCAATGAGCTAGCCTTGGCAAGACAACAGTTTTAGCGGCTATGGCGCATCGTAAATCGAGGCGCCATTTTTTTATGTCTATTTCAACCCTTCCGGCTTCGCGCCGGAGGGGCTTTTTTGTTTTCCGCTTGACCAGCGCGGCAGATATTGATTTTCCCCGTGGCGAGGTCGTCACGGGGCTAACAAAACCAACAAACACAAGGAGAAAGCGATGACGAAAGTTATCAACAGTCCATGCGCCGCCTCGCGCGCGCGCGTGGACTGTCTACCGTACAGTAGTCAGTCGGGGTTTATAAATAAACCCTCTAGTAGCCAGACCACGCACGCGCGTGCGCGTACGCGAGAAGCCCATGCGGCTATCCGCAACCCGGAGGCCTACTTCCGCGCGTGGCGGATGGCGAAGTTCGGAGGCGACTTCGACCCGATTCGCGTTGCGGTCGAAGAAGCTGTCGCGGCGTTCTCGTCCGGCAAGGGCGAGAAGGGCAAGACCTCAGACCGTGGCATGTGGCTGAAGATCGCCAACCGCGTCGGGCTGAGCGCGTTCCTCGATGCATTCGAGCAGAAGTCGTCGGAGATACGCGACCTCGAAAACAGGGGCAGGCGTCTTTTGAATCCCGCCGCCTCGTTCCAGAAGCTGCTCAACAAGCGCTTCCCGAAGAATCCTCCTTCGCCAAAGGCTACGGAGGACAATCCTCCTTCGCCAAAGGCTACGGAGGACAATCCTCCTTCGCCAAAGGCTACGGAGGACAATCCTCCTTCGCCAAAGGCTACGGAGGA
>JAFRBA010000280.1 GCA_017405115.1 Kiritimatiellia bacterium
CAGCCGCAGCAGTTCACGTGTTCGTTCGGGACCTCAAGGTATATCTGGTCGCCCGTGACGGGCGGGGCGCGGATGCAGAGGACGCCGCCGAGGTGCGCGACGTTCTGCACGGCGTTCGTATAGTCCGACTCGTGGAGGCTTGCGCACTGCTCGTACGGGACTTCGTGGACGGGGCACACCTCGTCGCCGTCCCCTGCTCCGTTCGGCTCTTCGGGGTCGTCCTCTTCGTCCGGCTCGGGGTCCCAGTCGGGCGTCGGGTCGCCTTCCGAGTACCACGACGGCCCCTCCTCCGGATCGGGGTCGTCGGGATCGGGATCCGGCGGACGCGGGCAGAAGCGGACGGTCTGGCTGTACTCGGTCTGTCCGAAGAGACGGTTGGGATGCGAAAGCGCGTACGTTATCGTGCGCGTCTGGCGGGCGTCGAACGATGCGGTTATCCTGGCCGAACGCGGCGGAATGTTCTCTACTCCGACGTTCGCCGCCCCGCTCCACTCGCAGGAAAGGTCGTCCGCCCCGCTCCCGACGGGCAGAGAGACGACACGCTTCCTCGTCCCGAAGTCGTGCACGCACGGCTCGGTCGCCTTCGTGTTCGGGAAGTTTATCCAACCGACGCGGCGGGTAGTCGAAAGGCTTGGCAGTTCCCCGAACGCGAACTCGCCGGAGTCGAACGACACCGAGAGCGTGCCGTCGCCCCTGAGGTAGACGGGGACAGTCCCCCCCTTGGGCACGGGAAGCATAAGGCAGTTGCTCTGCGCCTCACCGCCTCTGCGTTGAACTGCCCCCACGAGCGGCACGTACGAGCCACCGACGAGCAGGTCGCCGGAGCCAGCGCCGGAGACGGCAACGCGAAGGACGGCCGACTGCTCCGTCGCCTGAGGGAAGGCGAACGCGCCGTTGGTCGTGCCGGAGTAGAACAGATGCTCGAGGACGGTGTTGGTCGACCCCTCGGGGACCGAGAGCGGGTCGAGCCCGACAAGGGACTCCTCGAACGCCGCGCGGGCCTCGTCGCAGAGGGCCTCGTCGCGGGACTTGAAGGATACGCTTGTGACGTTGCGCGAGAGCGGAGAGTCTGGCGAGACGCCGGCGGCGGACGGGACGACGCCGGAGAGCGGGTCGTCCGAGGCGAGGCGCGAGAGGTCGTAGCGAAACGTCACTCCGCCCGACGGGCGAAGCTCCGCCTGCACGGAGACAGGATTGGTTGTAGCACGATGCAAGAGTACGTTCTGCCAGGTGACCAGCAGCGAGCCGTCGTCGTCCACGACGTGCCAGAAGAGGCTTGGGGCGTTCGACCCAAGAAGCCCCCAATTCGCCGCAGGCACGACGCCGAGCGTCGCGGGAAGCGGGGAAACGCGCACACCTCCCGGAAGTCGCACTCTACCGGCGGAGTAGGCGGTGAGGTTGGTGACGGAATCGTCGCCGATGGCGAACGACCAGCCAGGCGGGTAGAGCCACGTCCGGTCTTCCGCCGCGCCGCGACGCATCCAGTTCGTCGCAACCGCCGCCCCGGCAGGGGGCGAAAAGTCATGCAACTCGTTCGTGGAGACGCTCGCGCAGCAGAAGAGCGGCGCAGGTGCGGACACTCCTCGAAGGCCGTTCGTGACCTTCGTCACCGCGTCATGGACGGGACCGACGCATATGAGCGCCGCGATTACGGCGGCTGCAAGCGGGTGGCGGGCCGCGTAGTCCACGATGTCGCGGTGCGGGCGGAAAAGCCAGGGTGCTGAGCCGGCAGCCCACGCCCCCAGCATGAACGCCACCGCCACAATTCCCAAACCGACGAGGCTTCGGAATAGAACTCCATCCTGACATAATAGAACTCCATCCTGACATTGTGAAAACATGTTTATATTTTACAGAACGATGCAAACGGATGTCAAGACGGATGCCAGACTAGCCTTTCGCGGGTGCATCCGAAAATCGCGCGTGATTCGACTATGTGGCGCTGCGCGGCGGCACCGCACCACGCCCCTGCCGTCGGCAGACGGCAGGGGCTGACCAATCACATCGGCTATAACATCCGCTCGGCCCATATGGAGCCGTCTTCGGACTCGATGCGGCAGCCCCCGCCGTCCAGCTCCTTGATGGCGAAGACGACGACAGCGCCGTCGCCGTCCTCGTTCGTCATCACAGCGCGGATGCACAGACCATCGACCGTGCCGTCAATCGTCCACGCGCCATCGGCGAATAAGACGCTTCCGCCGACCTTGCCGGACGCGGACACGGTGATCGTCGCCAGCGACGAGTCGCCGCCGTAGAAGGTGCCGACGGCCCATGCGGGAACAGTCGGCGCGGACATCGCGGCGGACTTGACGCTGGATGCCTTCGCCTTCTTCCACACGGCGTAGAGCGTGACGGTCTTGCCCTTTGTGGCCGTAAGGTTCTTCACCTTCGCCTTGTTCTTGTATACGACCTTGCCCTTCTTCGTCTTCGCCCAGCCGGCGAACTTGTACCCTGTGCGCTTGAACGCGTTGGCGCGGAGCGTCACGTTCTTGCCGTAGGTGGCGGAGAGCGTCTTCATGGAGCCCTTGCCGCCGTTCGCGTTGAACTTGATCTTGTACTTGTTCGCCGTCCACTGCGCGTAGTACGTGACGTTCTTGGCGATCTTGGTCTTTGTCGTTATCTTCGACCCGCCGCTCTTCTTCGTGTACCAGCCCTTGAGCGTGTAGCCCGTGCGGGTGGCCTTGGGCAGAGAGCCGACGGTCTTGCCCTTCTTGACCGTCCGCTTCGTCTCCGACACCTTCCCGCCGTTCGCGTTGAACTTGACCATCCACACGTCCACCCATTGGGCGTAGATCGTCATGTTGCCCTTGACGACTGTCTTTGCCGTCACCTTAGTTCCCCCTCTCTTGGCCGTGAACCAGCCAAGGAACTCCTTGTCTGACGGCACCTTCACCGAAGGCAGGCTTCCGACCACATTGCCCTCACGTATCGTCCGCGCAGCCGGCGTCGTTCCACTTACGCCGTTGAGGCTGAATTTCACCGTGTACTTCGGCGTCGCCACGACCGTGAACGTGATCGAAGTCGTGTTGCTGGAGTAGTCGGTTTCCGGGAGCCGGTTGCCGGCGTTCAGCTGGAGCGTCAGCGTATATTTTCCTGCCGCAAGGTTCTGGAGCAACGCAGGCACGGCGTTGGTTTCCCAAAAATATCCAGCCGTACTGTGCGCAAACTTCTTGAACGCCATGTCGAATGTGCCGGACTTAGCGCCGGACAACGTAAAGCGGTTCGTAACGTCGAACGCCGCGCCGCGCCAGCATTCGTCGAACGCGTATGAAAGATAGACGGACGAGCCCTCGCGAATCGTCGAAACGAAGGATGGGACCGTCGTGCTGTTCTCGTAGCGATTCGTCGTCAGCAGAAACGAAGTTGCCCATGTGTAGTTCCTGCTGTTCTTCCTGTATGTCGCCGCAACTGGATAGAAGTCGTATGGATTGTCCGCGCCCTCTGGCGGCGGCGCGTAGGCGATCTTCACACCGCACCATGTGCCGCTGCCAGGCAGGCCTGGCTGGTAAAGTCCGGCCCATCCCGTCGATCCCTCCTTCACATAGACCGTCTTGCGCGCCATGCGCTCAGCAGGCGTGTCTTCGAAGATGCCACTGCCAACATTCGCTGGCGCGGCATTGCCCTTGAACTCCACATAATGAAGCGCGGTGTCACCGGCGAAAACGCAGTCGCCCATCGTCGCAACGCCGGCGCCCATCGTCGCCTTGATGAGACTTGTGCAATTGGCGAATGCGTAGGCCCGAATGGTCGTTACGCTGTCGGGGATGACGATGGATCTCAAGGCGGTACAGCCATAAAATGCGCCACGCTGAATCTCTGCCAACGCATCCCCAAGATCCACATCTGTCAACGCTGTGCAGCCGTAAAACGCGCCATAGCCCTTAAAGTAGGTCGAATTGCCGCCGGTGGGCGTATAGCCTGACTTTTCCTCTGCGCCTCCAATTGCCAGCAGCGTAGAGCCGATCGACACTTTCTTCAGCGCCGTGCATTCACAAAACGCCCCCGGATTCAAGTCCTTGACTTTGTCGGGAATGACAATGCTTTCAATCGATTGGCATTCCCGGAAGCACCAGTTGTCGAGAGTGATAAGCGTGGCCGGAAGAACAAGCCCCGTAAGTTTGGTGCATTTGTAAAAGGCCCCCTCGCCGATCTTAACAAGGCGGTTGCCTAGCAATGCCGTCGTCAACGCGGCATCCTCGCTGAACGCATAGTCTCCGATTGAGGTCACGCCGTCGTCTTTTATGTCAACGCTTGAAAGGGAGGAACATTTCGAAAAAGCGTAGTCGTCGATAGTCGACACAGACGACGGAATTACTATAGACGGCAACGCGGAACACTCATAGAACGCGCCTCGGCCGATGGTTGCAACGGACTGCCCCATCAACACGTTTTTAAGCGAAGTGCACCCGTAAAATGCGCCATATCCTTTGAAGTAGGTCGAATTGCCGCCGCCGGGCGTGTATCCCGCCTTGTCCTCCGCGCCAGGTATTTCTTCCAGGTCAGTTCCTATCGTGACATCCGTCAGCCCGGTGCAATAGGCAAATGTTCCAAACCCGATCCTTCCCACTCTGTCTGGGAGAATGACGGAAGTCAACGCCTTGCAATTCTTGAAACTCCATGCACCGATTGACAAGACCGAATCAGGAAAATCAAACGACTTCAGCGCTACGCAATTTTCAAATACAGATTCTTCCAAAGTCTGAACCTTCGCACCCAAAATGAGGGTTTCAAGCGTCGTGTCGTTGTAGAATGCCCCATCGCCAATAAGCCGCACACGGTCGCCAATCGTTGCTGCTTTGAGCAGATTGCATTCCGCAAAGGCGTAATCGCCGATTGTCGTCACATTCTCGGGTATGGTGATTTCTGGAAGTGCTTTACATCCATAGAAGGCGCCTCGCCCAATTGTTTTCAATGATGCGTTGAACAGAATCTCGGTTAAGGCAGTACATCCGTAAAACGCGCCATATCCTTTGAAGTAGGTCGAATTGCCGCCGCCGGGCGTATATCCTGGCTTGTCCTCTGCACCCGCAATGTAAGTCAATCCGGCACCAAACTCAACCCTTCTCAAGCTGGCACAATCGGCAAAGGCGCCGACGTCGCAATTGGTTATGGAATCCGGCATCACAACCGCAGGGATGCTTTCGCATTTGCTGAAACACCAGGCGCCGATGGCTTCCAACCCTTCAGGCAAGTCTAGCGACTGGAGGTTCTGGCAGTTATAGAACACCTCTGCTCCCAGTTTGCGTAACGCTGTTCCCTTGAATGTCAATATTTCAAGTTCCGTATCGTTCCGAAAGGCATTCTGCCCGATCTTGACAACACCGTCACCAACAGTGAGACTGTGCAGCTTGGTGCAATCTGCAAATGCATACCATCCAATGTTTGTGACTGAATCCGGAATCACGACATCGTAAAGTTCCTTGCATTCGTAAAAAGCGCCATTGCCGATAAATGTGAGATTGTCGCCAAGTTCAAGAGTGCGAAGTTTTTCACATCCGTAGAATGCACCATAGCCCTTAAAGTAGGTCGAATTGCCGCCGGTGGGCGTATAGCCTGACTTGCTGTCCGAGCCGGGGATGCTGGTCACGCCTGTGATTTTTGCCGTATTCATTTTCTCGCAGTAGGCGAATGCGCCAGTGCCGAGGGCGGTGGTGGCAGCAGGCAACTCGATCTTCTGCAGCAGAGAGCAGTTGCGGAATGCGTTGGCACCGACGCTGGCGACGTTGGCGCCTACCGTCACCTGCTGAAGCTGCGAGCAACCGTTAAATGCATTGGCGTCGATGGCGGTCACGCTGTCGGGGATGACGACTTCAGATATCTTCGTGTTCCCCTTGAACACCGTGCCGAACGAGACCACGGTCTTGCCGCCGAGTGTCGCAGGTATCACCATGTCGTATTCGGCACCGAAAACATTTGTGACGGTTGCCGTATCTCCGTTTACTGTGTACGCCCACACATGGTCGTCGTTATCCGTCCACGTGTCCGCCCATGCGCTGCGAGGCATGTGCGCCGCCGCGCCGGCAACAAATGCCGCCGCCAGAACCTTCAACATTCTACTCATGTTCCTTTGCCTTTTCCGTTCCCTGGGTTTTACATCGGCGGTGGCGCAGGGAACATGGCACCTCCTACGATGCACCAACGGAGGCGTGTGAGAATGCCCTGAAAGATACATCGAAGGAGGCGAAACTGCACGTAAGGCAGTGCCCTCTTGATGCGCCTTTCATTGGAAGCTTCTCACACTTTCCGTTGACGCAATCCCAAACGCAGTCCTGTCGCGACTTCGCGGCATTCCCACGCGGGAAATCTATCGCTCCGACTCAGGAAAACATGCGTTCCCTTATCGAAACACCCTAATTATACCAAAACACCCCTGCCAACGGCAAGGGGCGCGGTTTCATGAATCGTGTCAGCCGTGTTTACGTCGACGTCGGCGAGCACGCGTCATTGATCGCATCCCGCAGAAGGCGGACGCGCTCTTCGTCGGTTCCGTCGCGGAAACCCTCGACGAACACGACGCCCGGCTGGCCGCGCCACGCGGGCGCGCCGTCAGTCGTCACCACCCGCTTGCCGCGCTCCAGCGCCTCCGCGACGACAAGCCCGAAGTTCTCGCTGAGCGTGGGCAGCACGAGCACGTCGCACCACGCCCACGCGCTCTCCTTCTCCTCGCCGACGAGCCCGGATTCGATGCGCAGCTCGACGCCCTCCATCCCCCGCACCGCACGCTCGAGGATGTCGACTCCCTTCAGCGGATGTCGCCGCCCGAGGTAGAGCAGATGAACGGGACGCCCCTCGCGTCCCGCCTCTGTCTCTCGTCCCCCGCGCCCCTCTTGTCCCACTCGTCCTATCCTGAAGAACTTCTTCAAGTCGATTGTCTCCACCGGCGGATGCCGTGCGCCGAGATATCGCTCGACCCATTCCCGCTCTGCGTCGCACGTGACGACTATCCGCGCCGCCCTTCTCAGGAAGAACTTATCGATCGGCCCGACGAGACGCTTCCTCCGTCCATGGAACGAAAGGCGCACCGGATCGAAGCTTCCGTGCGTCATTCGCACGAGGCGCCGCGCAAACAGCGAGGCCCACCAAAGACACGGCCGCCATGCACAGTGCACCCACACCTCGTCGACAGAGCGAAGCGCACTGACACTCGCCCACCTACGAAAAGACACCGCGTGCCCCGCCGACGACTGATCGCCGCCGACAAGGCGCGCAGCGACGGCTATGCCGTTCGTCTCCTCCCAGCCGTCCGAAATGTGCAGCACCGTCATCGCCCAGCGAGCCTCTTCATCCAGCACATGCCGACCACTTCGTCAGGCTCGCCGAGCTCTTCGCGGACGGCGCGCGTGACGCCGAACAGCTGATTGCCGAAGTCGTGTCCGGCAACGACGGCTACGCCGCGGCACTTCAGCATGCGCAGTTCCCCAAGCACGCCTTCGTACGAATGGTCGCCGTCGAGGAACACGAGCGTCGACTCCGGCGCGTCGATCCGGTTCGCAAGGTAGTCCGCCGCGTCTCCGCGCACCAGCTCCACGTCGCTGTCCGCCAGCACCCTTCGCGCAAACTCCTCGTGCTGGTCCGGGGTAAGCCCGAACGGATTCCAGCAGAAGTTGTCGACCGCCACGACATGCACCCGCGTGCGTCTGGCGAGCGCGCTTGCGGTGAAGCCGAAGAGCGTGCCCACTTCGACGACGACGGACGGCGACGTCCGCTCCACCCAGGCGACGAGTGCGCCAAGCTCCTCGTCCGAGAGCCCGCCGAGCGCGTCGTCGCCGCCGAGGCGCACGGCCAGACCAGACAGCGCGAGCCGCAGTTCGCGCGGATGGGAAATGATTCTGCAAAGGCCCTTCAGCTTGTTCATGAGATATCCTCCGCGAACGAAAGCGTGCGGCGCGCCCACTGCGCGCAGCTCCAGAAGTCAAGCGGCTGCTCCGCCCCTGCACGCACCGGCCCGCGCTCGACGTCCAGCATCGCCCGCGCCATGCCCTCCACGTCGCCGAAGCGCACGACGCGCGCGCCAAGCTCGAAGCGGTTTCCGCAACGGTCAGACATTATGACCTCGCAGCCTGCGGCCTTCGCCTCGAGAACCACGAGCGGCCACGGGTCGAACTCGCTCGCGAGCACCAGGCAGACATGGGACGCATAGAGCGCGGGCATGTCTTCGGGCTTTACGAAATTCGCGCCTCCGCAGTAGTCGATCGGCCAACTCCCGCCAAGCTCGCGGTAGCGCCGATGCGCAGCCTCGATGATGTCGATGCGCTTCTCGCCGGACTGCCTCCCCGCGTACAGGAAGCCCTTTCGCGCCGCCCCCGTGCGCGCCGCGCGGAACCTGTCGACGTCGATGCTGAAGAGACCGGTGCGCACGTCGCGGAAACCGAGCCACTTCGCGTATCTCGCGCACAGGCTGCCGGGAACGTACGCGGCAACGTAGTTGCGCAGGAAAGGACGAAGCACCCAGCGCGCCGCGATGCACCGCGGCGACCAGCGCCACGGCATGTCGAAGCAGCAGACCTTCGGGACGTCCCGCCAGCCCGGCCTGGTCACGATGCCGCGGACAAGGCGCGAGTGCCAGCCGACCGCGAACACCACGTCGGGGCGCCACCCGTCGATGTCGCCGTCCAGGCCCGCCAGGACCTGCGCCCTGTCGAACTCCTTGCCGCTGTCGACGTCCTCGACGACGACCTTGAGCTCCACGTCAGGCAGGCGGGAGAGTTCTCTCCAGCAGTCGGCCATGTAGCTGGTGACGCCGGTCCAGACGAAGAGTATCTTCATCGCGCACGCCTCCTCGTCAGACAACGCACCAGCCAGTCCATTCCATGCCAGCTCATCCATCGCGCAATGCGGCGGCGGCGGCTCGACCCGCCCATCGCATACCAGTGGATCGCGCGCGTGTCGGACGAGCGGTGCATGCTGCCGTCCGACCCGATTGGCGAGAACCATTCAGGCGGCAACACACGTAGAGGGGCATGAACGCGCGACATGGCGTCCGCAAGGTTGGAGGTGATGACAGACATCATCTCGGCTTTAGGATCGTAGTCCTGCTCTTCGTAGAGCTCGAGCATCCGCGCGGCAACCGAGCTTCCGCGCGTCAGCGCGATTCCGCCGCCCGGGTTTAGCTGTTGGCCGCCATTCGGCGTCCATTCGCTCGCGACCCACTCGAATGCGCACAGGTCGTCGATCCCCCCGACGAGCTCCACGTCGAAGTCGAAGTACACGCCGCCATGCTCCTTCAGCGCCCACATCCGCACCCAGTCGCTCGCCGCCGCCCAGCGCCGAAGGCCGATCGCATGGTCGAGAAAGCGGGAGCCAGACGGCAAGTCGTCCAGCCCCCACTCCCGGATCTCCCATCCGGGGGCGAACCTGCGCCAGCTTGCGAGGCATCGCTCCGCAAGCTTCGTCTTCGGCCCTCCGAACCAGCAGCAGTGGATTACCTTCGGAACCATTTCCTCGCCCTCGGCCACCAGATGTAGGCGAGCCTCTGCTTCCAGTTGAACCAGCTCGCCGCGTAGTGATGTATCGCACGCGTTTCGGAGGTTATCTCCACCTCCCCTGCGCAGCCGCCCTTCGGGTTGAACACCGCCGACGGCAGGCACCGCCTCTCGGGGAACCGCTCCAGAACCTCCGTGGCTATCGCGGGCCCCGACTGCGAAAGGTGGCATGCCGGGTCAAACGCAAGCGTCTCGTAGCGCTCCGCGATGGCGGCGCATACCGGATCGCCCCTCTCCGCCGCGAACCCGAGGCCAGGCCCGACTCTCCGCGGCGAGTCGCATTCGCAGGCGAAGAACGGCCCCTCCTCGACCAGGTCGTCGATGGGGCGGATCAGCTCGACGTCCGTATCGAAGTACACTCCGCCCTCGTCGCGGATCTTCGTCATCCGGAGATGGTCCGGGACGAACCCCCACTTCTTCGCGGCGAACGCGGCGGACGCAAACGCAGAGCTTCCGATGTCGGCATTGGACTCGTTCCACTCCACGACATCCCATCCCGGACAGAATCTCCGCCAGCTGGCGATGCAGCGTTCGGCAAGACTGGTCTTTGGCCCGCCGAACCAGAAATAGTGTATCTTCTTCGGTATCATCTCAACGTCCCGAAATGAATCAGATGCTTGGCCGCGTAAGGCAGGCGGCAGAGTAGCCACGCAAGCGCACGGCTGCGGGTCGCGCCGAGGATCCGCATCGCAAAGCGCTGCCATGAGGCAAAGCCGTATGCGCCAGCCAGGCGCAGCGTGTCGAACCACCGGCTTTCTAGCTCCCGCCTAAGGGCGGGATCGGAAACATCCAGCAGATTGCGCAGTATGTATTCGAGGAAGCGCAGTCCCATAAGGCGCCAAAGCCGCCGATCCATTGTCTTGCCGTGCTCGGTCATGGCTCTTAGCCATGTTATCCTCAGAATCAGTTCCGCTCCGAAGTTCTCGCGCGTCCAGGCAGTATGAACGATACTGCCTTCGCGCTGGCGGTATCCGTACGCCGGGATGTCCGTGACCGCCACTCGCGTCGCGCGCAGAAGCGCCATGCTCTCGAACAACTTGTCATCGACGCGGATTATCCGCTCGAACTCCAGGCCTCTGATCAGGTCCCGTCGGTAGGCGTATTGCCACATCCCGCGCTCGTATACGTCGATGCCGACTACCTGCGACACATCGACTTCGTATGAATCGAACGAATCGACGACCGGCTCGACCGGCAATGCCTCCGTCCGCCCGAATCCAAGCATCTCGGCCGACGGATGGCGCGAAGCCATCGCCCGCACTAGCGAAAGCCACCCCTTTGCCAGGACGTCGTCGCCGTCCAGGAACATGATCCAGTCGCCGGTCGCGGCGGAAAGCGCAGCGTTGCGAGCCGCGCCAGCGCCCGCGTTCTCCTGGTGGATCACCTTCATCATGCAGCCGCCTGGCGCGATCTGGCGCGCGGCCCTGTCCAGCTTCTCGCCTGAGGCGTCCGTAGACCCGTCGTCGACACACATGAGCTCGACATCGCCGTCCGCCTCGCCGAGGACGCTGCGCAGGCACTCGTCGAGGAAGTCCGCCACGTTGTACACCGGCACGACCACGCTCACCCTCATCGCGTCGCCCTCCTTGCGGCGACCATGTTCGTCGCCGCCATGAAAACGGTGGACGCCGCCTTGGCGACGCACAGACCGGCGAGCCCGAACGGAAGCGCGGCGAAAACGAGTGCAAAGCAGATCGGTTTCTGCACGAACTCCAGCTTGAGCACGACGTCGGTGCGCCCCTTGAGGTAGAGCATGTTCTGGTACAGGCGCATCGCCGGCTCGAAGGCGAGGCCGAGGACAAGCAGGCGGATGTACGGGACGCAGCACGTCCACTGGGCACCCAGGACGACCCGCACGATCGGCTCGGCAAAGGCCGCCAAGAGACCGAGCAGGGGAATCAGCAGCGCCAGCGACAGCAGGGTCAGCCGGTCGTAGGCCCGGCGCAAGGCGACGTTGTCGTCCTGCAGACGCGCGAGCAGCGGGTAGTTGACGTTGATCATCGCCTCCCCGGCGACCTGCGGCAGAAGCTCCGCCCACGACTGCGCGCGCGTGTAGATGCCGGCGGCCACGGAGCCGAACGCCTTGCCGGTGACCAGCGAATAGACGTGGAAGTAGACCGCATTCACGAACGACGCCGCGAGGTGCTTCCACCCGAAGGAGAAGAACTCGCGGAAAGACGAGCGCACGAAGACGAAGCGCGGCCGCCAGCGCACGGCCGCCGCCAGCAGCAGGACATTGGAGAGGTGCCATGCAACGCCCTGCCAGACAAGCGCCCACACGCCCCATCCCCGGGCGGCCAGCACGACGCCAAGGGTGCCCGAGGCGACGACGGAGGCGACGGCGATGAGCGTCTGCGTACGGAACTCGAGGCGAATACGAAGAAGCGCCTGCGGCACGGACGTCACCGCGCCGAAGACGATGCCCGTGGTCACCACCCGGGCAATCGGAGCCAGTTCCGCCACGCCGAAGAACCTGGCGATGGCGGGCGCCGCGGCGAAGAGCGCCGAATAGCAGGCCGCCGCCATAGCGATGGAAAACCAGAACACCGTCGACGCGTCGTTGTCGGTACGGTCGACCTTTCGCATCAGCGCAAGCGGGAACCCGCAGTCGACGAACATCTCCGAGACGCCGATGAAGACGCCAAGCATCGCGACGAGGCCGAAATCGGCAGGCGTCAGCAGGCGTGCAAGCAGGATGCCGAACAGGAACTGCGTGCCGCGCACGGCCACGCGCCCCCCCGCCGTCCACGCCATGCCCGCCAGGGACTTCCGCCAGAGGCTCATCGCATCCCCCATGCCGCACCCGGATTCGGGCCGGCTGCGCGGAGGCGAAGACATCGCATCCAGCGGGAAGTCATCTGCGGCCTCCGTTTACCGACTCCACGAAGAACACCTTGTCGCCGACGCGGCACCGCGGCGCCTTGAACGTCGCCCAGCCGCCCTTGTCGGCGCTGGCAAGCCGCTCGTCGTCACGCCACAGCTCACCAACCGTAAGCTCCGCGACACCCGTCGTCGGGCCGTGAATCTGGATGGCGTCGCCAGGGCGTATCGAATGGTCCTGCACCTTCACCTGCGCGATGCCCGCCTTCAGGAAATAGTCGATCACCACGCCGACATGGCGCTTTACAGTCGTAGCGCGGGAATCCTCCGAGTCGGTGAACTGGTCTGCTCCGGGCCTGCCGAAGTAGAGGCCCTCCGAGAACTCCCTGTGGAACACGGTCTTCACCTGGCGCATCAGCTCGTCGACGAGCTCCGGCGTGTACTCGCCCGCCACAACGGCGTCTACGGCGCGACGATACGCGGCCGTGACGGTCTTCACGTAGTTGGCGTTGCGCGCGCGCCCCTCGATCTTGAAGGACGAGATTCCGGCGGACATCAGCTTGTCGACGAACGGAAGCGAACAGAGGTCGCGGGCGCTGAGTATCGTGTGCGGCTCGACGACGAACTCGGTGTCCGACTCGTGGACCGGATTGCCGTCCGCGTCTTCGTAGAGGTCCACGGCCTTGACGACGAACCGCCGCCTGCACGGCTGCTTGCATTCGCCGCGGCAAGCGCTCTTCCCGAAGACGTCGTGGCTCATGAAGCACCGCCCCGACTCCGCCACGCACTGCGCGCCGTGCACGAAGCACTCGATCTCGACGGGGCTTCTGCGGACGATTTCCGCGACTTCCGCGAGCGTGCACTCCCTCGCCAGCACGACGCGGCTCGCGCCCTGCTCGGCTAGAAAGCGAACCGCCGCGGAATTGGACGTGGACATCTGCGTCGAGACATGGAAGCGCGCACCGTGCCGGCGGCAGAGCGCGGCGACGCCCCAGTCGGCGACGATGAACGCGTCGACGTGCGGTTTCGCAGCGACGATCGTGCGCTTGATCTCCTCCGTCTCGCCCTCGAACATGATCGCGTTCAGGGCAAGGTAGCGCCTTACGCGGCCTCCGCACCGCCGCGCTATCTCCGGCAGGTCCTCGAGCCGGAAGTTGACTCCGCTGCGCGCACGCATGTTGAACGCCCCCAGCCCGAAGTACACCGCGTCCGCGCCGGCGTCTATCGCGGCCTGCAGGCAGGTGAAGTCCCCTGCCGGAGAGAGTATCTCGGGCTTGGTCATGGTTATGGATAGTATATCAGATAATTGCCTTCCGCACCAACACCGCAGTTGTGATATAATCTTCCCGGTGAAGACGATCCTGCATGTCGACATGGACGCGTTCTTCGCGTCAGTTGAGCTGCTGCACCACCCCGAGTGGCGCGGACGGCCGCTCATAGTCGGCGCAGGCCCGCACGAGCGCGGCGTCGTGTCCACCTGCTCATACGAGGCGCGCAAGTTCGGCGTCCGCTCGGCCATGCCGTCGCGCACCGCCTACGCCCTCTGCCCGCATGCGATATTCGTGCCGCCCCACGGAGAGCTCTATCAGTCCGTGTCCGACACGGCGTTCGAGGTCTTCGGGCACTACACGCCCTTCGTCGAAGGCGTCTCCATAGACGAGGCGTTCCTGGACATCACAGGCACCATCCACCTGCACGGAAACGCCGAGAGGCTTGGCGAGACCCTGCGCCGCGAGATACGGGAGAGGTGCCGCGTGACGTGCTCCGTCGGCATCGCGCCGAACCGCCTGCTTGCCAAAATAGGCTCGGAGCTGCACAAGCCGGACGGGCTGACGGTCATGCCGTTCGATCCGGACGCAATCGCCGCGTTCCTGGCGCCGAAGCCCGTCGGCATCCTGTGGGGCATTGGCCGGCATACGGAAGAGGCGCTCAGGCCATACGGAATCACGACATGCGGCGACCTGCAGCGACTGCCGACGGAGCATCTGGCCACGATACTCGGCTCGCCGCATGCGGCGGAGGCCCTGCGCGAGGCGGCATTCGGGCGCTCGGACGACGAAGTGTACTGGCAGCCGGCCGACGAGAAGTCCGTGTCGCGGGAACACACCTTCGACGACGACGTCTACGACCGGCAGGTCGTGAGGGACAAGCTGATCGAACTCGTCTCGGAAGTCGGCCATCGCTTCCGCGCCGTTCCGCGCTGGGCGCGGACGGCCCGCATCAAGATACGCGACGCCGCGTTCCGGACCATAACGCGCCAGACACCGTTCGACGCCCCCACGCGGGACGACTTCTCCTTCCGCGCAAAGGCGCTGGAGCTCTTCGACCGCGAGCGGATCGGCAGCGTGAGGCTCATCGGCTTCGGAGTCGACAACATACAGGACAGGCCCGACGCCGACGAGCCAACGCTCTTCTCCTCGCCGGACGACGAGCTGCGGCGGAGGCACGAGCGCCTCAGCGACGCGCTTGACGCCCTGCGCGACCGCGGTCTGCTGGACGCCTGACCCTAAAAATCGCAGTTGACGAGCGAAGGCGCCTGGCGGCGCGACCACAAACCCGTCAGCGCGGCGGCGCGTGGCAAAGGTCGGATATCGTAGAAGCAGTAGGATTGAAAGCAGAAGCGACTAGGCGACCTTCTGGCCAACGCGCTGACTCGCCCTTTCAGGCGGCGGAACGCCGCTTGGCAAGCCGGCAGCGTTTCGTGGTCGCGCCGCAGGCGCAGAGACGACTCGTCACCCGCATGGTGAAGCCGCATATGCGCTCATACGCTTGAAAACAAAGGCCAGAACTGGAATCACAATAGGCTGACCGGTGGCTGGCAAGCAAACGGGCGGCGGCCGAAAGACCGTCGCCCGCATGTTTCGCCCACCTTCGCCGCGGCTTACCGCTTGACGAGCTTGCGAACCGCCTTGTGGGAGCAGAACGTGCGCTCGTTGTAGAGCTTGGCCCTGCGGGCCGTGCCCTTCTTGACGAGCTTGATGCCCTGCAGCCACGGGCTGTTGAACGGAAAGAGCTTCTCCACCCGGACGCCGTAGGTGTCGCGCGAGACGGTGAAGTTGCCCGCGACGTTGCCCCGCCCGTTGTCCACCGCGAGGACCTTGCCCTCGAAGTCCTGGATGCGGAACTTGTCGCCTTCCTTGATCTTGATGGAAACGCGGACGATGTCGCCGGCGCGGAAGGCGGGGAAGTTCTTCCCCGCGAGGGCGGCGGTCTGCTCTGCGTTTATCTTGTCTATAAGCTTAATGCCCATCTCAGGCCTCCTTCTTGGCGTCGGCCTTCGGCTTCGCCTTTGTGGCGTGGTGCGGCTTGAGCTCGGGGTTCCTGGCGCGGCGGATGAGCGACGCCACCGTCGCCGAGGGCTTGGCGCCGTTCTTCAGCCAGTGATCGACGCGCTCGAGGTCGATCTTGAAGTTGTTCTCCTTGATCTGGGTGTCGTACCACCCGAGGATCTCGAGGAACTTGCCGTCGCGAGGCGAACGCGAGTCCGCCGCGACTATGCGGTATGTCGCGTGGTTTGTGCAGCCAGTGCGACGCATTCTGATCTTTACCATTGTCCTTGCTTTCCCATTCGGTGAACAAAACGGCGCGTAGTATACCATACCGCGCGGCCAAATGCAACGGCAAACTACATAAGCGGAAAAGGCCGGCGCGTGCGCTACGGGACGCGGCGCACGGTTATCGTGCGGTTGGCGCGCGAAGTCGCGATGCGCCGCCAGTCCTTGAAGAGCTCGTGGAACTCCGGACGGTACCACGACGCGCCGCGCTTCAGCACCTCGCGGCGTATCGTCACCGTCAGGCGGCCGTCCTCCCCGACAGACGAGGAGGCGGAGCTCGTCATCCATGTCTTCGACGGGTCCGCGGGGTCGCAGAACGAGAACTCCGCGGGCATGTGCTCGACGACGCGATACCCTTCCGGGAAGCGTACCTTGACCGTCTCCTCCTCGACGGAGCTGTCGCCGACGGCGATGGGCGTCTGGCGGGCGTTGCCGTCCGCCGAGGGAAGCGACGACGCGAGCGGCGGCACCTGGATGGTCAGCGTGTCACCCTGGACCGTCGCGAAGTCAGGTATGTAGCACGAGAACCGGCGCCTGGCTGGGTAGGACTCGACGTCGGTCTCCAGCTCGCTCGTCGCAGTGGCCGCCTGCGCAATGTCGCCCAGTATGCGCTGGTGCCTGCGGGAGCGCTCCTCCGGCAGTATCTCCGAGTACGTCTTGCGGAACTTGGCGACGCCGGGCCCCTCCATCAGGTCCGTCACCGTCAGGTCCACGGAACCGTCGGCGCGCACGTCGTATTCGCTCGTCTCCCTCGTCGCGGTCTCCATCTCCCTGCCGGGCACAGCCACGACGCCGAACTCCCCCGACGCCGGGTCGAAGTAGTCGCTGCCCTCGTACGAGCTGGGGCCCAGCGGCGCATACTGGTTTTCGGCACCGACGAACAATTTCCGCTCCGAGCCTCCGAACCCGAGGAAACCGCCCACCCGCACGGTCACGCGGCAAAGCGGCGCGGAGAACGCGCGCAGGTTGGGCTTGTCGTACTTTATGCGGCGCCTGATTTCGTCCGGCTCGTCGGCGTCGGACGACGCGAAGACAACGTCCGCGTCTAAGCCGGCGCCTCGGAGCAGCGCGCACATCGTGCGCATGTAGTCGAGGCGCGTGGCGTAGCGCTCGCGCAGCACGACGCCAGGCGGCGTCAGCTGGAGGGCCATCGGAACCTCCCACAGTCCCGGTCCCGCGATCTTCACGTACTTCGCCATCCAGTTGCGTATCGCGACGATCGTCTCGTCGCTGGATCCGTCCCCGCCCGCGAAGCCATCGCCAAGCGCGGCACCGGGGTCCAGCGAACCAATGTCAAGGTCCATCTTCTCGAACCTGTTCGAGGAGACGATCACGACGTCGCGCCAGAGCGAGGAGTCGGGCTGGCCCGACTCCTTCGGCACCCGGCGCGGGTTCGCCACCTCGCGGCGCCAGCCGTTGACGCGCACGACCCGGCGTCCGAGCGGCTCCTGGGAGTCGAAGCCGTAGGACGCGTAGAACGGCGCAGGGGCGTTCGTCACGACGCGGACCAGCGTGTAGGATATCGTGCTGCCGATCTCCACGGACGGCAGGTTCACCACAAGGAGCTTCGACGCCGGATAGCGCGGGGCCGAGGCGGCCCACCCGCAGTCCATCACGTTTATCTCGTGGTCGGAGACGTGCCGCACCGTCCCGTTCGCGTTGCTGACGACTGCATCGAGGAGCCCGACCGACTCCACTGCCGGATTGAACGACACCTTCAGCTCGGCAAGGCGCTTCTTCCCCTGGTACGTCAGGACCTCGGCGACGAACGAGTTCGTAGTGGTCCACGCCCTGTCGGAGAAGACGTCCGTCTCCGACGAGCTCAGCACGCGGCGGACGTCGGCATCCGCCAGCGGATCGGACGCGAACACCGGGCGACGGCGCTCGGCGGCCTCGAAGGACTTGATGGCCTCGCGCAGGTCGCCGTACGCCTTCGGGTCGTACTCCACGCGCGAGATGGACATGGACCGGCGCGCGCGAAGCACGCCGTTGCTCGCGGAGAACCGGCGGGCGTACTCGTACCCGGCGCTCGAGACGGACGCAGAAGGAAGGTCCGACGCCTTGCCGACGGCACCGCCGAGATCCAGCTCCAGGCTCTCGTCCACGCTCGCCGTGGAGTCCACGACAAGCGGGAACCTGCGGTGGTCGAGGGACGTGTTGCCCTCGAGCAGGAAGTTCGCGAATCCCAGCACCCGCGTCGCGAACGGGACGTTTACCTCGTCGAGCGTCTCGCCGCGCAGCACGGACTCAGGAAGGCGAGCTGCGAACTTCACCGAAAGCGGGGAGTCGGTGTCTCGCATGTCCTTCGGCAGCACCTCGCAGCGTACGAGCTCCGCGCCGGCGGCGAGGTTCTTTGCGACGCGCTCGAAGAACTTCACGCGGTCTTCGGGCGTCTTGCGCACGAGCGCGGCGCGGTACACGGTGTCGTTGATGCCTCCGAAGCGGACGTCGGTCTCGAAGAACACCGAACCGTCCTTCGACAGCGTGCCGCGCGATTCCGCGCTTACCCTGTTGTGCTCCGGCGACGGCACCGGCGACGTGCGCAGCACGTCGCCGTCCGGACGGCACACGAGGTAGCTCTTGTCGCTCTCGTACGCCGGGAAGAGGTCCTTGGCGTTCTCGTTCGTCGGGTCCATAAGAATATACCGTTCCCCGTTCCCCTCTTTCTCCACCGCGACGATGGCGTGGTTGAAGAAAGGCTGCGGCACCTCCGGGTCGAGCTTCGCGCCTACGTGGATGAGCACCGGGAACGCGTTGTGGCCCGCCATCCGCAGCATCGCCACCAGAAGGCCGGCCTTGTCGCGGCACACGCCGTAGCGGTTGTCGAAGGTGATGTCCACGTCGTGCGGGGCGTAGCCCGGCGAAGTGTCCTCCATGGTGAGGCCCATGTAGCGCACCTCCTGCGACACGAACGTGAATATGCGCCGCATGTCTCGGGCGAGCTCCTCGACCTTGGCGGCC
Organism: Kiritimatiellia bacterium; assembly: GCA_017405115.1. Next base: position 18,818 of record JAFRBA010000280.1, read on the forward strand.
ATCGCGGCGTTCGTCTTCGCCAGGTGCGGCGCGCAGAGGTCCCAGTACCAGCGCGATATCTCCGGCCAGTCCCCGGCGGTCGAGACGCGGACGTTCTGCACCTGCGTGTACAACGCCGGCATGTCGGGCTCGGCGAACGCCTGCGGGGAGTTGGTGGCGACGAAGGTGTGCACGGTCGAACCGTCGGCGAGCCGCGTGACGTTGGTGGCGATGTTGCCGAGCGGATTGCGGATCGCTATGCGGCGCAGCGGCCTCCCGGCGGGCGCGGTCACCTCGTAGGTGGAGCGGATCACGGGGGAGGTCCACTCCATCACGGACATGTCGGCCCACTTGTCGCGGCATCGCGCCTTCGTCGTCTTGCGGAGAACCTTCACGTGCAGCACGTCGCCGATCTTCAGGCCGGGAATCGTCGAGACGATCTTCCTGTCCAGCGGGTCGTAGATGTTGGCCGACATCGACCCGTTGTCGGTCGACTCGCTCGTGGTCGCGGAGACGTCGATCTCGCGTTCCCTGCCGTCCGCGCCGACGACGCCGACGTAGGCTATCTTCGCCTCTCCGTAGCGTCTGGAGTAGCTCACGCCGAGGGTGCTCTCCTCCCGCCTGCCCTTCTCCGTCAGTATCTTCGTCCAGCTCTCGGCGGTGGACTCGTAGGTCCCGTCCGGATTGTATCGCACGCGCTCGATCTCGTCGACGATGACGGCGTCTGCGTCGGGGAAGCGCTCGGAGGTTACGGAGTCGCCGGCGCGCAGGACGAGCGCGGCGAGGGCCGACAGGGCTGTCAGCAGTACTGCGTTTGCTTTTTTCTTCATGACGAGTGACATTGTTGCCGCCGCGATGGCCACGGCCGTGACATTATACCATATGTTCGCCGCGAATATGCGAAACGCGCACAGCATGAGCGCGACCGACGCAGGCCTTACGCCGCGCATGAGGCCCTCTACAAATCGGCTCCCTCGGAAGCGGTCGAGGGACCTCACCGCGAGAAGGCATATCGCGAAGCCCGGCAGGAGCAGAAGCGCAGACGCGGCGACCGCCCCGGGCAGCCCCAGGAGGCGGTAGCCGAAGAACGTGGCGCAGTTCACGCCGATCGGCCCGGGCGTCATCTGGGAGAGCGCCATGACGTCCGAGAACTCCTCTGCCGTCACCTGCAGATACGCCGCGCCCGGGCCGACGAAGTCCGCGACGTACAGGGGAACGAGCGCGAACCCGCCGCCGAACCCGACGAGCCCGTATTTGAGAAAGACGAGAAGCGCGAGGCCGGAAGAGCGGAACGTCTTCCGCGCCGCAGGCGCGCCGCCGCCGGACGCGCGCGACGCCAGCCCCGCCGCCATCGCCGCGAGAAGCACCACGACGACGTTGGCGCCGAGGACGGCCATGGCCAGGACGGCGGACGCGGCGAGGAAATACGAGAACGCATCGGGAAGGCTCCGCCGCCAGCTGCGGACGATCGCCGCGGCGACGATGCCGGCAAGAGCGGCGCGCAGCCCGACCAGCGCGCTCTTGAGAAACGCGTTGTCAAGCGGCAGAGACCGGTAGCCGACCGCCACGAATGCGAAGATGACGACGCTCGGGATTGCGACCGCCGCGACGCAGACCACGGCGCCAAGCACCCCCGCGACCTTGTTGCCCACGTACACCGCGGTGTGCGCGGCGATGAGCCCCGGCATGGACTGGAACACGGGCAGATGGTCGAGGAGCTCGCCCTCGGCCGTCCACCCGCGCCTCGCGCATGCGTCGTCCGCGACGGCTATGATGGCGTAGCCGCCGCCGACCACGAAGAGCGAAAGCCGGAAGAACTCCCAGAAGAGCGAAAGCAGAATGCGCATGCCCTACAGTATACCAAAAAAGGCCCTCCGCATTTCATCGGCTTGGATTTGCATGACAGTCAAACCTCCGCTAAGCCCCTTGCAACTTCTCAAACAAGCTGCGAAAACAAGGTTTTGGCCGGGACGACGACCGGATCAGTCCGCGCAAAGCAGTCTGCGTCCACAAACGGCTCGTCAAAGACGATCTGGAATGCATGGCGAGCGCCCGTCGCTCGCTGATAGTATTCCAGCCCCTTCGACAGATGCGTATCCGCCGCCTTGACCTCGGCAATAAACCACGCATGTCCGTCGCGTGACACGAGAAAGTCCACCTCGCGCTTCTGCTTGTCGCGCAGATAATGAAGCTCAAAGTTCCCATAGCCGAGATCTGTCCACGCCTCCACCGCCTTTAGGAGATGACATGCCGCCATTGTCTCGCAGCGCTTGCCCTCGTCGTCGATTCGCGACCAGTCTCGCAAGTACCACTTCGGCGTCTTGCGCAGCGAGTTCTCGACGTTGTTGAACCACGGGCGAACCTCAAACCCATAGTACAGATACTTCAGCACACCCGTCCACTTCTTGGCGGTCTTTGGATCGACTGCCACGTCCCTGGCAATGGAATCATACACGAGCTGCTCGCCCGAGCGATTCGCCAGAAGCTCTGCGGCAATGCGAATCTGCTCAAGTTCCTGAACCTGCGTGAGAGTCCTCACGTCTTCCATCATGAGCTGCTCCATGCGAAGCGCAGCCCATCTGGCGGAGAAACGCGGATTCCTGCGAGTAAACGGCTCGGGAAACCCGCCGAACTCGACGAGCGCCGACCAGTCCGCATCGTCAATCGGACGCGGAAGACGGACGAGGGATTCGTCCGGGATGGTCACGTCAAGAAGCTCTGCAACGGAAAGAGGGTGCATCCTGTACGGGAAATAGCGCCCCATCATGCTGTCCCCGCCGCGTTTGTACACATTCATCTTTGCCGAACCTGTTGCAATTATCTTCATCGCTCGGCCATACACATCGAAGAACCCCTTCAGATAGCTCTTCCACCTTGGGTATTTGTGCAATTCGTCAAAGACGACGATTCGCGCGTCTGACGCAAGCTTGTCCAAGCCATACCGCCGAACAGTCTCCGACTGTCCGGCGACTATGGCCGATCGGACATCCGCATCATCCCAGTTCAGATAGTCAGTGCCGATTGACTCCGCCAAAGTCGTCTTGCCGCATTGCCGCGGGCCGGAAAGGAACACCATCTGGCGGTTTTCCGCAAGATGCTCGCGGATTATCGCCTCGTAGACACGCTTTCTTTTGTCGGTTGGCATGTTGGAATTGTACCAAAAACATTGCCGTCCTGTCAATTACCAAAATGGACACCTGTCCCTATTGGTAATTACCAAAATGGACACCTGTCTTTTTTAGAACGTGCTATCGCCCTTCTGCAGCATCGGTTCGCGGCGGCCCTTCGCCGCGCCGACACGGCACGACGCCATCCACCCCGCCCATCGCCCTCCGCATTTCCTCTGAGGTAATTGCCAAACCTGGTAGAGCGCGTTGTCCCCAACGCGCCGCGGCGGGCTGGGGACAGCCCGCCCTACCGAATTCGCGAGGTTTTGCAATTGTCTCATGACAGTCAAGCCTCCGCGCAGAACATCGCCAGCGGATTGCTACTCATTGAACAAATCGTCCATCACAAGGACGTTTTGCGCCTTGCGGGCGTAGGCGTTGTCCGCAAGACCGTTCGCGGCAACGATTGTCAGGTGGACAGACTTGGCCGTTTGGGAAACAGCCTTGAAAGCGTCCAGCTTGTTTTCGATGTTCTCGCAATCCTTTTTCGTCAATACGTATTTCCCGGACGAATACTTCATTTCGCAGATGTTGATGACGTTGTCGGCCCGGTCGATAAGCAAGTCGATCTGCGCACCCCTGCCATACGTTTCATCCGCTAAATGCCGCCATGAACATACGCTTGTCCTGACACCACCGATCTGAAGCGCCCGCTTGATCTCTCGCACATGCATGAGACAAACACGCTCGAACGCTAGGCCCTCCCAGGCGGATTTCGCCTTCGCCGACACTCCCAACGTCCAGTCGTTTGGGTCGGGGTTGGGTTCGGGCTCGATAAAACGTAAGTGAAACAGCGAGAACGAATCCATGAGCTGGTAAAGCCCATCCCGCCGTTTCTTTCCGTAGGCGGTGTATTTCCGTATGAATCCGCACTTCTCAAGAGAATCGAGGATCTGGCAGAATACACGTCCGTCGGTCAAATCCGTCTTTTTCAGCAACTCCTCCCTCGTCATGCCGATTCCCCGCGATGCCAACGCAGCGAAAACCTTGCGATAACCGATGTCCTTCTTGAAAAGCGACGCGACCATCGAGTCGAATTCTCCACGTAGCTTTCCATTTGGGGCAAAAAGCAGACGATCAACGCTTTGAGCAACGCTTTCCCCCTTCCGAAGGAATCCCCAATAGTAGGCCACGCCCCCGAAGATCATGTAGAGCGAACATATTTCCTGACGCGACATCGAGAGCCCGACGTCACGCGTCAGTTCTTCGCATTCCCGAAGCGTAAAAGGCAGCAGGTGAATCTGGTCGGTGATGCGGTTATGTAGTCCCCCGCGGTTCTTGAGAACATTCTTGATGATCCATGTCGAGGCAGAACCGCAGACGATCATGACGAGGTCCTTGCGCGCCGATCCCCATGAATTCCAGAAGTGTTCCAGTGCCGGCAGAAACTTCGAACGCGGCGTGTCAATCCACGGCATTTCATCGATGAACACGACCTTCTTCTCGTCCTTGCTTGACTCGATAAGCGACCGAAGCTCGCGGAAAGCCTCGCGCCACGTCTTCGGCAACGGACATTGGTGCCCGTAGTCGCGAAGAGAATCGCGAAAGCCAAGGAGCTGGTCCTTTAGACCCACGCCCGACTCGCCTGTATGGTAGAACGTGAACTTGTCCTTGAAATACTGGCGGATCAAATAGGTCTTGCCGACACGACGACGGCCATATACGGCCACGAGCTGTCCCTCCTTACGGGACATGACATCGTCAAGAGTTCTTATTTCTTCTTTTCTGCCAACCATCTTTCCCTCCAAAGCGGAGATATCATACCAAAAATAAGACTTAGCTGTCAATTACACCTCGTCAAAGTGGAGACATCTCTTGTTTTTCGATAGATACCTCCACTTTGAAGCACATCTGCATCCTTCACCGCGCCGGTTCATGTCGGCCTTTCGCCGGGCCGTCGGGGTGGCGCTGGCACTTAGACGAGGTGAGGGACGCGATCGAGGTCGACTTGTGCCCGCAGTACTTGCAGACATAGCGCTCCTTCTCTCCGCCCTCGTAGAGCGCATGGCGTCCCTTGCCAGGGCCGTTAGGATGCCGCTGGCAAAGCGACGCCGTCAGACTATTCACCGACGTCGTCTTGTGCCCGCAGTACTTGCAGTAGAAGTGCTGCACCGCTGCGGCGGACACGGCAAACACGCACACGGCACCAACGAGCGCGAGCCAAGACTTGTTTCGTTCAAATGTATCTTTCTTCATTGCATTCTTCTTTTCTGAACCTCGGTTGGCGGAGGAACACCATCTTCCGCGAACAGAAAAGTGATGCCCCTCGTTATTTCTTTTGTTTGCCAATCAAATTCTAGAGAACATCCACGCCCTCATTGTCGGAAACATTCAATTTCTTCTTTTTCGACTCCGCCTCGGCAGCGCGCTTCGCGTCAAATGCTTTCCGAGTGTTGTCTGCCATTTTTCCCATTTCGTCCCTGTCAGTACACTGAATTTCAAGCACCATTGTCATACTCCCATCCGTCACTCCATATTGTGCTTTCTCAGCATCTTCATAACTGACATTTCCTGTTTTTGGGGGTTCATATTTTCTCCTTGTTGGAAGAATCCCCAATACAATCCGCCCCTTTTCCGATAATCCAACTCCATACCAATAACTCTTGCCAATGTGTTTCTCTCCTACTTGCCCTTTGCCAATATTCAACTTATATTTTTCTTCTAACAACTTCTTCACTTTTGCAAGTTCATCCAAGCAGCTTTCATAGTTGACATCTGCAGAAATGTCAGCTTCTAACCTAACAGAGCGAAGACCTTCAACCATACGCCCTTCAGGCGTTTTTTCATACTCCTCGCTTTCGGTTCCGAATTTCAGAAACGCTCTTGTAAACTTGCGAAATGGTTTCTTCAAATGATATGCTGCGAAGTTGTAAGAATGATTATCATAAAGGTAATATGAAGGGCCTATCGCCTTTCCGAGAGCCTTTTCACAAACACTAAGCGTCTGTCCAAACTCTAATCCGCAAAATGTTTTTATAGGAAAGCTGCCAACGTCAATAGGTACCCACTTCCTTTGAGCGAACGCCAATCTCCGCTTTGTCCGTGCATCTTTTTCGTCTTGTGAAGCTTCTTCTTCTCCTGGCCAGAAATTATAAAGGCATGTGAAGTAGCTCTGACAATCGTTAAAAATATCTCCTGCAGCGTCATTCAAGTCAATCGGGCGTGCAGGATACGGCAAAGCGCAATATCTCTTCTCTCTCATCTCGGCATCTGATGACGGCTTGTGTTGTGGCAAGGTTTTGCGCAGCGCCGTGAACTCCTTAAACTGCTCGTTCGCGGCTTCAAGCATTTCTTGACTGTCCTGGCCAAACGCTAACGCATAAGAGCGAATCATGACCTTTTCCATCTGTGCCATCGCGAGAAGCCGCACATAGTTTTTCCATTCTTGTACGGAGGCATCGGCACTCAACCCAGTCCGGCAGCAGTAAAAGAGAAGATGATCGGCACGAGGAATGAGGTTCTTGGCAAAAATTTCGGCATATCCGGCAAAATAAATAGGCTGCCCGGACTGCAACTTAAGTAGAGGTTCGGCAAATGTAGGAATGAATGCGTCTTCTATTGTATAGTAAACTTCTGCAAACTCCGTATAAGTCACTTTCTTCTCTGGTGCATACTCAAAAATCTGACCCCATATTTCTATGCCGCTCATAGCGTCTCGCGCGGCCATTTCCAGATCGGCAACAGTTTCGCCGGATCCTTCGTCTGTCTTTTCATTGGACTGTTCCTTTGCGATTTGCTGCAACCGTTCAGACTCCGCCCGCTTCATATCCTCCGCCTGTTGCCGTTCATGCTCAGCCTGCTGGCGAACACATTCTTCATCTTTGTGGTGTAAATTCTCTCTCCGTTTCTTTTCCTCCGCGAGACGACATTCTGTTTCTGCGGCACGTTTTGCCTCCTGTTCTCCGATTCGCCTGTGGATTGCATCCGATTTAGCCTGTGCCTCCGCCATGGTTCGCGCCGTGTCAGCTTGCGATTTGGCAATCGCTTCAGAAATCTTTTTATTTTCCGACTTGCCACCGAACACAATCCATCCGAGTAACAGTACACCAACAACCATGCCAACGCATATTGCCTTGCCCTTGGCCCCTCCGTTCCACATCTCAACCGTTTTGATGCGAATGCTCTGCCAATAAACAGGAGCCCTTTCGCGCGCATATTCATAACATGCCAAGGCTTTCCCCTTCATGAAAGTCTTCCACGAAGGCTTCTCCGTCTTTGTTTGTTTCATCTCTTTTCTTCGTCTTTCGTTACACTTGACTTGTTCCGACGCGAGCCCCAAGTGCACGAAAAGGCGGCGCCGCGTGCGTGTCCTGTCGAGGCGACTGGTATGCCCAAGGGAATCACGCACGTGACGCCGCCAAGCATGTGCCGGCTGCGGATGGCGCGGGCTTCCCCACGCCGACTCCGCGGCCGAGACACTTTAGTACAGCTGTCCTGTGCTGTGCATCCCCTTATCGAACGATTACCAGTCTTTCGACAGGATACGGTGGGTATTATACCACAATCCCCTTGAAGCATACAAGCCGCCATACACCTATACGCATGGCGGCCGAAAAGTGTGACAGTGGGGGAGCCGCTGTGCGCGCGGGAATCCCCCTATGTATGTGTAGTCATCTTCCGAGAAGTCTTGCGGCATCGACGATCGCCACAAAGTATCCGCTGCCGGCGAGCTGCGGGTCAAGCTCTCCGTCGTATACCAGCACAGGACGGACACTCAGACCCTTGCGGACCTTGAGCCGACTGAGCTTCCGTTCCATTTCTGCTTCAACTTCGCGCCCAATCCTGTTCTTTCTCTTTATCTCGACAGCGTATGCCGTGCGTGGCGTCTGCACAAGGAGATCGATTTGCAGACCCTTCCCGCTTTCGGACGAACACCGCCTGTAGGGCGCAGCGGATTCAACGATTGCACTTCCCACGCCCATAAGCGGCAGAAGCTCCTTCCAGTTGTTGACGACAAGGTTCTCGAATGCAAGCCCCATTATTGCATCCCAGCCCGGCAGCTGCTCGACAGACGCCAGCCGGTAACCATCGACGGCAATCTCGTTTTTCCTCGGCTCAACGCAACGCAGATAAAACCGCGTGTAGTTGTCCCTGAGCCTGTATCGGTCTATCCGCGCGCTTTTCCCCGTTTCGGGATTCAACCCGGTGTCTGCTGAAATGAATCCGCCCTCCGCAAGAGCGCGAAGATGCTCCGTGAAGTGTCCAGTGTTGGCGATGCCAAGCCCAGCCGAAATCTCGGCGCCGCTTTGCGGGCCGTCGGCCAGCGACTTCAGAATGGCCTTCTTCGTCACTGCGGAATCTCCGAACACGGCCGAAAACATGTCGTCGAACTCCGTGAACAGCTTACCCTGCGGCGTGAAGAACAGGCGCCGGATGTTTTCATCGGCAGAAAGCCCGGGATCGATTTCCTCAAGATACCTCGGAACGCCTCCGGTTACGGAAAGCACGTCCAGCATCTCACGGGTGGAAACCTTCTCTGCCGTCGCACCCCAGAACGCCGGACAGACCGAAAGCGGCAGTTCCGGGAGGATATAGTCTCTCGAGAATCGCCCGGCGAATCCGGTATTGTCGAGAATGTTGCGCTTGATCCATGCGGACACGCTGCCGCAGACGACCACGACGAGACGATCATGTCTGTGGAGAAGTTTATCCCATGCGTTCTTCAGATATCCGGGGAAATCAGGGTCATACGCCCCCATCCATGATATCTCGTCTAAAAGCACAACCGTTCGTTTTCTTCCGTCGATCGCTTCGTTCAGCCAGAAGAATGCGTCGTGCCAGTTTTCCAATATGTGCCTGGGACTGTTTGTTTGCCGCGCAAGGCTTGTTCCAAAATTGTCAAGTTGATCACGGTTCGTCATTCCTTTGCGCGGCGGCAGTCCTTCAAACGAAAGGAAAACTTCTGCGGTTTTCTCAGCAAAGCGCTCAATCAATGTGCTTTTGCCTATTCGCCGACGGCCGCGACAAGCCACAAGAGACGAAGTGGATTTTCGCCACAACGCGGACAAATCATCAAGAAATTCGTTTCTGCCAACAAACATAGAATCCTCCCTCGGGACGTGAACGCGGATATTTTACCATTTCACGTCCCATCCAGTCAATACGGCATGGACGTGAAAAATTAGATTCTACGATTTCACGTCGGGGGCGAAGATCTCGAAGCCGCTTTGCGTCGCCTTGACAAACAGCCTTTTTACTTCGTCGCGTTCTCAAACGCGGCGATCATGCGCGAGACACGCGACTTCACCTGGCGGACTGTCGCCGCCGGAAGCCCCATTCGCCGTGCGACCTTCGCACAGTTGTCACCTGTGGCAAGCAACTCGCGGTATATCCGCCGCGACTGCTCCGAAAGCGCCGTCTTCGTGAGGACGTGGTCAACCGCAGCGCGATGCCTCGCAAGGTTCCATACGGGAAGGTCGTCATCAAAAAACGCGGCAGACGGCGCGGCCGGAGTCCGCGCCCTACCGTCTACACGAGACTTTGCCTGCTTTCGGCGGAAGCGGCTTATCAGCTCGTTGCGCAGCATCGTGGCGAGATATGCCCTGAAGTTGCCCTTCTCTCGCGCATAGCGTCCCGCCTGAAACGCCTTCGCCAAGTCGGCGAACACCTCCTGCACCACGTCCTCCGCGTCGTCGCCCGCACCTCGCATCCGCGCAAACTCTACCATCACCGGCTGGTAGAGCGCGAAAAAACGAAACCACGCCGCCTGGTCAACGCCCGTTTCGTGGTACGCCAGATTCGCAAGAAGCGTCGTCGATGTATCGGGGAAGGTACTCATCGCCGTCAGTCCTCCTTGTGCAGCGGGAAGAACTGGTCGAAGGTATATTCCGGCAAGGCGGTCCCAACGTGCCCGCAGTCGCGCGGGACGCGCGTCCCTACCGGCGTGGACGCTCCCAAATCGCGGACGGCGCGGGGCGCCGTCCCTACCGGCGTGGACGGTTCCGATTCGCTGACGGCGCGGGGCGCCGTCCCTACCACAATGGAAACCGCAACGATTAGAACGGCAACCGCCACGCAAATGGCTACGATGCGTCTCCGCTTTTTCGAAGGAACGCCACCGGTCTCCACGGACGGAATAGGCAGCCGCACAGCGGGATCATCGGAGAGCAACTGCCTCAGCGCCTTTGACCATTCCTCCCCGAACTCGGCGAGGAAACCGTCCGCAACCGGCCCAGGCTCATACCAGATTCCCGTGAGCAGTCGGTAGAACGTGACGCCGAGCGCGTATGCGTCGGCCGCTGGCGTCGCTTTCTCGCCGCGCCTTACTTCCGGCGCAAGAAACATCACGGACCCCATGACCATGCGCGAATCCGACTTGTCCATCTCCACCGTTGTCTCGACCCCTAGTTCCTCGCGCAGTCCGCCGTCAACAAACCGCGAAATGCCGAAGTCGCCAAGTATCGCGTTTCCCTGCGCGTCTATAAGCACGTTGCCCGGCTTGAAGTCGCGATGCACAATTCCACGCGAGTGTATGTACTCGAGCGCCGAGCGGAGCTGTCCGTACCATTTCGCAAGCTGCCGCTCGTCCGCCTCGCCCGGCTCCACGTCGGAAAGCGTCCGCGCCGCGCCATCCGGACCGACGACGAGGTCCATCACGAAATACAATACACCCCGCTCCGCGTCTTCCCCGAAGTCGTACACGCGCAGAAGATTTGGATGCCTGAGCCGCGCAAGCGCCATGCCCTCGACCCAGAACCGGCGGCGAAGCGACTCGACGTCGCCGTGTTCGCGAGTGAACGCCTTTAGCGCATAGCGCACGCCGAGGTTCACGTGCTCGACTTCGTAGATGGCCCCCATTCCGCCCGCCCCGAGCTGGCGCAGGACGCGATAGCCGCCGATTGCATCCCCTGCCGCGAGCTTCATTCTCCGCCTCCAATCCCGCGCTCACGGAGAATGTCAGGCGCAAGCGCCACGCGGAAAACCTGCCCACGGCTCCACCTTGGATAATCGACCCTTACCGTCCGGCAATACCAGCTCGCCGCAAAGCGCGTCCAGCGAGGCCGACCGCGCAAAACGAGAAGAACGCTTTCCGTACCTGAGAAACGCAGCGGATCGGTCTCCTCGTCCTGATAGTCGTGGACATTCTCCCGCCCGATGCGCCCCTCGCCGTCCCCAATCTTCACCGCATTCGGCGGAAGCGTGTCCAGGACCATTTCCGAGCCGTTGCCCAGCATGTCGTAGAGTCCCCACGCATTCGGCCTTTTCGTCCCAACGGCGAAAACAGGGCCTACCCAGTCCGTCGAGGTAATCGCCTTGAGACCGTGCCGAGCGCGGGCGTCGTTCACGTCCTTCAACATAACCGCAATCTCATCCTCGACCGACTTGTCGCCGTTCTTGAACCTGACGTACGGATCTCTGGGGTCTTCGCAGTTCGCGTTGAGAGCATACTCCCACTCGGCGTCGGTCGGAAGGCGAAAGACGTACCCTTCGGGGATGCGGCTCTTGTTGCGGTGCGTAAGGAAGGCGCAGAAAGCGTCGATCTCGCCCCGTGTAATGCCTCCCACCGGCGAATTCATCCCGCCGTACGCCTTTTCCTCGTCGCTCATCCACTGCACCTTGCGGAACGTGTCGTACAGCCGCTTCGTCGTCTGGTAGCGCGCAATCCAGAACGGATGCGTTATGTTCACCTTGTGGCGAAAGTTGACGTCAGTCCGATCGCCCTCGAAGCCCATTTGGAACGAACCGGCAGGACACGCCGCGAACTCGAATTCCGCGTCCGTGCCGATGTTGATCCAAAACGGCACGCGCCTTTCCGCCGCACGATTCAGATTCCCCGCCTCGCGGTACATGTTGAACGCACCCTCCTGAAGGACGCGCTGCATCGCGGGCGAGTTGGTTGCCGCTGCCGCCATGTCCGCCACGCGCTCTGCCAGCTCGAGGAGCGTCTTGCGTCCCGCGTTCAAATCCCGGAAGCCGTCCGCAAGAGCCACGCGCGCCTCCTCGCGCGCCGCGCCGAGGGCAACCGAGTCCGCCGCAAAGGCGCCGGCCGCCAGCGCGAAAAGCGCAATGGCGGACGGTATCACTTTCGAACAGGCCAGTAGAAGCTTCATAGTCAAGTCAGCATAAGCGGCGACGTTACAGGCCGAGCAGCCTTGGGAACGGAACCACGACGTCAAAGGCTCCGCTACGCACAACCGCCGCGTCAAGTTCGCCCTCGTACACCAGTGCCGTGCGGATTGACACGCCCCTGCGCTTCGGGAACGCCGCCACCTTGTCGGCGATCTCGCGCTCGATCTCCCGTCCTATGCGGGCGCGCCGCTTGACCTCCACGATGTACGCAAGGCGCGCCGTCTGGACCAAAAGGTCGATCTGAAGCCCGCGCCTTCCACCGCGCACTCCCTTCAGCAAAAACGGCGCGGCCGACCTTATCGTGACACCGTCGAGGTGAAGGTGCGGAATCAGCGACATGGCGTGGTTGACGACAAGATTCTCGAACTGCAGTCCCTTGTCGGACTCCCATCCCCTCAGCTCCGCCAACGAGCCGAAGCCATATCTACCGCCACGTATCTCTTCTTCATGCGGCTCGATGTACTTCAGGTAGAACCGCGTGTAGTTGTCGCAGACCCTATACCGTGACTCCTTGGCCTTGCGTCCCGTCGCAGGGTTGATGTTGTCGTCCTTCGACACGAAACCCGCCTCGTGCAGCTCCTCGAGATTGCGCGTGAGGCTTCCCCCGCGTTCGACGCCGAGCCGTTCCGCAATCTCCGAACATGTCGCTGGGCCGCCCTCCGCAAGCCTCCGCAGGATGTCGGCCTTGACGAGCGTCGTTGAGCCGAACACCTCGCTGAATATCGCATTGAAGTCCTTGAAGAGAGGACCGTCCTCCGAAAAACACATGCGGGCGATGTTGCCGTCTGCCGAAAGCGACGGATTGACCTCCTCAAGATAGCGAGGCACGCCTCCGGTCACGGACAGAACGTCTATGATCTCTCGCGGGGCAAGGCGCTTCTTGCGTCCCCTCCAGAACTTTACGCACAGGTCAAGCGGAAGTTCCCTCAGTACGATGCTCCTTGAAAACCTTCCCCCGAATGTAGCGCTCTCCAGAAGATTATCCTGAATCCATGCCGAAACGCTGCCGCAAAGGACAAGGATCAAATTGTCGTGCTTCTTTAGGCAGTCGTCCCAGCCGTTTTTTAGAAAACCTGGAAAGTCAGGCTCGTGCCGTCCCATCCAGGATATCTCATCCAAAAGAACGACTGTCTTCTTTCTGTCGTCTATGCGCTCTCCCAAAAGCCTGAACGCCTCCATCCAGGAATCGGGAACGACACGGGCACCTTTCGTCTGCGCACACAGGCGTTCTCCGAAGTTCCTCAACTGGTCTGCGTTTGTCTGACCCTTGCGCGGCCCCAAGCCCTCGATGACGATGAACTCCGTCCTGTTTCGCCGCGCGAACTCCTCGAAAAGCGTCGATTTGCCTATGCGCCGCCGTCCGCGACACGCGACGAGGGAGGCCGTCGGCTTTTGAAGCAAAAGCCGCAGCGACTCCAGCTCTTTTTGTCGACCCAGAAACATTACAGCCTCCTATTTTGGAGAAGATGGATATATTATCGCAAAAAAGGCTTAATTTGTCAATGCGGATTTGGCACGAAATAGATTTAAAATCAATTTCGTGCCAAATTCAACAATCTCCTCTTTGGCACAAACCTTCGGCACGAGCCTACTGCCGCTCCCAGAACTTCCGCCACTCCCGGAGGAAGTTCTTGGTCAGGTCTTCGTTGCCAAGAAGGGCGGCCATCGTGGCCTGCTTCATGTCGCGCGTGCTTATCAGGGCCTCCATGTAGTCGGACTTCAGCTTTGCGAACGGACGAAAGCGAACGTTCGGCGCACCCTTCTCTATGAAGACCGCGATCGACCAGGCGAGTCGGTACTTCATGCGGCGAACCAGGTCCGACCCGCCGTAGAACTCGTCGTAGTCGGCGAGCATCAGCGCAGGAAGCGTCGGCGCAAGGCGCTCGAGCCCGTCGGGGCTCGTGTCGAAGCCCTCGCCCCATTCAAGGGACTCCTCGTCCTCGAAATACTGCGCATAGCCCTCGTTGAACCAGGGCGACGCGGTTATCATGGAGCATGCGTAGGAAAGGTACTGGTGGAACGCCTCGTGGCGGATGGTGCGCATCAGCTCGGCCTCGCCGACCTCGGGCAGATGGGCGACCAGCTCGCGGCGGACCGGGCTCCAGTACGCCGCGCTCCACGCCATGTCGTCGCCTACGGCGTCGAGGTATTCGTCGCGGCTGCGGTAGATGCGCGCCACGCTGAGCGTGTTGGACGTGTCGACGGAAGAGGGAACGACGGCGGCGTAGCGCGCGCGGAGCCTCGGAAGATCGTTCGTCAGCGCGGCGACGAATCCGGACGTTCGCGGTAGGTCGTCCAGTATGGTGAACGGCTCGGCGTCCGTCCAGCGCCAGGCGGCATAGTTCGTTATGCTGTGGTGGGCGTCCGCGCGCAGCTGCTCGCGCTCGGACTCGGGGATCGGGTCGCCGCCGATCCAGAGCCCCGCCGTCTTCCACTCGTCCTCGAGAAACTTCCACTCGAACTTCTCCATCCGCTCCGCGAAGTCGTCGCTCTCCGCGAGCTCCCACACGGCGAGGTACCAGACGGACGACTTCTCTGGGAGGAACGTGCACACGATCGCCGTGCGGTTCGTGCCCTGCCAGTACTCGACGCTCTTCATGCCGCGAGACTGCTGGCGCGGCGGGCGGGCCTCCAGATCGGGCTCGAACGGCGCAAGCAGGGCCACGGCGTCGCGGCGGCGCAGGAGGTCGCGGCGGCCGAGCGGCACGCACGAGGCCGTGTAGTCGACGCGCGTCTCGGTCTCGTGCGCGCCGATCGCCGGCGGGGCCACATCGAGCTTCGCGAGCGTGAAGACGCGCCCGTCGTCGTCGGACCAGCAGCCCAGCACCGCGCGGGAAGTCCACAGGTCTAGCCGGTCGTAGCGGTCCTCCAGGCGGCTGCGGCCGTCTTCCTGCACGAGGAAGGCGTCCGCCTTCGGCATGTCGAGCGGCTCCGGCGAGGTGAAGAACAGCGATGCAGCAAGTACTATCATCAGAATGCTCCTGTAGCCAAGGAAGTGAACGTCGAGATCGGCGTCGTGTCGCGGTAGTTGTCTATGACCTGCCGGATGTCGCGCACAAGGCCGTCGACTTCCTTGTACAGCGTGTCGTCTGCGGTGAGGCGGCCCAGCGTGCCCTCGCCGTCGCGGAGGCGCTTGGCGACGACGTTGAGGTTGTCGAGAAGCTCGTCGGCGCGCGCCGTCGTGCCCTTCAGGTCGATGTCGGACGCCGTCTTCGCGACGTTGCCGCACATCGTGCGGAAGTCGGCTATGGCGGCGTCGAGCTCGTCGTAGAGCTTCTGGCGGTTCAGCCTCTCGGTTATCGACTTAGCGTTGGCGAGCGTGGCGTCGAGGTTTTCGTAGATGCTCTTGCGGTTCAGCTGGTCTGCGATCTCGCGGGCGCTGGCGACCGTGGCCTTCAGGTCGTCGTACACCTGCTCGTCGGACGAGACGAGCTTCCCCACCAGCCCTTCGCCGCGGTCGATGCGCGAGAGGACGTTGCGCACCGACTCGCTGGCGGACTCCAGGTTGGTGACTATGCCCGAGCCCTCGAGCCGGTCGGTGAGCTCCCGGAGGTTCCTGGCGATCTTGGCGACGTCCCCCATCCAGTCCGTCGGCGTCTCGCCGCGTATCGGCGCGGCGGCTGCGAGGTCTATCCGGTCGCCGACCCCCTCTTCCAGCTGCAGGTAGTTGCCGCCCAGCACGGACAGGTTGCATACTGCCGCGCGGCATCCCTGCCGCAGCACGACGCGCTCGTCGACGACCGCCGTCACGACCAGGTTGGACGGCGTGACGGATATCTGCTCCACGGTGCCGACCTTGGTGCCGCGGTACATCACGCTGTCGTGCTCCTTGAGCCCCGCCACCTGCTCGAACTCGATCCTCACGGGCCTGCGGTTGCGGCCGGACAGAAGGTCCACGCCCGACACCACGATCGTGAAGTAGCCCAGCAGGGCCACGAGCGCGATAATGAAGAAACCAACAACGGCATGCGCAAACGCATTGTTCCGCTTTCTCATGTCCCCTCCCCCCTTGATGCGGCGAGAAACTCGACCACGGCGGGTTCGCGCGATGCGGAGAACTCCTCCGGAGTCGCGCACAGCACGCACTTGCCGTCCTTCAGCAGCATGATCCTGTCCGCCAGGCGCAGAGTCCCCGCGAGGTCGTGCGTCACCAGGACCGAGGTCGCGCCGCTTGCGTCGCGGACTTTTCGCACCAACTGCGATATGCTTGCCGACGTCACCGGGTCCAGCCCGGATGTCGGCTCGTCGTACAGTATGACGTCTGCGTCGCGCACGAGCACGCGGGCGAGCCCCGCGCGCTTCTGCATGCCGCCGGATATCTCGGCCGGATACAGGTCCGCGGCGTCCTCCAGCCCTACCGCCCTGAGCGCCTCCGTCACCCTGGCGTCGATCTCCGCGTCCGTGAGCCGCGTGGTCTCGGCGAGCGGAAGCGCGACGTTCTCGTAGACGGTGAGCCACGCCAGGAGCGCACCCGACTGGAAGAGGTAGCCTATGCGCTGCGACGTGCAGGTAACGCGCCCTTCGTCCGGCTCGAGCAGGCCAACGATGTGCTTGAGCGTAACGGACTTGCCCGTGCCCGACGGCCCCACGACGGCGAAGATCTCGCCCGCGCGCACCGAGAACGTCAGCCCGTCGAGGACCGTGCGCCCACCGAGGCGCTTCGTCACGCCCTCGAACGCGACGACCGTTTCGCCCGCGCCTGCCTGTCGTCCGCCGCTCATCTGTAGCAGACCCTCGTGATCATGTACCCGAAAATCAGTATCGCGAGAAACGACGCTATCACCGAGCGCTGCGTCGACTTGCCCACGCCGGTCGCGCCGAACGACGTGCCAAGCCCCTCCGACACGGATATCGAGCCTATCAGGAGCCCGAACACCCCGGCCTTGAGGAGCCCCACCGAAAGGTCCTTCGTAGTCACTACCGCCATCGCGCTGGAGGCGAACTGCCGGAAGTCCACGTCGAGCTGCGTCGCGCCTACCAGGCCGCCGCCGACGGTGCCGACGATACAGCAGAAGAACGTCAGGAGGGGTGCCATCAGCACGAGGGCCAGGACGCGCGGCGAGGCGAGGAAGCGCATCGGCGAGATGCCCATGACCAGGAGCGCGTCGATCTCGTCGTTCACCTTCATGGTGCCTATCTCCGCCGCGATCGCGGAGCCGACGCAGGCCGCGAGGCATATTCCGCAGCTGAACGCCGCCATGTCGCGCACGAGGGTTATCATCACCGCCGCGCCGAGGTATATCTCCTGGTTGAACTTCGCAAGCTCCAGGCCGACCTGCAGGGAGAGTATCATCCCGGTGAAGAGCGAGACGACCGTGACGACTGGGAGCGACCTTATGCCGGTGGCGTAGAGCTGGTCGAACAGGTCGGACAGGCCGCGGCGGCGGAACAGCACGGACGGCACGAACGCGACGGACTGGACCATCACGACGCCTGCGCGCCCGATTGGCGCAAAAAACTCCGCCATGCAGCTCATGGGCCGTAATTATAGCATATTCAGGGGCGCATGCGGCGATTCTACAAAAGATTGACCGCGTCGACGTCCACGAACACCCGGAGGGCCTTCGGCGGCGGGCGCACAGACGATATCCATCGCCATGCGCCTACGATCGAGGAAACGGACTTGGCGCGCAGGACCACCTGCCAGCGGTACCAGCCGTCGGCCTTCTCCAGCGCCGAGGGCATCGCCTCCGACACGCGCAGCCCCGCCTTCCCGAGCTTGCCGAGGCTCGCCGCGTACATCTCGGCCCACGCGCCGACGAGCTTGAGGTCGCGCGACCTGAGCCAGATGACGGCAAGGTGGCAGAACGGCGGCAGGAACGCCTCTTCCCTGGCCTTCAGCTCGTTCGCAGCGAATCGCGCGAAGTCGCCTGCCGCGGCGGCGAGCATCGTGGGCTCAGACGTGTCGTAGCTCTGTATGAGCGCCTCGCCCGGAAGCTCTGCGCGGCCGGCGCGGCCCGCCACCTGCGAAAGGAGCTGGTAGGTCCGCTCGGCCGCCCGGAAGTCCGGCAGGTTGAGCGATGCGTCCGCATTGAGCACCCCCACGAGCGTCACGTTCGGGAAGTCCAGTCCCTTGGCTATCATCTGCGTGCCGACCAGAATGTCCGCCTCGCCGCGGCGGAACGCTGAGAGGATGTCGTCGTGCGAGTGCCGGCGCGAAGTCGAGTCGGCGTCCATCCGCAGCACGCGCGCCCTCGGAAAGCACTTCGCGAGCGCCGCCTCGGCGCGCTGCGTGCCGATGCCGCGGCAGTCGAACGAAGTGCCTCCGCACTTCGGGCACGCGGCGGGCAGTTCGGCCCATCCGCCGCACACATGGCACCTCAGGCAGCTGTCGGCCTGGTGGTAGGTGTACGGAACGCCGCACTCCGGGCATTCGGCGACGGCCCCGCAGACCGCGCACGCGAACGATCGCGAATAGCCGCGCCGGTTCAGGAAGAGTATCGCCTGCTCGCCGCGGTCGAGGCGCAGGCGCAGAGCGTCGAGGAGCGCGCGGGAGAAGATCGCGCCGCCGGATTGCGAGGCCGATTCCTCGCGCATGTCGACGAGCCCGACAGGGGGAATCGTTCCGGAACCGGCGCGGCGGCGCATCTCGGAGAGCGCGTACTTCCCCCGGCGGACGTTCATCCAGCTCTCCAGCGACGGCGTAGCCGAACCGAGCACTACGCGCGCGCCCTCGACGGCGCCGCGCAGCACGGCGACGTCGCGCGCGCTGTAGCGCGGCGACTCCTCCTGCTTGTAGCTGGACTCGTGCTCCTCGTCCACCACGATCAGCCCGAGGTTCGCGACCGGCGCCCATACCGCGCTGCGCGGGCCGACGACCACCCTCGCGGCGCCCGAGCGTATGCGGTGCCACTCGTCGTAGCGCTCGCCGTCCGAAAGGGCGGAATGGAGAACCGCGACCTGCCCGCCGAAGCGGGACGCGAAGCGCTGCACCGTCTGCGGCGTAAGCGCGATCTCCGGCACGAGGACGATCGCGCCGCGCCCGGCCGCCAGCTCCGCCGCTATCGCCTGCAGGTAGACCTCCGTCTTGCCGGAGCCCGTAACGCCGAACAGCAGAACCGGAGAGGACGCGCCGACGATCGCCTTCAGCGCCGCCGCCTGCTCGTCGTTGAGCTGCAGCGGCCGCGTCGGAAGCACCCGCCTCCCCGCGAGAGGGTCGCGGCGGCGTGCGCGCGGCTCTATGCGGACCAGTCCGCGCCCGGCAAGTGCCCTCAGGCTCGCGGGCGTCGTCTTGAGCTCGGCGCACAGCGACCGCATCCATCCGCCGCCGAGCCGCACGACCTGATCGACAAGCCAGTGCTGACGGGCTGTGAGCGCCGGGGAATCCCCGGGCTTTCCGGCTTCCTCGCCAGCCGGCTCAACGAAAAGCTGCTCCTTCGCGCGGGCGTTGCGCTTCAGGACCGCAGCGGGAAGCGCCGCGCGGAGGACCGACTCGAGCGGGGCCGCCGTGTAGGCGGCGACCTTCTTGACCAGCTTCAGGAGCGCCGGCGAGAAGAACGGCGTCTCGTCGACAATCGCCGTTATCGACTTAAGCCGATAGCTCTCGCCCTCCGCACTTCGCACTTTGCACTTCGCACTTTGCACTCCGCTTGCGCCTTCGCCTCCTGGCGAAAGTGCAAGCGCGAACCCCCGCGCCTCCCGGTGCCCGAACGGAACAGAAAGAAGCTGGCCCACGGCCAGCTTCCTTTCCAGCGCCGCCGGCACCTCGTAGGTGAACAGCCGGTCAAGCGCAAGGTCTATCGCTACCTGGACGCGCACCTCAGTTCGAGGCGCCGGTCTTCAGATAGGAGAAGTCGCTCTCGCTCGGAATCGTGAAGCTCTGCTGGTTGTAGACGAGGTAGAGCTTTGAATACTTCGCCTTTATGGTGCTCGCGCCGCCGCCCTTGCGGATGCAGATCCACGCCTTGTTCGCAAACGGCGTGTCGGACTCGCCGCCGTTCGCCTTGCCGACGCCGACCGCCGTCTTCGTCTGGCCGTTGAACGAACCGGAGGTGATGAGCGTGTCGGTCTGGCAGTTGCGTGTGACGAGCGCGGGGATGATGTCCTCCATCTCGTCGGTGAGGCCCTGCGCGACGACCCACATCACGTTCTTGGCGTCGAGGTTCTGGCCTGCGAACGGCGGCACGCCCGCGCCGGAGAGAACGTTCATGTCGACGCCCGAGACGTACGGGGACCAGGTGTCCTTGCCGTAGTTGTCGATGTCGAAGAGCTCCTTGAAGTACTCGGTCGACGTGCCGAACGTCTGGCCCGCGATGTCCTCGCCGTCGTCGGACTTGTCGGTCGAGCCCTTCGGCCACACGGAGGTGAGCCCCGCGGCCTCGCGCTCGGTGTTGGCCTGCGTGATGCCGACGAACAGGTTGCGGCCGCGCATCGAGACGGCCGCCGTCTGCGCGGAAAGCATGGCGGACGAGATCGCCGGGAACAGCGCGCCCATCAGAATGCCGAGAATGCCGATCACGACGAGAAGCTCGACGAGTGTAAAACCGTTGCTTGTCTTTTTCATTGCTTTGCCCTCCTTGGTTTGGTTGCTGATATTATCTCAAATTTTTCCGTCCGATTCAAGTGCCATCCTGCAGAAGCCCTCTTCGCAGGTACGGCAGGTACGAAAGAGTGTATGTCACGAGGCTCCAGAGAGTGAGCAGAATGAGCAGCCCCTCGACGACATAGCAGCTCCACAGCCACGGCGCCTGCCACGACGCCGGGAACATGCGGTGGAAGCAACAGTACGCGTATATCCATCCTGCGCCGGGAAACGACAGCGCCGTGCGCAGCTTCCCGAGCCACGCCGCCGACACGTCGGCCCCGTAGTGCGCCCCGACCATCCGCATAAACGTCACCCAGGTGTCGCGCAGCATGTAGAGGATCGTGAACGTCATCATCACAAGCCCGTGGACCTCGGACTCCCCCTGGTGCATGACCTGCCACGACAGGGCCGGGAACGCCGCGATGTAGAAGACCTTGTCCATCAGCGGGTCGGACATCTTGCCGAGCGTGGTGATGACGTTCCACTTGCGCGCGAAGTGGCCGTCCCATGCGTCCGTGAGCCCCGAAAGCAGCATCATCGCGCATGCCGCGACGGCCAGCACGAGCCCGCGCGCGCCATCGGGCATAAACTCCTGCACGACCGCCAGGACGAGCCAGGCGAATATCAGGGGAACCCGCGCGAACGTCAGCGCATTGACGAACCGAGCCTTGCCAACCGGCGTCACGACTCGGAAAGACCTTCCGCGACGACTTCCTGCATCACCCCAAGAGCCTCCTGGAGCTGCACCAGACGAGCCTTGAGCGACTGGATCTGCAGCTCGGACTTCTGGTAGTTGCGCCGCGTCGCGAAAAGCTGCTTGAGTATCTCGCCGGGGTCGAGGTCGAGGTCTGAGAGCTCCATCCCGTCGGGGATGGGCACCAGAACCGACTCTCCGCACTCGGAGCAGTTTATCTGCAGCCCCGCGCCGCGGTAGTCGATCACCAGGTTCTTGCCGCAGTGCGGACAGTCGAAGACTATGTCCGTGTCCCGAATCTCCGCGCCCTCGTCGTTGTCGCGAACGGGCACTTCGATCTCTTCTTCTGTGTTCTCTTCAGCCATGACAACCTCCCTTGACGCCAGCATTATACCAAAAAAAGAATCGTCTGCGCAATCACCCGTCACATCGACAGGACTGCCTCGGCGAAAGCGGCAAGGTCGCGGAAGACCCCCGCGGCGTATGGGTCGAGCGACGTGGGCTGCGCATTCACCACGAAGACCTTCGCGCCGCCCTGCAGCGCCAGCCGAGGCAGGCCCGCCGCCGGGAATACGGTCAGCGACGTGCCGAGCACGAGGAACACGTCGCTGCTCGCCGCCAGCGACTGCGCCGCGGCGAACGCCGCCTCGGGCAACGCCTCGCCGAAGAACGTGATGTCCGGCTTGAACGCGCCGCCGCAGGCGCAGCGCGGCACCTCGCCCGGGTTCGCGCGGAGCATCGCGAGCACCTCCTCGAACGTCCGCTCCGCACCACACCGGCGGCAGTGGTGCAGGATCGGTGAGCCATGCACCTCGTAGACGTTCGTGGAGCCCGCCTTCTGGTGCAGCATGTCTATGTTCTGCGTCGCGATGCCCTTCAGCGCCCCCAGTTCCTCCAGATGCCTGAGCGCCTTGTGCACTGGCCCCGGCTCGTAGCGGTCGAGGCCGTACACGAGCTCGGCGCAGCCGCGGTAGTATATCGATGGATCCCGGTCGAACCAGTCGATGTCGAAGATCCGCTCTGCGTCCTTCTGCCGGTACAGCCCCTGCGGCCCGCGGAAGTCCGGTATCCCGCACAGCGTCGACACGCCCGCTCCGGTCAGGCAGCCCGCGTGCCTTGCGCCGCGGAGCGCCTCGACAAGCTTCTCCATCCCATGTTCCATGCTCATATCCCCCTTGCCTCCTTTATCGTCTCCCACGCGGCGTTGATGCGGCTCATGCGCTCCGTGGCCTTGCCGACCATCTCCTCCGGCAGCCCCTGGGCGCGCATTGCGTCGGGGTGGTTCTTCTTTGCCAGCTCGCGGTAACGCCGTCGCAGCGTCGCAACGTCGTCAGTCGCCTTCGCGCCGAGCACGGAGTACGCGTCGGCGAGCGGGTCGCGCGACGCGCCCGCCCCCTGCCCTCCGCCGCCGCGCAGGCGATGCGACGCGAAGTAGGCGTACCACTCGGGGCGGATCCCCAGCGCGGCCGGTATGCGCTGGAGCAGCCCGAGCTCCTCTGGGCTTATCGTGCCGTCGGCGCCGGCGACGTCCCACAGTATCTCGTAGAACAGCTCGCATATCTCGACCGAGTCGACCGCGGCGGCGAACTCGCGCGCGTAGGCGCCGATCGTGTGGCCGTCGTCCTTCGCGCGCCTGAAGGCGCCTATCGCGCATTCGCGCGCCTCGGGCGTGAAGCCGAGCCTCCTGAAGGCGCGCTCGACGCCCTCGATCTCCTCACGCGTGACGCGTCCGTCGGCCTTCGCCATCTTCGCGAACATCGCTGCGGCCGACGTGCAGAAGATCCGGCTGCGCTGGCCCTGCGAATACGCGCTTCCGAACTTCGGCCTGCGCCTGGAGCCGGCGGCGATGTGCTTCTCCACGCTGTGCCCGAGCGCCGCGCCGATTATGGCGCCGAGCGGGCCTCCGAAGAGGCTCCCGATGTAGCCGCCTATCGCCAGTCCCCTCCAGCCCATGCGAGGTATCCTACAGGAACGCGCCCGCGCCGAGGTTCTCCAGCGCGCGTATCCTGTCGTCAAGAGACGGATGCGTCGACCACACCGACGTCTTCTTCCCCTCGGCTATCCCCATCGCGCGCAGCGAGTCGGGCAGGACGCCTGGCTGCAGGTTGCCGAGCCTGCGGAGCGCCGCGATCATAGGCGACGGAGTGCCCAGCAGCTTCGCCGAGCCGGCGTCGGCCGCGTATTCGCGGCGGCGCGAGAACCACATCACGACCAGCGAGGCCAGCACTCCGAGCGCTATCTGGAGCACGAGCACCAGCAGCATGTAAAGCGCCCCGTCGGAGCGCCTGTCCGAGCCGCGCCCCGACCCGCTGAGCACCGATGCGACCACGCGCGAGAACACAAGCACGAATGCGTTCAGCACGCCCTGCACGAGTGTGAGCGTAACCATGTCGCCGTTCGCGACGTGGCTCATCTCGTGCCCGAGCACCGCGCGCAGCTCCTCCTTCGTCATCTGCCGCATGATGTCCGTCGACACCGCCACGAGCGCGCTGTTCTTGAACGCGCCGGTGGCGAACGCGTTCGCCGCGCCCTGGTAGATGGCCACCTCCGGGGTCTTGACGCCCGCGCGCCGAGCCAGGTCCTCGACCGTGGACACGAGCCAGCGCTCCGCCTCGCCCTCGCTGCCGTTGACCGTCTTCGCGCGGCACGCGAGCTTCGCCATCGGCTTCGACAGCAGGAGCGAGATGATCGCGCCGCCCATGCCGTAGACCGCGGCGAACGTCAGCAGCTGCGTCCACTCCGCGCCCAGCGCGTTCTCGACGCCAAGAGCCGCGCACACGACGTTGGCCACCACCGTCAGCGTGACCATCACCGCGATGTTCGTCAGCAGGAAAAGGAATATCCGCTTCATGTCGTCCCCCCTTGTAATCAGATCGTGTAGTGGCGGAGCTCATGCCCGTCGAAGTAGCCGAACGAACGGCTGCTGCCGCCCTTCGGCAGCGCCACGGAGCCCGGGTTGAATATCTTGAGCCCGCATCCGAGGCTCTTCAGCTCCGGCACATGCGTATGGCCATGCGCAAGCACCGTGCCAATCCCGACGGGCGGCAGGCGGAACTCGTTCCAGAGGTGGCCGTGCGTGAGGAAGAACGTCTCTTCCCCGGCGTCCAGGACCGCGTAGTCGCTCATCATCGGGAACTCGAACATCATCTGGTCGACCTCGGCGTCGCAGTTGCCGCGCACCGCCACGATCCTGTCCTTGCGCAGGTTGAGCATCTTCGCCACGCGCTCGGGGTCGTACAGGTCGGGAACGCCGTTGCGCGGCCCGTGGTACAGGAGGTCGCCCAGCAGGGCAATCCTGTCGTAGCCGAGCGTCGACGCCGACGCAAATGCCGCCTCCAGCGCGGAGGGCACGCCGTGTATGTCGCTTAGGAACAGTATCCGCATGCCCATATTATACCAAATCGCAAAGGCGCCTCAGGCCAAGACACGCTCCATACTCTCGCACGTCATCGGCTTTGTTCGCCGTCCGCATACCCGTTGCCCTCGACCGAAAACGCCTGGTGCTTCTCGGGCGGCACGTAGCCATGCGTCGAACCCTGCACCCAGTTGATCTTCTTGGGCCCTGGAATGTTGTTGAAGAGAATCGCGACGCCCGACGGCGGGCAGCAGTAGTCGCCAAGACCCGCCCGCACGATCTCCACGCGGCACGTACTGGAAATGCGCTTGGCCAGGTTCACGGGGTCGTAGTAGCGCAGCGCCGGCGTCTCGTGTATGTACCACGGGTCGATTATGCGCTTCATGGTATCGCGACCGCCGATGTCGCAGCACCAGGGGATGGACGGCTTGGCGACGGACACCGCAGGGTCGAGTCCCGCGGCCCACACGGACTGGAGTCCGCCCATCGAGCCTCCGCGCACCGTCAGGTTCTTCCCGTCCCACTCAGGAAGGGTCTTCAGCCATTCCAGCGCGCGCATGATCCTGTAGGTGTAGCCGCTGAAGTAGCACGTCTCCGGGTCGGCGTTCTGCTTGTCGTCGAAGCCGAAGGTGCGTCCGCCGGAGCAGATAGAGCGGAAGAACTCGTCGTAGTACTCGGGCTCCCTCCCCAGCTCGTAGCCATGCGGCGAGAAGTTGAAGCATATGCCGTCGGCCTTGCTCATAACCGGGGATACCACGTGCCCCCTGTTCGGGTATGCGTGACTATAGCCGTGGAAGAACACGGTGATAGGCATCTTCTCCGTCCCCTCTGGAATGGAGAGATAGCCGGTTGACGGACGGGGGCCCGCGCATTTTATGGTGACGGCATAGACCTTGAATCCCTCGTGATATCCGACAAGCTCCTTCATGTCGGCCTCAAGCGGCACCTTCGCGAGGCGCGCGCGGCGGCGTGCCCAGAAGGCGTCGAAGTCTTCCGGCTCAGGCACGCTCTGCAGCGTGTCGACCTTAACGCCTGCGCCGCCGTCGAAGAAAACGCGCTTGTCCATGCGCTCGAACTGGTTGAACGCCTTTTTCCCCTCCGGAGTGTTGGGGTCACCCCTGAAGCTTTTGCGGTATTCCTTGCCGTCCTTGTCCACTACGATCGCCTTCAGCCGCACGAAGCCAGGGGTGTCGAGCCTGGTCTTCACCACCAGCGGCTCAGTCAGCGACGCCGGGGCCTTGCCGCGTTCCGTCTTGCCGTCGTCGCCCGTCCGCGTCCAGGATATGAAGTAGGCGTCCGGCGGCAGGCTCTTCACGCCCTGCAGGGTGAAAGTGAACACCATCTCCTCGCCCGGCGCGTAGTCAATGGCGCGCGGCTTGTCGGTCTCGCCATGGAGAACGGCCTCGTCGAGCTCGCCGGCCGCGAAGGCGGCAAAGCCGGCGACGAGCGCGGCGAATGCCGAAAGGAACTGCTTCATTGTCGTGTTGTGTTTTTTCATGCCGCGAATTATACCATAATTCCCCGCATGCGTCGGCTCGCCGGACCAAAATGCCTCTCAATCACTTGAATCAGCCCCTGGATTCATGCCGTAAAAATAGATAGACCCGTATGTCCAGTTCGGATCAGGCATGCCGGGGAAGTTCTTTCGGTCCATCGCAATCATCAAGTAGCGGAACGGATATCCATCCGGCAGTTCGGCAAAGGCCATGAACACGCGTCCGTTCGGCGACTCTTTCCCGAAGGGCGGAATGTCGAGCCGCAGTTCTCCACAGTAGTCAAGCGACGGATAGGAATAAACGGGCATCATCTGCTTCACGTTTGCCGTCATCACGAACTTACTCCCGCCGAAGTCCATGATCTGGCAGCCCGTCGAGTCGTATAGCCCAGGGCCTGCAATGCGCCGATACGGTCCATCCCACTTGTCGGCCTCCCAGAGGCAGGGCCTAAGCCCCTTCTCGGCGAAGGTCGAAGTCGCGAATCGCCACTTGTTCGTCGTCTCGTCGAACATGAAGTAGGGATCCTCGCTCTTGAGACCGCCATCCATCAGCAGCGGATGCGCCTGGAAGACCGTGATGCCGTGCAGCGGATTCTTCGTGCATTCCATGGCGACGATGCCGCTGCCGCGCCGCGTCTTCGGATCAAGGTTGTTGCTTGCCACCGACCAGCCCACTCCACACGCCTTCCATGTCTTTGAGCATCTATCGTAGAACAGATGGTTGACCGCGTCGTTCCGAAGAAGATCGTCGCCATCGCCATAGTTGGTGAAGAAGACGCCTTCCATGCGAAAGTCGAGCAACGCTGGATCGAAGCTCGCAACGCTCTTCACATATTTGAAGCCAGCGCGTGCCGAGAACGTGCAGAACATCCTTCCGTTCTCGAAGTATGGGCTGCAGCCGGGACCGTCCGTGACGATCCGGAAGTCAGCCTGTCCCACTCCTGCAGTCAACGCCATCTCCGCATGGGAAACCACGGCACGCCCGTTTGCCGGCAGCGATGCGCCGACTCCAAACTTCATCGACCCGAGGAAGCGCCTCGCCCTCAGGTCGGGAGAATCCGCGAAAGTGACCGCGCCAAGATAAGATACAACGCCGTCTTTTCGCACCGCAATCAGCATCGTCGGCCCCGCTACAACACCAGAGAGGCGGAACGGCGGAGCCGGCACGACCATCGGCTTCTCCAGTTTCGCCGCAACGGTCTTGCCGCCCACTCGCTCCTCGAAAGCGATGAGCTTTCCTGGCTCCGCACTAACACGCAGAAGAACGTCCTCTTTCTCATCGCGCCAGACAAGCACCGCCGCCGCGCCGTCCGACAGCGACTCGAAGTCCGCCGAGTAGTGCGCTCCTGGCAGCCAGCCGCTGACAAAAACCGCGCCCTCCGCCGGACGGTCTAACGCCGAGAACCGCATTATCCCATCTTCAAAGGCGACTTGCGGCGGCGTTCCATCCACCGACCAGACCAGCGGATGCTGCACTCCGGGAGCCATCACGGTTCCAGGCACCAACTCGGCCAACTTCAGCTCATTGTCTAGGACGAACCGCCGCGAAGCCAGCAGTTTGAACTCGCCTATGGCGGGCGCCTTTTCGACCGCCAGGCGAGGAACTGGCGCGGCTTGCGCCGCGCATTGTGGAATTGTGAAAATGTGAAAACATGCAATTATGGAAATGCCCAATGCCCTTGCGACGCAGGGCAACTGATGAGAACGAGTAGTCTGCTTGTATTCAAGCATGTGAGCATTATACCACATACCCGCCGCCGCGACATACTCTATCGGAACAGAAAAACGTAGCCTATCTGGCAGGGGCCTTACTGTTCGATTTCCTTCAGCAGCTTGCGAAGCTCGCTTGCCTTCTCGCGAGCCTTGGCGGCGCGTTCCATCGCGGAGTTGTCGCCCGCAAACTTCGCGTATGCGTTGATGATCTCTGGCTGCGGCGTTTCAAGCTCCTTGATGGCTGTCCTGAGTTCGGCGATGAGCGGAGCGGCCTCGGCGTAACGTCCAAGCTCGCGCAACGCCTTCACGCGCCAGTAGTCCATCTCGCCCGCGTGGATCCAGCCCTTGAGGGAATTTTCGAGTTCCTCCTTGTAGCCCGCCGCGTCGCCAAGCGCCTTCTTGCACTGCGCCATGAAATAGCGGCTCTTCGGCTCCGTGCCCGCGTCGCCGGGACGGCCCGCCTGCAGGTTCGCGGGATACGTGGTTGATTCCTCGAAGTACTTGAGCGCGGTCTTGTGGTCGCCCTTCGCCATTGCAGCCTTGCCGAGGCCGATGCACGATTCCACGAACGGCGCGAGGAGGCCGTCCGCGCCCTCCCACACGTGGAAGCGGCGCGTCGTGAGAATCTCGTGCGCCTCGGCGTAGCGTCCCACGGCGTTGTAGGTGTAGGCGAGGCGCAGCACGCAGGCATCGTATTTGTAAACCGTGGCCTTGTATTTTTCCATAAGAGCAAGACGCTGAGGCGCAGGGATATTCAGTCGCTCGGCGAGCTTGCCGGCCTCGTCGAGCGTGCGGAAGTTGCCGGGGTCGGCTTCAAGCGACTTAAGATAGTATTCGTATGCCTCCTTGCTCGGCACGCCGGAAGGAACGCCGGTATTGGTGAAGTACGTTCCCGGATGCGAAAGCCCGAAGCCAATGCAGCGCAGGGCGAGGGCGTAGGAGGAGTTGGGAGTTGGGAGTTGGGAGTTATGAGTGGGTGAGTGGTGAGTGGGTGAGTTGGCTTCGCAAAGCTCTACGCAGCGTTTCCAGTCGGCGAGGGCGGCATCTTTGCGGTCGTGATTCCATTCGACGCAACCGAGGTAGTACCAGGTGTTGGCGAGCTCCGGCGCAGCATCAGCGGCAATCTTCAGCACCTCTTCCTCTTCAAGCCGATCAGGGAAGCAGTAGTCTGTCGGCATCGCGGCGGCAGCGGAGAAGCAGGACAATACTTCAGTTTGTCTAACGCAGAGACGCAGAGACGCAGAGGTTTTTTTGACAGGATTTACAAGATTTTCAGGATTGTTGTCTTGAGCAGTTGTCGCTTCGCCAACTTTACATTTTACACTTTCAATTTTCCATTTCTCCAATATCGCTGCGCCTTTGAAGTAGCCGAAGAGCGCGTTCTTGTAGCTGTCGCATGCGGCTATCGTCTCCTTGAGCGGCAACGCCCCCTCCGTCTTGTACGGCTTCTCGGCAGCGGCCTTCGCGAGCGCGGCGTCGCAGAGAGCAATCACTTCGTCATAGCATCCGATACCCCAGTAGTCGCTGATGCACTCCAGAAGCTGCTGCGCCTTGAGTCCGCGGTTTTTCTCGGCGGCGGCAAGGGGTAGGGCGGCATCGACGATGCCGCCGCTCGGCGGTTTCATCGAAACCGCCCTACCAAGTTCCTTTTCCACCACAGCCCAATACTCCAGCGGATCGCACAGAAGCGCTCTGTCGAGCGCACTATTGAAGTTGTGAGTGGGTGAGTTAACTCCTCCACTCCTCCACTCCCCAACTCCTCCACTCTCCAACTTCCGAAGGAATATCCCTTTCATCGTCCACAGCTTCGCCTCGTCCTGGCCGAGGGCGAGCGCGTCGTCGATCCTCGCAAGCGCCTCCTGCCAGTCGCGCTTGAGCGCGGCGATGCGCGCGATTTCGACGTACGACTCCTTCTTGTGCGTGAGCCGCCACGTGCATCGCCAGAACAAATCTTCCGCCCGCTTGAGGCAACTGGCGCGAGGTGTCTGACACTCCGCGCCAGTTTCGGCGAGGCCGCGATAGCAGAGCGCGAGGTAGTATTCCGGCGCGGCGTCGAGCGCGCGTGTGTGGTTCTGCGTAGCGCGCGCCACGGCCCGTTCGAGATACGGCTTCGCCTCGGCATAGCTTCCGTTCTTCGCGAGCCTCACGCCCATCGCAAGGTTCGCCTTCGTGTAGCCGGGGTCGATCTCAAGCGCACGCTTGTAGTAGGGCTCCGGGTCGATGAGGCCGTTTTGGAACTGGTCGAGCCTGAGGCCGACCTCGTATGCGAGTTCGGCGGACGTGTATTCTTTTGGCGGCTTCGGGTTTTCGACCTTCGGCGGCAACTCCACGTCCTCTGGCTTGACCTCGGGGACCGGTGTGTAGGTGAGAAACATCTTGCCGCTCTCATCTTCGATCGAAGCGGTAAACTCTTGGTCTTTCGCCGACGGATCGACCTTTACCGTCTTGCACCAAGGCGTGTTCGGGTCGATGGAGACGTTCTTCTCTTCAAATACCACCTCGTCATCTTGGTAGGGCGCGTTCGATGAACGCGCCGCACGGCGGTCTCGTCGAGACCGCCCTACCGTAATGGTACATCCTTTCAGCACCCTTGTCGAATGGAAGCCGACAAGCATTTCATCGGGCGTGAGCCTGTCAACGTTGACCGCGCCGTCGATGGTGACGTTCTTGACTCCGCCGATGCCCTTGACCGGGAACCAGAACTGCTCGACCTTGCGCGTCTCGTAGGGCGCAATCCACGAATAGTCGGGCTGGTTGTCGCTCCAGCAGCCAACCATCAGCTCGAGGTAGGGTCCGTCGTTGTCGGTGAGCACCGTATCCCACACGTGCGCCTCGGGGAAGTTGCCCCAGAGGAAGAACTTCTTGCCCACGGTGATGTGTCGGTTCGAGACATGCGCCGTACCCATGTTCTTCTTGTGGTCGTATCCGGCCATGAAGGCGTTGTCGGGGTCGAAGCCGAAGATGGAGCGCGATTCGATGGTGAAGTTCTTCCACCAGCTAAGGTCCATCGTGCCGGAGATGTCGTTCGCGTACTTCGAGCGCTGCGAGGGCAGGAGCTCCAGCTCCTCCTTGCGCGGCCCGATCGGATAGCTCGTCCAGTAGTTCTTGTGGTGGTCGAAGCCGAGGTGCATCGAGGGCGGGAACTGGATCTGGTAGTCGTCTCCGCAGTGTACGGAAACGTTAGCCCAGTAGATCATCGACTCGATCCACGGCTGGCGGTTCATGAACACGTTCTCCGCGCGCAGCACGGCGCGGTCGGGGAGAAGCGAGAGGCCGATCGTCCACTTCAGGCGGCGGCGGAGTTCCGTCTCGCCGAACCAGATCGTCTTCGATCCGTCCTTGTTCTCGACGAGGCGCCAGTCGATCGGCATCGCCGTAGTGGCGCGGTGGTGGTGCGGGAAGTTCCACTCGACGCCGCCCGAGATCCACGCACCGAGCATTCCGATGAGCGCGGGCTTGACGACGTGCTGGCGGTAGAACGCCTCGAAGCCGGTCGCCTTGTCGGTGAAGTTGAGCAAATGCCCGCCATGTTCGGGGAGAAGCCCCATCTGAAGCCAGTCGTTCTCCAGCGTCAGGTACTTGTACGTCTCGTCCACCTTCTCGTCGTGCAGGACATCCTGCATCGGATACGGATAGACCCTGCCCTGCGCGCCCTGGTAGACGCGCCCCGTGTAGAAGAGCGGAGTCTTGTCGTATCCGCCCGGCTCGTACGTCGGCAACGTTATCGAATCTTCCCTGACGGACACCTCACCTGCAAATGCACAGAGGTGTGCGCCCATTGCGCACACAGCCGCCAATACAACTTGTCCATTCTTCTTCGACATAATTTGACATTATAGCATACGCCAACCGACAGCATATACTCCATCAGCACATAAAAACATAGTCTATCGGGCAGGAACTTATGATATAATACATCGTCAATGGACATCGTTCTCTTCTTTCAGTCGACTACGCGCAAGAGCTGGCAGCGGAAACTCGCCGGGGTGCATCGCTTCGCACAGGGACGGAACTGGTTCGTGCAGGTCGTCGAGCGGTTCGCGACGCCGGCCGAGATCCGACGGGCCATGAAGACATGGGCACCGGTCGGATGCCTCGTTGACCGCGCGATGAGCAGCGGCATTGCGCCGGACTCCGTGTTCAGGGACATTCCGACGGTCTATCTAGACCAGGACCCGCGCAAACGCTCGCGGAGGCATCCCTGCCTTCTGCACGACTCCGCCGCGTCCGCCGCGCTCGCAGGAGCTGAGCTGCTGAAAAGGGAATGCCGGTCATACGCCTACATCGGCATGGAGAGGGACGTCCACTGGGACAAGCCGAGGCGCGAGCGGTTCAAGGCCGAGGTGCGCAATGCCAGGCGCCCCTTCTTCGTTCTTCCCCGCACGGGGCTGGAGGAGGCCATCGCAGCGCTGCCGAAGCCATGCGGGATACTCGGCGCAAACGACTACTGTGCCATGGAAGCGTACTATGCCGCAACAAAAGTCGGGCTGGCGATTCCAGACGAGGTGGCCATCGCGGGCATCGACAACGACGAGCACTTCTGCGAAACCGTGTCGCCGGGCCTGACGAGCGTCGAGCCAGATTTCGAGGGAGCGGGCTACCGCCTCGCCCAGCTGCTCGCCGAGGAAATCGACCGCAGGCACCACGAGGCGCAATCCCGCCACGCCCGTCCCTCTGGTCACTCGCGTCCCTCCGGTCCCTGCGCC
This sequence comes from Kiritimatiellia bacterium, assembly GCA_017405115.1. The sequence continues at coordinate 51,520 of JAFRBA010000280.1, forward strand.
CGCACCGAGCACTACGGGCCGCTGAGGGTCGTGCGCCGCGGTTCGACGGCAAACGCGCCGGGGCAGAGCCCATCCGTCAGACGCGCGCTCGAATACATACGCCGCCACGCATGCGAAGACTCGATACGGCTGGACGCCGTCGTCTCCGAAATGGGATGTTCACGGCGGCTGGCGACGCTCCGGTTCAAGAAGGAGACCGGCCGGACCATGCTTGAGGAAATCCACGAACACCGCATACGAACAGCCTGCGAACTCCTTGCCGGCGGACGCCTGCCGATCGCGACAGTGGTTGCTCAATGCGGCTACCGCTCAGACGGATTCGCAAAGAAGCTCTTTCTCTCCCACACAGGCATGACGATGCGCGAATACCGCAACTCGCAGCATAAATAAGGAAAACTCGAAAATGAAGACACTCCAATCTTGTCTTGAACCGATATGCAACCTCGCCCGCGAATGCGGACAGTTCATAAAAGACGCAGACAGAAGCCATCTACACATCGACCAAAAATGCGGACGGGCGAATTTCGTCACGGAATACGACAGGAAAGTGCAGGAGCGGCTGAGGGCGGGATTGCTTGAACTCATTCCGGACGCACGATTCATCGGCGAGGAGGGTTCTGCCCAGGAATTCTCGCCAACCGGAAAGTTCTTTATAGTCGATCCCATCGACGGCACAACCAACTTCATCAAGGACTACCGCGCAAGCTGCATTTCCATCGCACTCGTCGTCGACGGCACGGCAGAGCTCGGCGTCATCTACAATCCGTATTCGGACGAGATGTTCTCGGCGATGCGCGACGGCGGTGCCTTCTGCAACGGAAACCGCCTGCACGTTTCGTCCGAGCCACTTGAAAACGCACTTGTCATCTTCGGGACGTCGCCATACCGCGAAGACCTGACAGACCGGTCGTTCAATCTGGCCTGCGCCTATTTCAAGAAGGCGGTGGATGTCAGGCGCAGCGGATCGGCAGCGCTGGACATGTGCTCGATCGCGGCAGGCCGCGCAGAGCTGTTCTTCGAGCTTTCCCTCTCGCCATGGGACTATGCGGCAGGCGCTCTGATCGTGAAAGAGGCCGGCGGGCTTGTCAGCGACATCGACGGCAGAGAACTCGCCTACGACCGCCCATGCTCCGTCGTCGCCAGAAACGCTGTCGTGCAAACGATTCCTCTCGGCGCATGAATTCATCATTGCGCCGGCCTGCGCCCATTCGCGCTTTCGCCGCGCCTACGGACGCCTCTTGCCCATGCCGAAGAGGCGCAGCGCGGCGCGGAAGTCGGCCGGGAGCGGCGAGTGCGCGCGGATGGAGCGGCGGGGGTCCAGAGGGTCGGGAAGCTCGAGCGACGAGGCGTGGAGCATCTGCCGCGGCACCTGCATGAGCCTGGGGTCGCGCGCGGACTTCAGTCCGAACGTGCGGTCGCCGACAATCGGGAACCTGATGGACGCGAGATGGCGGCGTATCTGGTTCGTGCGCCCCGTCTCGATGCGCACGCGCAGGAACGACGCGTCCGCCGAGACGGCCTCGCGCGTCACGCGCGAGACGGCCGGCTGGCCGTCCACGGGCGAGTCGATGACTTCGTGCGGATGCGGCATGCGCCCCACTGCGATCGCATGGTACGTCTTCGCCACGCGGTGCGTCTTGAACATCTCCACGGCCGCCCTGAAGGCCTCCTCGTCCGCCGCAAAGAGAAGGCACCCCGTCGTGTCCCGGTCGAGCCGGTGCACCGCGACAAGGCCGGGCTGCGCCTCCTGCTCGCGCAGCAGCGCCTCCACGGAGCCCGGCGAATCGCAGCTAAGGAGCCCCGCGGGCTTGTCGCACACAAGATACCTTTCGCCGCGCCAAAGAACGCGCACATGGCGCTTCAGGGGCTGCTTCGCGGGCGCGGAAGGCACAGTCCCGCGGCAGGGCGCGGACGACGCGCGGCCCTGGGCCTTCGCGCCGCGGACGACGCGCTCCGGCAGCTCGACGCGGTCGCCGACCCGCAGCCTGTACCCCGCCATCCACACGCAGTTGCGGTTGACCCATACGCTGCGGCCGTCGATGACCGCCTTGGCCGCGCGGCGCGACAGGGAGAAGCGCTGCGCGAGGAAGTCCTGCAGCACGGCGGGGTCCGACCGGCCGACCATGAGCGAGACGATGCCCGTCGTTCGCTGGGGGGCGCCGCGCACAATCAGTCCTTCTGCAGAAGGCTGCCGACTACGCCGTGGACCTTGTGGCCGTGGAGGTTGGGGGCCAGCACGATCTCGACCTCCTCGCGGTCCTCGCCGTCGCCCTCCGCGACGATTCCGGTAACCGTCTTCTCGCCGTCGAGCGCCTTGCGGAAGTTGGCCGGCATCGGGTCGTCGTCCATGAAATCGGAGAATACGTGCTTGCGGGCGTCTTCCAGGCTCTCAAGGCCAAACATCTCGAGGAACGCGTCGTTCGCCTCGCAGATCCTCCCGTCGGCGTCGCAGGCGAAGAGCGCGCTCTGCGCGACCTGGAAGGCGCTCGCCTTGGCGCGGAACGCGTTCATGTAGGCGCGGCGGCGCTCCACGTTGCGGATCGTGAAGATGAGGTCGCCGGGGTTCATCAGGTCTATCGACGAGACGGCTACCTCGCACGCGACCTTCCGCCCGTCCTTCGCCACGCCGTTGGCGTCGATCACGACATGGCGGTCGCACTCCAGCCCCTTGCGGATGCGGAGGACGACGTCCTGCTTGAGCCCGGGTATGAACATCGACACCGGACGGTCCAGCACTTCGTCGAACTCGTAGCCGAAGTACTCCACCGTGCGCGGGTTGACCTCGATGATGTGCCCGTTTGGGTCTGTGATCACGACGGCATCGTACATCCCCGCCAGGAACTGGCGGAAAAGCGAGCGTCTGTCCTTTGGTACGAATAGTGGCATATCTGGCGCACATTATACCACATCAGACGCATGTCGTGCAAATACGCCCCGGACACGAAATGCATTTTCCACCTCGTTTGCGAACCACCAGCCTTGCTACTTTAAGGCTTCACAAAGTCCCTCAGATTCCGCTCTTAGAAACCTGACTGGGCCGAGTAGGCCAGACGGGCGAAGCTTCGCGCCAGGCACTAGGCACGGCGGCGTCCGTCCGCCGACGTTCCACACCGTCCATGTCTTGCGCTTCCCTGGCGGCTGGACAAAATCATAGGCAAGGCGGTTGAACCATGTCGACGTCACCTCGACGCGAATCTCGTTAACCACCTTCTTCGCATACGGCGCAATGTCGCAACGATATGGCTCCGCCCACAATGCGGCCACTTCGTGTCCGTTCACGAATACTCGCGCAAAATCGCGCACTTCGCCAAGGTCTAGCATCATGCAAACCCTTTCATCCGGCCCACATTCTACATTCTCCATTTTCAATTCTACATTCGCCGTATATGTCGCCGTGCCGGAAAATGCCCGCCCCTCTTCGGAAACGCCCGGCAAGTCCTTCCATGGCACAAGGTGGTCGAGTTCAATCCGCTCCGGCGCACCCCATCCAGGCGGAAACGACAACGTCCAGGAATCAAGCGAAACGGGAGCGTTTTTTTTGACAGGATTAACAAGATTAACAGAATTGTCCTGTTCTCCCAATCGTGTAAATCCTGTCAATCCTGTCGAGAAAAAGAATCCTGCAGGAGAGTAGTTGATAAGCCGCGTCTCGAACGGCGCAAGGTCGAGCGCCAGCGTCTTCTCGCCATGTTGCGTCGAGAACGTCACCTCGCCTGAATACCCCTTCTCATCTGCCGCGACAAAGAAGCAATCGGAATCGCCGTCGACGCGATGGTACCAAAGCAAATTAGGTGTTGCCACTATCTGTGGCTTCAACCCCGCAACCGCCGCATCTGCGGAACCCAACACTACGCGCCCGCCCTTCGCGGCAAGTTCTTCAAGCCGCGCATGCGTCTCTTGCGCAACGGCAACGGACGGCGGCACCCATATCGCCGCGTACGACATGCCATCCGGCAACGCGAAGCGTCCGTCCTTGACATCAAGGCGATTGAAGAGAGCGTCCGCATTCAAATAGTCGCACTTGAACCCATCAGGGAAATACTCGAGTTCGTCCGGCTTGTGGTCGAGGTCGTCGCCAAGGTAGCGCAAAGCGTCGACGACGGGCTTGCCGCGTTCGAGGAACGCGCAGCAATTCGCAGTCCAGTCGGTAAACGACCGCATGAACGGCCACCATGTCTGCCCGCGAACAAACGGCGTGCCAATGTACGAGCCGAAGCTCGTCCCCGGAACTCGCCCGTCGGTCTGCGGATTGTGGGTGCATGTATGAAAGACAAGATGCGTGACTCCACGCGCGAAATGCCTGACCGCCTGTTCCTTCAAGGTGCGGAAGTTCTCGTCCCATGTAAGCGACATGCTCGTAAACGCCTCGCAGTCTACGCGACGCTTGCCGTATAGATGCGCTGCCGAGACGCAGGGGCGGACCGGCTTGAAGTTGGGGTGCCCCACACCTCCCCTGTCCAGCGGATACGGCTGCCAGAACTCGCACATGGGCGTGTCGCAGTACTTCCAGTATTCGAGGATGTCGCCCGGCACCACGTCGCCAAAGGCGGTTTCGTACACTACGGAAAGCCCCTTCGCATGCGCAAGCTCCGCCATACGACCATAGTAGTTCTTCGTAATGAGACTAGAAATCGTACGCCGCCAGTCCAAAAGGATCCTTTCCGTCTCCGCAGGAGAGTCCAGAACCCATCCGAACACCGCCGGCAGAATCGTCTTCACGTCATACCCGTTCGCCTCGCGGAACCATTCCGGCATCCGCCATGTCCATGTCTGGCGCTCGCACTCCCAGCTGTCAACAATCATGCCGTTCAGTTTTCCGCCAGCGAGCGGACCGTCCACCAGCCGTCCAATGTAGCCCGCGAAATTCGCCTCTATTCCGCGAGGGTCGAGCTTGTCGCACTCCCAGCCGGTCGCCTCCTTCGGCGCGGGAGCGTTCACTTTCTTCATGTTGACATGCCCGACGCGCAGAACAGTCCAGTTCCCCGTAAGCACGTCGCCCGGCCTTACCACCCGCACCGCATTGCGCGGCACATACGCCGCCACGTCCTGCCGTGGCGCAGGACGCTTCAGCAGCCCACGCAACACATGCCCCGCCTTGCCTTCCCAATTGTCGAGACGAGCGGCGGAATGCAGTTTCACAAACGGCAGCTTTATCGAATGCGGCGCCGTCATCGTCAGCCGCCAAGTCGCCGCCTCGCAGTGCGTAGCGACGACGCCCCCGTCGTCGCACCCCCCGCACGCAACCGAAAACGGCACCTTGTCCTGCCAGCATCCCTGCGGATAGTCCACGTCGCAGACGATCTTCCATCCAGATTCCGTCTTGGCTTCAAACAAAACATGCGTATCTGGATTGTACGACCATGCGTGGTTCAGTTGGCTCGGAGACGGAAGCTCTAACGTACGAATTGTTACCGGATCTTCAAAATGGAACACGCGAACGTTCCCATTCGTCTCGATGGCACATGGCAGGACGCAATCACCGAGAGCGCCTTCCGGCGTCGGAAAAGCAAGATAGCACACATCCTGCCAGTCGCTGTCTGCGTCACAATACTCCTCCGGAATCGGAATGTCAGGAACGGTAGGGCGGCGTGTCCCCACGCCGCCGCATCTCGCGCACACCAACTTCCGCATGGCGTTCGACGGCGCAATCCACGGCCCACCGCTCATCGACCATCCCGGGCAGTTCTGCATCTTGAACGTCAAGCCTAGCCGCGCACATTCGTCGGCGGCATGCGCGACAAGATCGTCCCACTTCGGGCTGAGGCACGGAATCTGCTCGGCGACTCCGTCCCACGCCTCTGCTTCGCCCCACTGCCCGTGAAAGAACTGTATTCCGCCGAACCCGGCATCCTTCAGCGCCTCCAGGTCGGCAGTCAGCCCCGCCTTGGACACATTGCCGCCGATTATATGAAACCACGTCTCGGGGCGACTGTCCGCGCCCGCCGTCGCGTATGTCACCGTAACCGCCGCCGCAAGAATTGTTCCGCATAGAGTTCTCATTGTGTATTCGCTCCTCAAAATGCTCAAAGTGACAGATTAGAACGATTTCACCGTCACCGCAGATTCACTGCGCATCCGCCAGGCGAGCCAGCCCGACCAGACGGCGAAGGATACGATCAGCGCTTTCTGCGTGGCTGTCACCCAAGGGCTGAACGGAATGCCCTTCACTTCAAGGCAGACGACAAAGAAAGCAACGAGCGCGAGAAGCCAGCAAGTCCACGCCAAGTCGCCGCCCCTGCGGAAACGAGCCGCCAGTATCGGCACTCCGCCCACAACGGCAAGGTTGCAGGCAATGTTATGCACATCGCCATTCACGTCAAACGGGACAAGCGCGATGACGAGCAGCCCAGCCACGTTGACCGCACCGCCCCAGCCTATCGCAATTCGCCGCCAGCCGCCCCCAATCCGACGCGCGAGATGCGTCCACACGCCCGCCACGCTCGCCGCCGACAGGAACATCCCCGCCATGAACCAGAAATGGCACGGCGGATATACGACGCCTCGCACCTTCGTCTCCCCAAGTGCGCTCAGCATCTGCCGGAGTGGATTGTATCCGCCACCCGGATAGGAAAGCGCGGCAATCGTGAAGCAGACAAACGCTACGATCCCGCCGACGATGGCGTATCGCCAGATGCCGATACGGCCTTTCGGAACACGCCATTCGCCGCCCCAAAAGAGAGACGCAAGAAGGCAGAGCTCGGCAGCAATGTATGTCGGCCCGATCAACGTTCCGCAGACAGGCATCTTCACGAATCGCCCGCCAATCATCAGGTCGGAGAAGAGCAGCAGTCCTATGCCGCAGATGTAGAGCACCCGTCTCGTCGCCAGCGCCGTTGCGAGCGAGACGGCGGTCAGGACGGAATAGACGCACACGGCGGCGCTCGCCGCCGACAGAAGTACTGGCGGACGCAGACGGCAAAGCGCAAAGATGGAGAGCGGAACGGCCGCGGCGAAAACAATGCGGCAATCAGGCTTCGCCTCGCGCAGCTGTCCGACCGTCCAGAGGATCTGCGCAAGCGAGAACCCAGCCACGCCATACAGGAATTCCGGCGACCTCACATAAGCCCCGCGCACGGCGAGGAACATGTCGCCTATCAAAAACGCGGCGACAAAACCCGCCAGCATCCACGACCTGCGAAAACCGAAATCAAGCCAACTGCATACGCTACACGTGCACATTATTGTTTTCCCTTTGACATTACGCTCCGCGCCTCATGGCTTCACGCGGGCACCCGTAACCGCCGCCGCAAGAATTGTTCCGCACAGAGTTCTCATTTCACACTTGCAACCCTTCGACCTGCTTCAAGACGGTCAAAATTGCGAAGAAGCCTTGTACGCAGCTCGCCAGACACCGACACCGGCACACTTGCACCGGTGGAATCGAACGGCACGACGTCGTACTCCACGTCGCCGTTGTCGGCAATCTCGTTGCGCTTCTCAAGGTAGCACTTCAGCCAGACGGCAAGCGCCTCCATCATGTCGCGCCCAAGATCGCGGAAGTCATCGCCTGTGAGCGTTCTGCCGCCGTGCGCAGTTGCGAACGGGACCTCCCAGAGAGTTACGAGCGAACCGTTGCCGCGAAGCGCATCCGCCGCAAAATGTTCAAGCGTCTGCCCCTTCATGTAGTTGGCGGACGAATTCCACCTGACGCCGAAAGGAACGTCGTCGGAAGCAAGATACGTAAAGGCCCCCTTCTGAATGCGTTCCAACGTCAGCGCGAAGGACCTTTGGCGTTCGGCATCTTCTGGATTGGGCAGCCCCGTCTGAAAAAGGCGTCCAACCGAGTGGATCGCGGGATTGTGAAAGTCCATCACCACATCAGGGCGTTCATCTCGCACGATCCGCTCTATCGCGGCGATTTCCGCGTATATCGGTTCGCGCGAAGGATGATAGTCCCGGTTGTGGTCGCGGGGAATCCGATTCTTCCCCTGATCGCCGTCCACGACGCCATCGAAATCAACAAACGGAACCACGATCATCTGCACATTCTTTCTTATCCATTCGCCAAGGGCGTCTTGCGCGAAGGCCTGCGCGGCAATCCCCTCGATGACATAGGTTGCCGTAGCCTCGTTCGCATGATGTCTGGACGTGAACAAGAACCTATATTTAGGAGATGACAGGTTGCCAAACCTCGCCATCGGAACTGGCCGCTTCCTCCGTGACGTCAGCGCAAGCGTCTCTTCGTGGAACACTTCATGGCTCTTCCCATGTACCGCGAGAAACGACCGCCAGTGCGACGGATCGTATTGCAGGCATTGCGCGAAGCGCACTTCCTTGTCATCAGGGCCAAAGGAATATTCAAACCCGTGCCTGTCGCACCGGACTCCCTGTTCGTAGCGCCATGTGCGCCCTCCGTCATGCGAGACCGCAGGTCCATAGTCGCCAACCGCACCGTCGCAATCGCCAAACCGGTCGCTCCGAAGCGCGAAAGAAAGGGTGCGCCCCTGTGCGCCACGGACCGAAAAGCACCAGCGGAACCACCAGCCATCGGTATCGCGGATTTCGTATTCGACGACATGCTTATCGCCTTCGGACTCCACAAGACGCCCGTTGCCTCCCGGAATCGTTCCGTCCACGACTATCTGTTCTACGCCCGCCACTATCTGCTGGCAAGCGAGAACCACCACCGCCATAATCATGTTCTTCATTCGTGCCAACCTTTCAACTACAGGGAAACGCCTCGTTTCATCAGCTCCAAGCGCACCTCGCCTGCCGCGACTTCGCGCGGCGTCCGTCCGGACTTGGCCGCCAGCGCCGCCGCAACGCCCGCCGCCTCGCCCATGGCCATGCAGGGCGTCATCACCCGATAGCTCGCATGCGCGCGATGCGTGCCGGAAATGCACCTTCCCGCCGTGAGCAGCCCCTTTACGCCCTTCGGCAGGAACGCCCCGTAGCGAATGTCGTAAGGCTTCGCCGGGTGCGAATGCCCCTCTGCCTGCCCACCGCCCTTCGGATTGTGGATGTCAATCAGGAACCATGCATCGTGCACTACCGCATCCGCGTACTTGCGCCCGTCGAGGAGATCGTCGTCTACCACCATCGCGTCACCCATCACGCGACGCGTCTCCCGAACGCCCAGCGTGTCCGCCGTCGATTTCACGCGACACATCTCGTAGCCCGGCACATGCCTGCGAAGAAACGTCACGCACATGTCGATCTGCCGCCGCAGCTCGGCGTCCGCCTTGCCGATGGCCGCCGGGTCCAATGCGTCCACACCGTTGACCTGCGTGGCGTTGACGCTGCGCTCGCCCGGATAGAAGGTACGGTGGAGGCGCACGATTGTTACGTTCTCGGGCAGTTCGCCCGCTTCGTTCATGCGCTTGCAGAGGGCGCGGTACTCTTCGCCGGAAGGGAGTTTTACAGGATCGGTCCCTCCCCATGCCGTGATTCCGACCCGCTCGTCCACGCCGTCGACAACGAACTCGAGGGACGACGGCTGCGTCGCACCGTCCGCATCACGCCCGATCCTGAACTCCGCGCCCGCTGACGCGGCGACGCGTCCGTCGCCGGTTGCGTCAACAAACGTCTTTGCCAATATCCTGCGCAGACCCTTCGGCGTATCGACGACAAGCCCGACGACGCGGTTCTGGTCCATGACGGCGTCGACGACCGACGCGCAGAGGAGAACCGAGACTCCTGCGTCGGCGCACAGCTTCGCCAATATCCCCTTGGCCTCTTCATGGTCGATGTGCTCCTCCGGCCCGTTGCGCGTCATCACCTTCTGTGCGCCAAGATGCCTCTCGTTGAGAAGGCGACGCACCTCATCGGCCATCGTGCCGGAGCTAACCCTGCCAAGGATGGGCGAGACATGCCCGAGCGTAAGGTTTCCGCCAAGGCAGCCGAACCGCTCGACAAGTACGGTCTTCGCCCCCATGCGCGCCGCGCTTACCGCCGCGCATACGCCCGCAGGTCCGCCGCCTGACACAACCACATCGGCGTCAAGCCATGTCTTCGCATTCGGAACTCTCTCGGAAACAGCCGCTCTTGCAGAACCAACGCCTCCCGCCGCTCCTGCTATGGCCGCAAGCGAAAAACCTTTCAAGAAAACTCTACGTTCGTATTCCATGTTCTTTCCTTTGCCATGTTCGCATATGAGAAACCGTTAGTTGTAGCCGAGATGGGGAACAAGGCGAAACCAGCAGGTCTCGCCCTTCATTACCTCAACATGGAATCGATTGCCGGAAACGGGCTCTTCCATGCCAGACTTGAGGTTAACGACACGGCATGGAAACGGCAGCTCGAAGTCTACCTTGCGGTCCCAGAGACCGTGCACAGAGAGGAAGCCGCCGTTCATGTCGACGGACAGCGTGCACTCCGGCACGGGCACATATCCCCCGGCATCCTTGACCCGCCTGCATATCTCCGCAGTGCCCATGAGCTCGGTGCGGCTGTCGAATGTTATTAGGGTCTTGTACGCCTTGGATATCCACGGGTTTGCCTCGAGGTCCTTTTTAAGATAGCTGTCGAACGGCACGCCGGAGCGGGCTATTTCGCGCACAAAGGCGTCGAGGCTGCATGCTGTCTTGCCGCACCCATCCGGATGCTGCTTCGACAAAAGGTCTTCGGAATCGATGACCAGCGCAGCCGACGGACGCCACTGCATGCGTGGACCAAGATACGCGTCGCGTGCGTCGCGAACGGTTGCCGCGATTTCTGCCGCGATTTCGGGCGGCGAATACCACCCGCCGCCCATGTCGAAATACCACCAGCCCGCGTTTCTCGCAATCATCGCTCCTGCGGTCTTGCGGTTGATCATGCGCCACTCTTCGGGGTTCTTCGCCCGGCTTACCATCCTGTCGTGGTACTTTGGCCGGTTTGGATCGCGGATGATCCACGGATAGAGATCATGCTCGCAGACAAGCAGCTTTCCGTGCAGATGAAACGACGCAACGGGCGGCTTGACGCCAAGCGGCTCGCTTGGCGCCCGCAAGGAATACGCAGCCTGCGGAACCATGCCGTCGACGTATTTCGAATTGAGAAATTCCCAGATGTCGTGGGAGGAGCAATAACTTGCGCCAAAAGCGCCCATGCACCACCTGAACGCGACAATGTCCTTTTCAAAGCACTCTTTCGTGTGACGCGCCAGCTCGTCAATAAGACGCTGCGGCCACAGCTTCAGGAACCTGTCGTAGTCCGTCTCGCCGCTTGCGGCAAACGCCGCCTTGGCGCATTCCGAGAAATCGCCCTGCGCGGTCGCGAACTGCGCGTCGTGGAATCCGCCAAAATGGACGCCTACGATGCGCTTCGACATTCCAGTTTCCTTCAATCCTGCGACGACCGCCGCGATGTTAGCCTTCACCTCCTCGCGCCAGCGGCGCGAACACATGGAAGTCCAGCACCATTCCCATTTGGCGGGAGGGCTGTTTGTGTTTACTGGATCAAGCGCGGCACGTGCGCCCTTCACGTGGACGCCGTTGCCGAACAAGTAGCCGCCATCCCTGGAACGCCACGCCTCCTCTGGATGCCAATAGACGTAGTCGATCGGCGGATCGACGCGAAGTGTGACGAGCCACAGCGCGTTAGTGGCCGTGAGCATCGCCTTGCGGATCGTGCGCACGGCGCTTTCTGGGTCAAAGCCGTCCTTGGACCAGGGCGACTTTGGAAACCACGGCGAGCCGCGAAAGCCGACGTTGGCGACCAAGAGGCGGACACCGCTCTCAGACATCACCTTGCCGGAGAATACGTTTGCCTTCCCGCCAGCCGAATGGCCCTTGAACAATATAGGAGCTTCCGGCTTGCCGTCGACAAGAAGAGTGGCGATGCCGTTGCGCCGTTCGACCTTCGCAGTGTGGTCCACGTCGGCGCGGCACATCGCCTCGAACGCCGCCGCGTCCGCCATGTCCGCGCTGAAATCCATTGCGCGGCCATTCTGCGGATCGTCGAGGAACGTCCCGTCGTCAGGCATCCACCCGGCGGTCAGGGCGCAGAATACAAGGCATGCACACATAAGCTAAAGACTGGAAACAAGTCGGAACCAGCAACTCTCGCCTCTCATCACCTCAATGTGAAGCTTGTTGCCGTTCACCGTCTCTTCCGCTCCGGACTTGAGGTTTATGACGCGGCATGGGAATGGCAACTCGAAGTCAACCTTGCAGTCCTTGAGTCCGTGAATGGAAATAAAATCGCTGTTCATGTCAACGGAAACCGTGCATTCCGGGACAGGAACATATCCGCCGGCCTCCCTGACGCGGCGCTGTATCTCGGCAGTTCCCATCAGCTTCGTCCTGCTGTCGAACGTTAATATCGTCTTGTATTCGCCGGCAAGCTCGGGCCTGTTGTCCAGATCGGATTTCAGATACACGTCGAACGGCACTCCGGAACGCGAAATCTCGCGCATGAAATGGTCGATGATGCATTGGGGCTTTTCACAGCCGTCGGCATGCTGCAAAGAAAGCAGGGACTCGTCATCTATTGCCACGGCTGCGGACGGATGCCACTGTCTGCCGGACGGCTTGACGTAGATTTCACTGACGTCCCGGACGGTCGAGGCGATGTCTGCGGCGATGTCCGGCGGCGTGTACCACCCGCCGCCCATGTCGATGTACCACCAGCCCATGCGCCGCGCCACCAGCACTGCGGCGGTCTTGCGGTTGACGATACGCCATTCATCGGGGTTTTTCGCCCTCCCGACCATGTTGTCATGGTATTTAGGACGATGCGGATCGCGAATAATCCATGGGTAGAGATCGTTCTCCATGACAAGCAGCTTGCCGTGAAGGTGCAGAGATTCACATGGTATCTTGATGCGCAGCGGAAAACCCGGAAGACGTGATTCGCCATATCCAACCTGAGGCACGATTCCATCGACGAACCGCGAATCAAGAAATTCCCGCATCTCATGCGCACCCTCGAACTTGCATCCGAACGCCGCCATATACCACCTGAGCACGATGATGTCCTTGCCAAAACATCCCTTCACATGCTGCGCAAATTCGTCGACGAGCCGCTGCGGCCAGAGTTTCAGGAATCGGTCGTAGTCCTTTTCGCCGCTCTTGGCAAACTCCGCTTTAGCCGCAGGCGAATAATCTCCAACGGATGTCGCGAACTGTGCATCGTGGAATCCGCCCAGGTGAACGCCCACGATTCGTTTGGAAAGCCCCGTCTCCTTCAATCTCCCTACAAAAACGGAGATGTTGCCCTTCATCTCTTCGCGCCATCGGCGCGAGCACATCGAAGTCCACGCCCATTCCCACTTTGCAGGCGGACTGTTCGTGTTGATCGGCTCGAGCGCCGGACGTGTGCCGCGTACATGCACACTATTTCCGAACACATACCCGCCGTCTTTCGACCGCCATGCCTCTTCGGGATGCCAATATGCGTAGTCCATCGGCGGATCTACGCGCAACGTCACGAGCCACAGCGCGTTTGTTGCCGTGAGCATTACCTTGCGCAATCCATTCAAGGCACCCTCGGGATCATAGCCATCCCTGGTCCACGGCGACTTGGGGAACCACGGCGACCCGCGAAAACTGACATTGGCGACCATAAGCCGTATGCCGCTGTCGGCCATGATCTTCCCGGAAAATGCATTGACCTTGGGACCGGCGGAATGCCCCTTGAAGAGAATCGGCACTTCGGCTTTTCCGTCCACAAGCAGTGTCGAAAACCCGTTGAGACGGACAACTTTTGCCGTGTGGTCTATATCAGTGCGGCATATAGACTCCAACGCCGCAGCATCCGCCATGTCCGCGCTGAAGTCCATGGCAATGCCCTTCTGCGGGTCGTCGAGAAACGTTCCGTCGCCCGGCATCCATCCAGCCGTAAGGGCGAATAAGACGATATGTGCGCACGTCATATAAGATTGCCGCTACTCGTGCTTCCAATATCCGGCCGCCGGAGCGACCAGGCGGAAACCCAAGTATTTTGTTTTCCAAAACGCGCCATAACCGCCATGGTAGGCGCTACGCGCCGAAGTCGCCCCCTGATCCCAACGTCCACCGCGCATGAAATGGTAATTGTCACCGGCGGTGTTCGCTCCAGCCGGATCGGTTTCAGCCGCGCCAGTATTGATGGCATGATGCCAGTCAAGTACCCATTCCGCCACATTGCCGTGCATGTCATACAGCCCCCAGGCATTTGGCTTCAGAAGCCCCACCACATGCGTTTCGTTCGACGAGCAGTTTGGATCGTTCGCCCAGTTCGATGAATTCCACCCCACTGCGTCCATGGAACTGGTGCCGTCGTTGTATGCACTGGACGTTCCGGCACGGCAGGCGTATTCCCACTGCGCATCGGTCGGGAAGTCGAATTTGATTCCAGTGGCATTGCGCATAGTTAGAAGCGTACTGCTGACACGATGGCTTGGATTCGTGGCAGCCCAGCAAACGCCGTTGCCGTTGCCGCGCAGACCATAGTAGGAATAGTTTTCCACAGGACGCATCCCCGAGTTGGACAAACCCCTGAATGCACAATCGCCGGGAGCAGAGCCGACAAGACCATTAAACTGGTCCTGCGTCACGGGATAGATGCCGATATAATAGTCTTCTGTAAGCGTAACGTCATGAAGCCGTTCGAACGTATCATCGCGACCGCTCTCGCCAGAAGGCGACCCCATCTTCCAGGTCACGCCCACTGCGGGAATCTTGCGCATGACCATCTTCTTCGTCTTGTAGAGGTCGTTCGTGACACCGCCCGGAACAGACGCCGCGTCAACGTAGTACGTCACGTTGCTCTTGCCGGCGCAGTGGACAACCATGTAGTCCGGCGGCGCATTGGTCGGCCAGGCGGTCAGCGTGATTTCAATCGGAGCCGACGGATTGGAGAAATCCGCCAGTTCCTCGGCTGCCACCCACTCGAACGAGCCGCCAGGCGCGGAAACCTTGCGGTTGATGTCGCCCCAGACGCGCGTCAGGCGCTGCGGATCGACGGCGACGGCATTCGTCTTGGCCGACCATGTGACGACGGCATCTTCGGTAAGCGAATATGACACCTTGATGCGATTGAACGACGCATCCTGGTCGATCGATGTCACGGTCACGGTCGGTGCCGCAAAGGCGGCGACGGCGACGGCAACGGCAGAAACGAAAACAACGCTCTTCATCTTGAATACTCCTTCCGTCAATCAATACGGGAACTGCACGGGGCAGCAGAGGCGAACACCAAGTGTCGAGGTTCCCGACCAAAACGTCCTGAAGCCCTTGCTTGACGAGCGGGCTTCGGTCGCCGCTGCATTCCAATTGCCTCCGCGGACAACACGGTAGTTCGCGCCATCGCCACTCTCACGGCTCTTGTCCGACCCAGGTGGCTCGACAGCCTCAGTGCCATCGGAAAAATAGACACCCGTAGAAAACCAGTCAAGACACATCTCCCCGACGTTGCCGTGCATGTCGTACAGCCCCCAGGCATTTGGCTTGAGAAGACCCACCACATGCGTTTCGTTCGACGAACAGTTTGGATCGTACCCCCAGTTCGACGAATTCCACCCGACTGCGTCCATTGAATCCGTGCCATCGTTGAATGCGCTCCTCGTCCCGGCGCGACATGCAATCTCCCACTGCGCCTCCGTCGGAAGGTCAAGTTCCAGGCCCGTGAATCGACGGAACGAACCGAGGCAGTAGCCATCGCGCATGTCAACTTCGTGGCTCGGATTCAGGGAACTCCAGCGATATGCGGTGTCAGTGCCTCTCACAAGTCCGTAGTACAGATTCTCGACAGGACGCATCTGCCAGTTCTTGCAGCCGTAGAACCGCGACGGAGCCGAGCCCTGAACGAGCAGCAGCTGTTGCTGGGTCAGCGGATATATGCCGATGTAGTAGTCGTTCGTGAAAGTTACGTCGTGAGGGACCTCACGACTCGCCGTTCTGCCAGACTCGCCCGCAAGCGACCCCATCTGGAACCTGTTCCCTGCGGCGTGGATGCGGCGCATCACGAGCTTGTCGGTCTTGTACGCATCATTCGTGACGCCTCCCGGCACGGCATCCGCGCTCGCATAGAAGACGACGTTGCTGAGACTGGTCATGCTTACCACCATGTAGTCCGGCGGAGCCTGCAGGCTCCACGCCGTCACGACGGCTTTGGCGTTTTCCGCCTCCATGCCTGGCCACGACTTCCTCGGCTGCCATTCGATCGTGCAAGTCTCGCCGACTCTGTCTATGCGCCTGCTGACGTCGCCGACGGCATTCGTAAGGTTGACCGCGCCTATCGACGAGCCGTTAGTCTGCACGTCGAACGTGACTATTGCGGGCGCATCGAGCCTGTACGTCACCCTGACAAGCCTGTTCCCCGACTGGACCATCTGCACGTCGGATACGACCGGAGTCCCCGCGAAGACCGACATGGAGGCAACTGCCGCCGCAAAGGCAATGTGGTTCTTCATTTTCGTTCAGCCCTTTCAGTGGACAATTAAGGTCATTCCAGGCTTTGTGGAGTAAATCGCCTGCGAATCAGATTCGCCGACGCTTCTTGACGCAATCGTCACCATCGACGCAGTCGCGGTCGAAAAGCCGACCGTCTGCGGACTGCGGGCAATAGTCCAGAACCCGCCGTTCGTGTTGTCCTCAGGATCCAGAGCCAATCCGAACATCTGCGCCACGGACACTTCAGCCGTGCCGGAGTGAATCTCGGACAACGCCGCCTGCACAGCCGCCACGCCGAATACCGCCGCAACGGCAATCAGACTTCGACACGTTTTCATCGCCACCATCCTTTCTATGCTTAACTTGAAGTCCACCTTCCCCGATGGACAGCGGCATTATACCAAAAAGCAGCCCCCAAAAGCAAGGGGGAAATATAGTTATTGTAGTTTTTTGTGGCAGGGCGCGTTTTTGGGGATGGTCAAGCTGAGCGCATCAGCTCATCCATGCGGACAAGGCGATCAAAGAATCCGTCCTCTTCAAGTTCCGGTGCAAGCTCTCCATCATAGACCAGCACCGTCTTGACTGACTTCCCCTTCTTGAGCGGCAGCCGATCTATTTTCCGCCGAACTTCCTGCTCGACAGAAGCGGGAATCCTGTTCATGCGCTTCACTTCCACAAGATAGACGCATTTAGGAAGCTGTACAAGCATGTCAATCTGGATCCCGTCTCCTGATGTGCGACCGCGCCTGAAATACGGCGCCACGGACTCCACGTTCTTGCCGACAAGTCCGATGTGCCTGGCAAGCGTCTGAAAATTGTTAAGGACGAGGTTCTCGAATTGAAGGCCCATTATGGCATCCCATCCCGGCAGCATGTCCAGCGACACGTAGCGGAATATGCCTTCCCTAATTGCATCGGCTTTCGGAAGAATGTATTTGAGGTAAAACCGAGTGTAGTTGTCCTTCAGCCGGTAGCGGACTTCCCTGACATCTCGTCCCGTATCTGGATTCTTCCCACGAACGCCGGCGACAAAACCCGCCTCGACGAGATCGCAGACATCCGTCGATATGTGGCCGCTGGACGGAACTCGAATCCGTTCCGCCAGTTCTTGGATGCTCGCAGGGCCATCGGCAAGCGCGACGACGATTCTTTTTTTGGCGGCGACGCTTTCGTCGAACACGTCGTCGAAAATGCGTTCGAAATCATTGAACAGATATCCGTTGGGGTCGAAGCAAAGCCGTCTTATGTTTTCGTCGGCGGAAAGAGACGGATCTATCTCGGAAAGATACTTCGGGACTCCTCCAGTGACGGACATGACATCCAGCATTTCCCGCGTGGCAGTCCTGTCGGCCTTCCGCCCCCAGAACTCGCGGCATTCGGAAAGCGGAAGTTCCGGAAGAGATATGTCAAGCGATATTCTTCCAACGTACGCCTTCGACCGCTGGATGTTTTTGTGAATCCATGCCGAAACGCTGCCCGCAACGACCAATATCAGATTGTCCCGCAGCGACAGCTGCGTGTCCCACGCCGTTTTGAGGAAGCCCGCAAAGGCATCGTCATACCGCCCCATCCATGATATCTCATCAAGAAACACTATCGTCTTTCGGCGAGGTCCAATCGCCGCAACTAGCGCGTCGAATGCCTTTGGCCAGCAGTCGGCCTTCGCTTCGGGCTTCCCTGTTGCCTTGGCAAGCCGTTCGCAAAAGTTGTCGATCTGCCGCTGATTGGTCATCGTCCTGTCGGGAGGCAAGCCGACAATCTCAATGAAATCGCAGGACGAACGACGGGCAAACTCCTCCACAAGCGTGGACTTCCCGATGCGCCGCCGCCCAGATACGACAGCGAACGAACTCCTGTTCTTCCGCCAAAGCGCGGAGAGCTTGTCAAGGTAATCGACTCTTCCTACGAATTTCATGCACGTATGATATCATATTTCAGAGCTCGGCTCAACAAGAAAATGTCGGCTATTTGCAGAAATGAAAAATAGCCGACATTTTACTGCAACGCCTAAAATGTCGGCTATTTGCAGAAAATAGAAATAGCCGACATCGTGCGCAATGTCGCCTTTTTAGAATGGCGATTAGCCCATTACAAGCGGAACGAGTCGCCTTCAATGTACTTGAGAGGGACGGTGCGGCGGCCCTGGGGCTTCTTGTGCTTCAAGTAGTCGAGCGCCAGCTCCGCAAGCGCGTCGCCATGCTCGAAGGGGTTCATCTCAAGCCGCGTGAGCGAGACGGGAAATACCGGCCCCAGGCCCCAGTTCGACATCGTCACCACCCGTACGTCGTCCGGAACGCGCACACCTGCCGCAAGCATCGCCGTAAGCGCGCCAGAAGCCGCATGGTCCTCTGAAAAATACAGGAGGTCGGGAAGCCAACTTCTTCCCTTCAACTCAAATCGCCGCAAAAACGCCTCCATGGCGCCGCGGACCATGCTTTCGTTCGCCCCGTAGCGCTCAACGTCCCTGCGCACCATCCAGTCCGAGAATTTCACGCCCGAAATCTTCGAGAGTGACTTGGCGTCGAAGTTTCCAGAATACATCCTGACCTGCATTATGTGCCGCACCCTGGATGCAATGCACTGCGCCATCATTCTGCGCATGGCTGAATCTTTGTCGAGGCAGACCGACCCGACACACCCTTTGACGCTGCTAGGATTCGCGTCTGCGAACTCTACGAACGGCACCCCCGACTTGGCTATTGCGCGGACGATTGACGAACGGCGGTAGTTGAATATCAGAACTGCAAGGTCAACCGACTGGCGCAAGGCGAACTCAAGCGGCGCTAGGTCGTACTTGAAGCGATCTCTGTCGCCATCGTCATGCAGAACCGTCATGGACGTGACGAGATACCCTTCAGCAGACAATTTCGCGCGAACGCACCCAAGCTGCACGGCGGAATAATAGCAGGCATCGGAGTCGGGCACGACGACAAGCACATGACCCTTCCAGTTCGGGGCATTGTCGCGCTCCGCAACGACGCATCCGTGGCGACGGCGGGCGACGATTAGGCCCTCCGAGACGAGCCGCGCAATCGCCGCCTCCGGCACGCGAATCGAGACGCCCAGCAGCTTCGACCATTCCAGTATCGTCGGCAGCGTCTCTCCGGGCTTGATACGTCCCGTCAATATGGCCTGCCTAAGACCATCCGCAAGCTGGTCGGAAAGCCCACTCCGCCGCGTTCCGTCGAACAGAAACGGCAAACCGTTCTTTTTCCACCTGGAAGTTCTGTCCGATGTCTTCATGGTTCGTAACCTCAGACTATCAGCATGCAATCGCCATAGGAGAAAAAGCGGTAGTTCGCCCGGACCGCAAGCGCGTAGGAGCAGAGGACGCGCTCGCGCCCCGCAAGGGCCGAAACCATCATCAGGAGCGTGGACTGCGGCAGGTGGAAGTTGGTGAGCATGCAGTCGCAGACGCGGAACCGGTACGGCGGGTAGATGAAGATGTCCGACGCCCCGCTGCCAGGCACGACAAGCGGGTCGGGCACCTCGTCGCCCGTGCGCGCGGCGACCGTCTCCAGCGTGCGCACCGTCGTCGATCCGACGCAGAAGACGCGCCCGCCGCGCGCCTTGCAGGCGTTCACGGCGTCCGCCGTCTCGGGCGGCACGGTGAACGCCTCGAAGTCCATGTGGTGGTCCTCGACGTTCTCGGCCTTCACGGGACGGAACGTGCCCGGCCCGACGTGCAGCGTCACGGCGACGCGCCGAACGCCCTTCGCGTCGAGCGCGGCGAATGTCTCCGGCGTGAAGTGAAGCCCCGCCGTCGGCGCGGCGACGGACCCGACGTGCCTCGCGTATATCGTCTGGTAGCGCTCGCGGTCCTCGGCCTCCTCGGCGGCGGTGCCCTCGCGCTTCACGTACGGCGGCACCGGGGTGTGGCCGAACTCTTCCAGGAGGTCCATGAGCGGCCTGTCGCAGGCGAACTCGACCTGCCACATCCCGATGCCGGGGAGCGGCCTCAGCAGAGTCGCGGACAGCTCGCCGCGGGGTCCGAACGACGCGCGCTGCCCCTCGCGGCACTTCCGCCCGGACCCGACGATGACGTTCCAACGGAGGGAATCCGCCCCGGCGGACATGCTGGGGCGCGAGCCGTCCGCATCCATCGGCGCGGCGTTTACCATCAGCATCTCGACGGCTCCGTGCGTGTCGGGCCATTCGCCGATGAGCCTCGCGGGGAACACCTTGGTGTCGTTGACGACAAGGAGGTCGTCCGCGGAGATGTACTCCACGATGTCCTCGAAACGGCGGTGCTCCACCACGCCGGTGTCGCGGTGGAGCACCATCATGCGTTCGGCGCCGCGCTTCTCGGCAGGATGCTGCGCGATGAGCCTGGCGGGAAGCGGGTACCAGAACTGCGAGGTCTTCACTTGGAGTGGATGCTGTTCAGGAGCCCGAGCTGGCCCTCGATCAGCTTGTCGGCCACCTCGGGCGCGAACGGCGACGACGCCGACTCGTAGCCCCCGCCGACGTAGGAGTCGGAGAACGGGAAGTAGCCGCGGCTGCCGTTGGTGATGCAGGAGAGGATCGTGAGCTTGAACGGAGACTTCGCCTTGACAGCCTTGCCGATGTCGTTGAACGGCTCGCCGGGGAATCCACCGAACGCGACCGAGTCGCCGATCGCGATGGCGATGAGCGGCAGGTCGAAGTAGTCGGGCCCCTTCTCGAGCCTGACGATCCGCTTTGCGCGCGCGACCTCCGTCGTGAGCTCCATGTGCTTGAAGGGTATCTGGTCGTCCTTGCCCTCCTGGTGGAGCTTCCAGTACTTCTTCGCGAGGTCGAGCTCCTCCTGCGTCTTGGCGCGCTGGGAGCCCACGCG
>JAFRBA010000281.1 GCA_017405115.1 Kiritimatiellia bacterium
CTTCGGCCTGTCCTCTGGCTTCTTCTCAAGGCCCTGCATCACCGACCCACTTTTTGCAAAATGTGGGTCAAGCGGCGCGGGCATCTTGTTCATTATCTGGAACTCTATGTTCCCCCTGCTAAACGGCGGTTCGCCCTTGAGACATTCGTAGACCATCGCCGCGAAGGAATACACGTCTTGCGCAGGTTTCGGCATGTCTCCGTTGAGCTGCTCCGGCGACATGTAGAGAAGCGTCCCCGAAGATAGCTTGCCCGTCACCCGCGTCATCGTCTCCTGTATCTCGCGGGCGATTCCGAAGTCGAGAATGTAGGACGTTCCGTCCTTCGCGATCATCACATTGCCGGGCTTTACGTCGCGGTGAACGACACCCTTCGAGTGCGCATAGTCCAGCGCGGCGGCGATGGGCTTCAGTAGGCGGATCACTTCGTCTTCGGGAAGCCCGCCAGACGGCGGCCTCGTCGAGGCCGCCCTACCGTTCCCCGTTCCCTCTTCCCCGTTCCCGACTTCCGCAAGATAGTCATCCAACGTCTGCCCCTCGATGTAGTCCATCACAAGGAACGGGTTGCCGTTGTTCTCCTCGAAGGCGCGGAGATTGACTATGTTCGGATGGGTGAGCTTCATAGCGACAAGCGCCTCGTCCTTCAGCTGCCGGTACGCCCGCTTGTTGCTCACCAGAATGCTAGGCAGCATCTTGATCGCGAACTGCTTGTTGTCGAGCTGCGTGTCCTCGGCGAGCCACACCGACCCCATCCCGCCTTGCCCGAGCTGACGCACGATGCGGTAACGCCCCGCGAGGAGCGTTCCCTCCGCACCCGCCTGCATTGTCGCCGCGTCGCTTATCGTGTCGTAGGTCATGGCTGATCCTAGTGGTGCCTATCCTTGCAATTGGACGCCGCAGGCAGACGCCCGGCGCTGCGGAGAATCGCTTCTTCCAGGCCGAACGCCTCCCGCACGCCCAGCTCGGCGCAGGCGCGGGAAACCACCGGGACATAGACGGACGCGGGGCCGGGCTTCGGCTCGGACAAGACGCGTACCTCGCGCGCGCCGCCCAACGTCGCGCGGACAGTCTCGGCCAGCTCGCGGATCGACACCGACCGCGCCGAGCCGACGTTGTACGGCCGCGCCGTCTCGCCGCGCCAAAGGACGGCGAACAGCCATTCGACAAGGTCGTCGGCGTAGAGGTAGCTCCTGCGCGGAGTGCCGTCGCCGTGGATCACGATGTCGCGGCCGGCAAGGCAGTCGCCGATGAAATTGCCTATCGCATAGTGGATGTCGCGGCTGAGGAACGGTCCGGTGAAGGCGAAGCAGCGCGCGATTTTGACATCCAGTCCGGAGGCCGCGAGCATCCGCTCCGCCTCCAGCTTGCCGCGTCCGTATGCGGTCGCCGGGCTGCAGGAGGCCGTCTCGTCGACCGCAGCGGTCTGGGGGCCGTAGACGGCGCCGGAGCTTGTGAACAGCAGCCTCTCCGCCCCGCACCGGCGGGCGAAGTCGATCACGTGCCGCGTGCCATCTACGATCGTGGACGTCATCTCCTCGTCGGGCAGCGTGGTCACGGCGGCGGTTGCTGCGTGGATTATGTCGTCGAAGCGGCCGGCGGCGGCGAAATCGCGCACGTCGCCGCCGACGAAGGAAACTCCCGGCTGCCCGGCGAGACGGGGGAAGCGTGCGCGGAAGCCATCGGGGTCGCGCGAGAGAATCGCCCACTCGTCATCGCGGAAATCGGCGCGGCGGAGGCGGAGGTCGAGCATCGACTTGCCGAAGAACCCGGTGCCGCCGGTGATGAACACGCGCCTCACCGACTGCGGGCCTTTCCGCCGAACCAGCGCCTGTCCCAGAGCCGGAGCTTGATCTTCCACAGAAGCTCGAGCTCCACCTTCCCGTCGCGGACTTCCACGAACAGCGGCAGGTACGGCCTGACCACGGCCAGCGCGAACGTCCTGCGCAGGCGGCCCTTCGGCAGGCTGAGCAGGAAGTCGAAGGTGTTCTTGGCGGAGCCGCTGCGGTGCTTGCGGTTGTATCCGGCGACGTATTCGCAGTAGCGCCCGAAGTCGCCCGACCAGTCCTCGTTGAACCGGGCGCGCTCCATCACCCGCGCCCTCTCGGCCTCGTCGTTGACGATCTGGGCGGCCATCACGAAGCCGACGTGCCAGAACATGCGGCGCATGTCAGGGTGGAGCAGGCTTTCGGATATCCCGCGCACGAGGGTCCTGTCGTTCTCCTCCTGCGTCATCTCGCGCGAGCCGTCCTCGGTCTGGAGGCGGCGTATGACGACGTCGCCGCCGGGGCGGAAGAACGCCCTGCCCTTCAGGTTGCAGAGGACGTGCAGCGACAGCACGCAGTGTGGGTACCACGTGTGGATCATCGCGTACATGTTCTGCAGCACGTCGCCGGTGATGTGCGCAGCCCGATAGATGCAGCCGGGGACGAACGCGGCGAG
Organism: Kiritimatiellia bacterium; assembly: GCA_017405115.1. The sequence continues at coordinate 2,438 of JAFRBA010000281.1, forward strand.
GAACGCGAGGTAGCCGATGTCGGGGCTGTCCGACGGGCGCGCGACATGGCTTACGGTGTAGACGAGGTCGTAGGAGTCGGAGGCCAGGGCCTCCTCCACCGGCGCCCACCGGCTCCAGTCGAAGTCGTCGTCGTCGCAGAGCACCCACACGTACTTCTTCGACGCCGACTCGAATGCGCGCACTATGTTCGCGTTGCCGCCTATGTTGCGGCGGTGGGTTTCGACCTTCAGGTTTGGGTGCTCCGCCGCGGCCGCGGCAAGCAGCTCGCCCGATCCGTCGGTCGAGCAGTTGTCCAGCACCGTGACGGAACAGCCGCGGATCGGGGAGTCGGGGGCAAAGACGCGCTCGAGCGTATGCCCGAGCGCGCGCTTCCGGTTGTATGTTATCAGCACGACCTGAAGGTCGTCCGTCACGCTGAACGCGCAGCGGTCTCCCCTGGAGTCGGCCGACACTTCCGGGTCACTTCGTTGAGGTTCGATCGTTGTATTCGCCGGTTTCGGTGTTTATGCGAATCACGTCGCCCTCGTTGATGAAGAGGGGCACCGCCAGCGTGTAGCCGCCCTCGACGGTCGCCGGCTTCGTAACCTTGCCGGAGGCTGTGTTGCCCTTCACGCCGGGCTCCACCTTGATGACCTTGCGCTCGACGAGCTGCGGCAGGTCGACGCCGATCACCTTGTCGTTGAAGAACAGCGCCTTCACCTCCATCTCGTCCATGAGGAAGTACTTCTTGTCCCCCATGACGTCGTATGAGACGCGGATCTCCTCGAAGTTCTCGTCGGTGAACACGAAGGCCTGGCCGTCGTCGTACGAATACGTGACCGACTGCTGCAGAAGCTCCGGTTTCTCGAACTTGTCGCCCGAGCGGTAGCTCTTGGACATGCCGCTGCCCGTCATCATGTTGCGGAGCTTGCAGTTGTAGATCGCCTGCCCCTTGCCCGGCTTGGAAAAGTCGAACTCCGTGATTTCCCAGGGCTCGCCGTCGATAAGGAGTTTTACGCCCTTGTGCAGCTCTCCCGCTCCAATTACTTCACCCATGTTGCCCTCCGGTTCTGGCGGATGTTACTTGGTCTTGTGGCGCTGCGCCTTCATGCGCTTGTCGTATTTGTGCTTCGACATTTTCTTCCGGCGCTTTTTCTTGATGGAACCCATCTTCTTTTCTACTTTTGTTTGTTTACCGAACCTTAACCTCTCAAACCCCTCAAACCTCTCAAACTTCTCAAACCTCTCAGAAGATTATCTTGTTGAGCGGCAGCTCGATGATGCCGGTCGCTCCGCAGCGCGTGAGCGCGGGGATCAAGTCGCGGACCTTCTTCTCCTCCACGACGGACTCCACTGCGTACCAGTTCTCGTCGTTGAGCCTGTTGACCGTGGGGGCGTGGAGGGCCGGCAGGGTCTTGACTATCCTGGCGAGTCCCTTCGCCGGCGCGTTGCACTTGAGGAGCACCCTGCGCTGGGCCTCCAGTGCGCCGGTGAGGAGCATCTTCAGCTGCTCCAGCTTGGCGCGCTTCGCGGCGCACTTCCAGCTTTTCTTGTTTGCGATGAAGCGCGTCGTCGACGTGAGGATCGTGTCGACGATGCGCAGGTTGTTCGCCCTCAGCGACGAGCCTGTCTCCGTGAGGTCGACGATCGCGTCCACCAGCTCGGGGGCCTTCACCTCCGTGGCGCCCCAGCTGAACTCGACGTCCGCCTTGACGCCGTGCTTCTTGAGGTAGCGCTTCACAAGGCCCATGGCCTCGGTCGAGATGCGCTTGCCCTGGAGGTCCTTCACCGACTTTATCTTGGAGTCGTTCGGGACCGCCAGTACCCAGCGGACGGGGTTGGACGTCGCCTTCGAGTAGTTGAGCTCGCAGATCTCCTGCACGTCGCTGCCGTTCTCGTACACCCAGTCGTAGCCGCAGATGCCCGCGTCCAGCAGGCCGAGCTCGACGTAGCGGCTCATCTCCTGCGGGCGGAGCAGGCGGCAGGTGATCTCCTCGTCGTCTATGGACGGCACGTACGACCGGCTGGAGCACGTGACGGTGAACCCCGCCCTCTTGAAGAGCGCGAACGTCGACTCCTGCAGACTGCCTTTCGGCAAACCCAACACTATCGCCATCAATCTTCTTCCTTGCGTAAAAGGTTGTTTGATTATACCATAACGGAGAGTGGATTGTCCATCAGCCGAGCAGATCGCCGGAGGGCTGGCCGGACGCCATGTCCTCCTGGGCCACCGCGTCGTCGCCGTCGGCGGAGGTGTCGCCGGTGTCCGGCAGAAGCTGCGGCTCGCCGAGGTCGTCGTCCTCGTCGTCGTTCTCCTCGCCCGGGATGCCCGAGGCCGGTATTCCGTAGAGCTCCTCGTGGCGCTTGCGCTGCTCGTCGCGGAGCTTCTCCATCTCCTCGTCGGAGATCGTCTCGGAGAGCGGGACGAGCTTGAGGTAGCGGTGCATCGGGAAGCCGGTGCCGCCGGGGATGAGGTGGCCCAGGATGACGTTCTCCTTGAAGCCGCGGAGCTCGTCCACCTTGCCCATCGTCGCGGCCTCGGTGAGGACGCGCGTCGTGTCCTGGAAGGATGCGGCCGAGATGAACGAATCCGTCTCGAGCGCGGCCTTCGTGATGCCGAGGAGCGCGGGCTGGGCCTCCGCCGGGCGGCGGCCTTCGTTCATCATCTCCTCGTTTACGCGCAGGAACGTCTGGCGGGTCACCTGCTCGCCCCACAGGAAGTCCGTGTCGCCCGGATTGGTGATCTTCACCTTGCGGAGCATCTGGCGGACGATGATCTCGATGTGCTTGTCGTTGATCTCGACGCCCTGGAGGCGGTAGACCTGCTGCACTTCGTTGACGAGGTACTTCTCGAGCTCCTGCGGACCGGAGACCTCGAGGATCTCCTGCGGGATGACCGGCCCCTCGGTGAGCTGCTGGCCCTTCTTGACGCGGTCGCCCTTGAACACGACGATCTGCTTGCCCATCGGGATGAGGTGCTCCTCGACGAGGCCCGTGATGTCGTCCACCACCTTCACGCAGCGCTTGCCGCGCACGTTCTCGCCGAAGTCGATGACGCCCTCGATCTTGGCGATCTCGGCCGCGTCCTTGGGCTGGCGGGCCTCGAAGAGCTCTGCGACGCGCGGAAGACCGCCGGTGATGTCGCGGGTCTTGGCGGCCTCGCGCGGCGTCTTGGCGAGCAGCATGCCAGGAGTGGCCCTCGTGCCGTCGCGGACCATCACGATGGCGCCGGTCGGGACGTCGTGCGAGTCGAGCATCTTGCCGTCCGCGTCGCGGATCTCGATGCGCGGATGCAGGTTGGACTCCGACGTGGGCAGCACGACGAGCGTCTTGGCGCCGGTCGTGCGGTCCGTCTCGGTCTTGACGGAGACGTCCTCCTCGAAGTCGGCGAACACGATCATGCCCGCCGCCTCGGAGAGGACCGGCACGGAGTGCGGGTCCCAGACTGCTACCTTCTGCCCCTTGCGGACCTCGTCGCCGTCCTCCACGAGGAGCGCCGTGCCCATCTGGAGCTGGTAGGTGTCGAGCTTGTTGCCGTTCTTCGACCAGATCTCGAGCGAGCCGTTCTTGTTGAGGACGACCTCGCGGCCCTCGTCGTTGCGGACCTTGCGGACGTCGACGAACTTGGCGACGCCGTCGTTCTTGAGGACGATCTCGGGGACCTTGGCGGTCGCGGACGCCGTGCCGCCGATGTGGAACGTGCGCATCGTGAGCTGCGTGCCGGGCTCGCCGATCGACTGCGCGGCGATGATGCCGACCGCCGTGCCGATCTCGACCTGCTTGCCCGTCGAGAGGTCGCGGCCGTAGCACTTGGCGCACATGCCGTGCTCGGCGTCGCAGGTGAGCCCGGAGCGGATCCAGACCTTCTCGAGGCCGCACGAGTTTATCCTCGCGCACGCCGCCTCGTCGACGATCTCGTTCGCCGGCACGATGACGTCGCCGGTCTTCGGGTCCTGGATGGCGTAGAGCGCGGTGCGGCCGAGCACGCGGTCGCCAAGCGTCACCTTGACCTCGTCGCCCTCGACGATCGCCTCGACCTCTATGCCGTTGACCGTGTTGCAGTCCTCCTGCGTGATGATGACGTCCTGCGAGACGTCGACGAGCTTGCGCGTGAGGTAGCCCGCGTCGGCCGTCTTGAGGGCCGTGTCGGCGAGTCCCTTGCGCGCGCCGTGGGAGGAGATGAAGTACTCGAGCACCGAGAGCCCCTCGCGGAACGACGCCGTGATCGGGCGCTCGATGATGTCGCCGTTCGGCGCCGCCATCAGGCCGCGCATTCCGGCGAGCTGGCGGATCTGCAGCTTCGAGCCGCGCGCCTTCGAGTCGACGAACATGTAGACGGGGTTCAGCTCCGTCGGGTTCCTGTTCTCGGGGCTGATGTTCTTGTCGATGGTCTTGTAGAGCTCGTCGCCGACCTTCTCGGTCGTCGCGGACCAGATGTCGACGATCTTGTTGTGGCGCTCGCCGTCGGTGATGATGCCCTGCTGGAACTGCTTCTGCACCTCGTCCGCCGCCTTGCGGGCCTTGGCGACCTCGGCGTCCTTCTCCGCCGGGCGGATCATGTCCTTGAGGCCCATCGACGCGCCGGAGACCGTCGCGAACTGGTAGCCGAGCGTCTTCAGGCGGTCGATGGCGAGGACGGTCTCGTCATGCCCCGCGACCTTGTGGCAGTCGAGGATCAGGTTGCCGATGGTGGACTTGGAGCACTTGTCGTTCCAGAAGCCCATCTCCTTCGGCCAGACGTTGTTGAAGATCACGCGCCCGGCGGTGGTCTCGATCGTGCGGCGCCCAGTGACGCCGTGCGGACGGCCCGTCGTGCCGAAGTCGGGGTTGCGGTAGCGGATGCGCGTGTGGTACCCGATCGCGCCCTCGGCTATGCCGAACTCCACCTCCGCGACGTCGTTGAACAGCGGAAGGTGCTCGTCGGAGCAGTCGGTCTTGCCCGCTATCTTGCCGGCGAGCTTGTCCTGCTGGGAGGGGACGGTCAGGAAGTAGAGCCCGAGGCAGACGTCCTGCGTCGGCGTCATCACGGACTTTCCGGAGGCCGGCGAGAAGATCGACGTCGAGGCGAGCATCATGAGCTTCGACTCCATCTGCGCCTCGATCGAGAGCGGCACGTGCACGGCCATCTGGTCGCCGTCGAAGTCGGCGTTGAACGGCGTGCAGACCATCGGGTGCAGGCGGATCGCCTTGCCCTCGACGAGCACCGGCTCGAACGCCTGGATCGACAGGCGGTGGAGCGTCGGGGCGCGGTTGAGGAACACCGTCTTGTCCTTCGTCACCTCCTCGAGGATGTCCCACACCTGCTCGTCCTGGCGCTCGATCATCTTGCGCGCCGTGCGGACCGTGTGGCAGACGCCGAGCTCCTTGAGGCGGCGGATGATGAACGGCTCGAAGAGCCTCAGCGCCATCTCCTTCGGGATGCCGCACTGCGGGAACTTGAGCTCCGGGCCGACGACGATCACCGAACGGCCGGAGTAGTCGACGCGCTTGCCCAGGAGGTTCTGGCGGAAGCGGCCCGTCTTGCCCTTGAGTATCTCGGAGAGCGACTTGAGCGGGCGGTTGCCCGGGCCCGTCACGGCGCGCCCGTGGCGGCCGTTGTCGAACACCGCGTCGACGGCCTCCTGGAGCATGCGCTTCTCGTTGCGGATGATGACGTCGGGCGTCTTCAGCGCCAGCAGGTTCCTGAGGCGGTTGTTGCGGTTGATGACGCGCCGGTAGAGGTCGTTGAGGTCGCTCGTGGCGAAGCGGCCGCCCTCGAGAGGGACGAGCGGACGGAGCTCCGGCGGGATGACCGGCAGCACGTCGAGCACCATCCACTCGGGCTTCGAGTTGGATATGCGGAAGCCCTCGACCACCTTCATGCGCTTGGCGATCTTCTTGCGGCTCTGCTTGGAGCGGGTGGACTCCATCTCCTCCTCGAGCTCGCGCATCAGCTCCTTGAGGTCGATCTTGCGCAGGAGCTTGCGGACGGCTTCCGCGCCCATCTCGGCCTTGAAGCCGTCGGTGTACTTCTCCTGCGCGTCCTGGTACTCCTGCTCGGTCATCACCTGGCCCAGCTTGAGCGGCGTGTCGCCGGGCTCGACGACCATCCAGTTCTGGTAGTACAGCACTCCCTCGAGCTCGCTCGTAGTCTTGTCGAGCAGGAGCCCCATCCTGGACGGGCTGCACTTGAAGAACCAGATGTGGCTCACGGGCACCGCGAGCTCGATGTGGCCCATGCGCTGGCGGCGCACCGACGCGAGCGTCACCTCGACGCCGCACCGGTCGCATATCATGCCCTTGTTCTTGATGCGCTTGTACTTGCCGCACTTGCACTCCCAGTCCTTCGTGGGCCCGAAGATCTTCTCGCAGAACAGGCCGTTCTCCTCCGGACGGTACGTGCGGTAGTTGATCGTCTCGGGGTTCTTGACCTCCCCCTTGGACCAGCCGCGGATCGTCTCCGGAGAGGCGAGCTGCACCTTGACGGCGTCGTAGTGCGCGGAGGCGTTGAACGAGCCCCCGAAGATGTCAGAAGTGTTGTAAGGATTCATTTTCAATTCCTCTCACTAATCACTAAACACTAACCACTGATCCACTCACAGGTTCAGCGAACCGGAGAGCAGGTCGTCCGCCGCCGCAGGCTCGACGGCGTCCGCCGCCGCGGCGGAGCTGACCTCGCCCTTGCGGCGCTTGGGGGCGGTGTCGCCGCCCAGGAGCTGCGTGTCGAGGCAGAGGCCGCGGAGCTCGTGGATGAGCACCGAGAACGACTCGGGCATGCCGGAGTCGAGTATGTTCGTGCCCTTGACGATCGACTCGTATATGCGCGTGCGGCCCTGCACGTCGTCGGACTTGACGGTGAGCAGCTCCTGCAGCGCGTAGGCGACGCCGTACGCCTCGAGCGCCCACACCTCCATCTCGCCCATGCGCTGGCCGCCAAGCTGCGCCTTGCCGCCGAGCGGCTGCTGCGTGACGAGCGAGTACGGCCCGGTCGCGCGGGCGTGGATCTTGTCCGTCACCAGGTGGTGGAGCTTGAGCATGTAGATAACGCCCACGACCACCTTCTGCTCGAACGGCTCCCCGGTCAGGCCGTCGTAGAGCACGGTCTTGCCCTCGGGGCATATCCAGCTCTGCGCGCCCTCGTCCTTCTCCTGCACCTTGCGGGCCTCGAGAAGCAGCTCGTCGATCTCCGACTCCTGCACGCCGTCGAACACCGGCGTGGCCGCGTGAAAGCCCAGGTACCGGCAGGCGAGCCCGAGATAGGTCTCGAAGAGCTGCCCGAGGTTCATGCGCGACGGCACGCCCAGCGGGTTCAGCACGATGTCCACGGGGCGGCCGTCCGGCAGGAACGGCATGTCGCAGCTCGGCAGTATGCGCGAGACGACGCCCTTGTTTCCGTGGCGGCCGGCCATCTTGTCGCCGACCGACAGGTTCTTCTTGTCGACCAGGAAGACGCGCACCTGCTTGACGACCTCCCCCTCGCCGAATTCCCCGAAGAGGCCTCCGTCGCCGCCGGCCGCGGCGTCCTCTATGGCCGCGAACTCCATCTCGAACGGGTCCATGATCGCGGAGACACGGTCCTTTGCGGGGCCGTCGACCATCTCCCAGTGCGCATGCGCGCGGGCAAGGGCCGCGAGCTGGCTCTTCTTGATCTTCTGGTTGGCCTCGACGATCACGTCGCCGTTCACGCTCTCGGTTATCTCGACGGGGAGCTTCTCGTTCATCAGCTCCGCCGCGAGCTTGCCCATGAGCTCCTTCTCGAGCTTCGCGATCTGGTTCTTGCGCTTCTTCTCGGCGTCCTTCTTCGCGCGCTTCGACTTCTTCTCGTCGACTGCCTCGACCTGCTTGGAGCTCTGCACCTTGACGTCCATCACCACGCCGGCCGTGCCGGGCGGGACGGTCAGCGACGTGTCGCGCACGTCGGCGGCCTTCTCGCCGAAGATCGCGCGCAGCAGCCGCTCCTCGGGCGAGAGCTCGGTCTCGCCCTTGGGCGTCACCTTGCCGACGAGGATGTCGCCGGGCTTCACCTCGGCGCCGATGCGGATGATGCCGTCGGCCCCGAGGTTCTTAAGCGCGTCCTCGGGCACGTTCGGTATGTCGCGGGTGATCTCCTCGGGGCCGAGCTTCGTGTCGCGCGCCGTGCACTCGAACGTCACGACGTGGAGCGACGTCAGCGCGTCCTCGCGCACCAGCCTCTCGTTGACGAGGATCGCGTCCTCGAAGTTGTAGCCGCGCCAGCTCATGAACGCGACGAGCAGGTTCTTGCCGAGCGCGAGCTCGCCCTGGTCGGTCGCCGGGCCGTCGGCCAGGCAGTCGCCGAACTTGACCTTCTGCCCCTTCCTGACGATCGGCTTCTGGTTGAAGCACGTGCCCGCGTTGCAGCGGCGGAACTTCTGCAGGTCGTAGCGCCACACGCCGTTCTCCGGGTCGTGCTCGAACGCCGCCTTGCCGGACGGAAGGCGGCCGTCCTTGGTGACCATGATGAAGTCGGCCGAGACGTAGGCGACCGTGCCGGCCGCAAGGGCCGTCACTATCACCTGGGAGTCCTTTGCGGACACCCCCTCGAGGCCCGTCCCCACGTACGGGCGCTCGGTTGTCATGAGCGGCACGCCCTGGCGCATCATGTTCGCGCCCATCAGCGCGCGGTTCGCGTCGTCGTGCTCGAGGAACGGGATCAGGCCCGCGGCGATCGATATCACCTGCATCGGCGCCACGTCCATGTACTGGACCTCGCGCGCGGGCTTGTCGCAGAACTCGGTGCGGAACCGGCACGTCACCCTCTCCTCAGCGAACGTGCGGTTTGGCTTGAGCGGCGCGTTCGCCTGCGCGATGACGTACTGCTCCTCCTCGTCCGCCGGAAGGTACTCAACCTCGTCGGTCACCTTGCCCCCGATGACCTTGCGGTACGGGGTCTCGATGAAGCCGAACCTGTTGATCTGCGCGTAGATGCCGAGCGACGAGATGAGGCCGATGTTCGGGCCTTCGGGCGTCTCGATCGGGCAGATGCGGCCGTAGTGCGAGGGATGCACGTCGCGGACCTCGAAGCCCGCGCGCTCGCGGGAGAGGCCGCCGGGGCCAAGGGCCGAGAGCCTCCGCTTGTGCGCCAGGGCGGAAAGCGGGTTCGTCTGGTCCATGAACTGCGAAAGCTGCGAACGGGCGAAGAAGTCCTGCACCACCGCGCTGAACGTCTTGGAGTTCACGAGGCGCTGGGGCGTGAGGGGACCGGCGGTCTTCGCGTCGTGCACCGTCATGCGCTCGCGGATGAGGCGCTCGGTGCGCGCCAGGCCGAGGCGGCACTGGTTCTCGAGCAGCTCGCCCGTCGTCCTGATCCGGCGGTTGCCGAGGTGGTCGATGTCGTCCACCTGGTCCTTGCCGACGAATATCTTGAGCAGAAGGCGGACCGCCTCTATGATGTCCACCCCGCCGTCGGCAAGCGTCCGCAGGTTCTCGTCGACCTTCCCGACCAGGCCCAGGCGCTTGTTGATCTTGTGGCGCCCGACGTAGCCGAGGTCGTAGTGCGCGAGCTCGTGGAACATGCGCTGGAGCATCTGCTTGGCGTTCGCCACGGTGGGCGGGTCGCCGGGGCGCATGCGCTTGAAGACCTCCTTCAGCGCATCGTCCTGGTTGCGGATGCCGGCCTTCGCGTCCTCGCGCAGCGTCTTTATGAGGGTGCCGTTGTCGAACGACACGTCGACGACCTCGACCTTGGAGATGCCCGCCGCGGCCACCTGCTCCATCATGGACGGAGTCACGGGGTCGAAGCGACGGGCTATAACCGCCTGCGACGTCATGTCGACGAGGTCGTCCTTCATCACGAGGAGACGAAGGTCCTTCTCGGCGTAGCGCTTGTCGGTCGGCAGGGTCTTGAAGTCGTAGTAGAGCTCCATGATCTGCACGTCGGACCCATGGCCGAACGCGCGGAGCAGCGTCGTCGCGAAGAACTTGCGGCGGCGGCGGCGCTGGTCCATGAAGCACCACATGACGTCGTTCGTGTCGAACATTATCTCGATCCAGTTGCCGCGGTCGGGTATGATCCTCACCGACAGCAGCGGCTGGCCGTTCGCGTGGACCTGCTTCTCGGACGACAGGCCGGGGCTGCGGTGCAGCTGCGAGACTATGACGCGCTCGGCGCCGTTCACCACGAACGCCCCGTCGGGAGTCATTATCGGCATGTCGCCGAGGAACACCTCCTCCTGGTGCACGCCGCCCGCCTCCTGTAGGCGGAACGTCGCCTTGAGCGGACGCACGTAGCTCTCGCCGTCCATCAGCGCCTGCAGGTACGTCTTCTTGGGAGGCTCGAGGGTGTAGCCCGAGAAGTCGAGCTTGTATTTGCCGTCGTAGGAGACTACGGGGAATATCTCCTTGAAGATCGCCTGAAGGCCCTTGTTCTCCCTCTTCTGCGGATCGACGTCCGCCTGGAGGAAGTCTTCGTACGACTTCGTCTGGATGTCGATCAGGTCCGGCATCGGGGACTCCATGCCCTTGAGCCGTCCGAAGACCCTGCGTTCTGCGCTCATCTTAGCTTACCTCGTTGTTTGCGTGTTGAAAACCGAAACTACCGCCCCTTTTCGCGCCTGAAGTGTGGTAAGCAGCCACTTTGTTAACTGTACGCCTAGTCGGGGCTTGGAATGAATAGTATATCAAAAAACCGCCCCTCCGCGCAACCCCCCCCCCGAGAAAAATTACGATGGGGCGCATCCACGAATCATGCAGCCGCCACGGTACGCGACAACGCCGCCTTGCCGACAGGGCGGCTACGCCAGGCGCGCGAGCTTCGCCGCAAGCCCGACGTACGTAGCGGGCGTAAGCCTCATGAGCCTCGCCTTGTCGGCCGCGGGCAGCGGAAGCGAAGCCACGAACTCGCGCATCGTCTCAGCCGTCACGCGGCGGCCGCGCGTCAGCTCCTTCAGGCGCTCGTACGGATGGTCCATGCCGACCTTGCGCATCACGGTCTGGATCGGCTCGGCGAGGATCTCCCAGTTTCGGTCGAGGTCCTCCGCCAGGCGCTCGCGGTTCAGCTCCAGCTTGCCCAGGCCCTTCTGGGTCGAGCGGATGGCTATGAGCGCGTAGCCGAACCCGACGCCCATGTTGCGGAGCGTGGTCGAGTCCGTTAGGTCGCGCTGGAGGCGCGAGACCGGGAGCTTCCTGGCCATGAAGCCGAGAACGGCGTTCGCAAGCCCTAGGTTGCCCTCCGAGTTCTCGAAGTCTATCGGGTTCACCTTGTGCGGCATCGTGGATGAGCCAATCTCGCCCTTCACCGTGCGCTGCTTGAAGTATCCCATCGACACGTACATCCACACGTCCCTGTCGAAGTCTAGCAGCACCGAGTTCCAGCGCTGGACCGCGTCAAAGAGCTCGGCTATTCCGTCGTGGGACTCTATCTGCGTCGTGAGCCGGTTCTGGCGGAGGCCGAGCGATGCTATCACCTTTCCCGACAGCCGCTCCCAGTCGATGTCAGGATACGCGGAGAGGTGCGCGTTGAAGTTCCCGACCGCGCCGTTCATCTTCGCGGGCATGACGAGCCGGTCTATCTCGGCCGCCTGGCGCTTGAGACGGCGCGAGACGACGGCGAACTCCTTGCCGACCGTCGTCGGTGACGCCGGCTGCCCGTGCGTGTGCGCGAGCATCGGCACGCGCGCGTGTTCCTTCGCCATCTTCGCAATCGCCGCCGTCACCTCGTCCATCGCCAAACGGAGCACCGCCTTGCCGTCGCGGAGCATCAGCGCGTGAGACATGTTGTTGATGTCCTCGGAGGTGCAGCCGAAGTGTATGAACTCCGAGCGCGAGGCGAGCGAGGTGCCGGCGACCTTATCCTTCAGGAAGTACTCGACGGCCTTGACGTCGTGGTTCGTCGTCTTCTCGATCTCCTTCACGCGCCGCGCGTCGTCGAGCGAGAAGCCGTCCGCGATCCCTCGCAGGGCCCTGCGCTCCGCGGCGGAAAGCGCCCTGCATTCGCGTATCTCCCTCGCGTCGCACAGAGCCTCCAGCCAGGCGCACTCGACGAGCACGCGCCGTTTCACGAGGCCGTACTCCGAGAATATCTCGCCCAGCTCCCGGCATTTGCCGGCGTAGCGTCCGTCAATCGGCGAAACCGCCGTCAGTGTGTCAATCTGCATCGCCTCTGCTCCGTCAGAAGTCCAGGTCCAGTTCCTGGATCGGCATGCAGATGTTCAGCGTCGGCATCATCAGCTGCCCGTCGGCAAAGATCACCGGGTGCAGCCGCTTTTCGCCGCTCTCTATCCTGTTGCCAAGCCACGGATACTTCTCCAGCTGGTCGCGGAACGTGTCGTTCGACACCACCCCGAGGCCCTTCTTGTCCGCCAGCAGCAGGAGGTAGTCGTCGGCCCTGGTCCCGGACGGCACCACCGTGAGCCGCTCCGGATGGGTCCGCCGCAGCGCCTCTATCATCCGCAGCCCCATCTCGTCCCCGGCGTCCTTAAGCTTGTACTCTATGTTCGCGTCGAAGAACACGTGCGTCAGGAACCCCGACACCTTCAGCGCCCTCAGCACCCGGAACAGCGCGCGCCCGCCCCCTTCGGGCTTCGTCGCAAGCACGACGTTCGACCCGTCCACCAGAAGCATGGGCTGGGCGTCCTCGCCGGCCGGCCTGGGCGCGTGAGCCCCGCCGTCGGAATCCACTTTCCCCGTCTTCGGCGTGAATGCGCTCCAGTACGACGGATCGTCCATCCTCGACTGCTGCACCACCAGCGGGTGAGAAGGTATGTACTTGTTCATCGGCGGCAGCGACTCGTATCCCCCGAGCCACCTCAGCCACGCCGACACAGGCCGCGGCACCCCGAAGAGATTCACCAGCTCGCCAAGCCGAGAGCCGTGCATCGGGGCGTCCTTCGTCTGCTCCCGCAACCAGTCCTCCGCCGCCTGGGCTTTCTCCGGGTTGTTCATCGACCACAGCTCCACGACCTTGTACGCCGGCTCCCTGCCCGGACGCTCCGGGGCCGCGACCTCCTCCATCCCGCTCGCGTCCACCGTCAGCTGCACCCGCATGCGCCTCTCGTCCATCTCGATGATCTGCACCGGAAGCTCCTGCCCCGTCTCGAACAGGGAAGACGGACGCCGCCCGCCGAGCCCGCGGATGTTGCTCACGTGCGCAAGCGCGTCAAAGCCTGGCAGCAGCTCGAAGAACACTCCGTATATGTCGCTTACCTTGCCGACCGTCTTGGTGAGCTTGTCGCCCACTTTGAACTCCGACACAACCTTCGACCACATTTCGGCCCGATCAGACACAGCGTCCGAACAAACGATCTTCATCCTCATTTTTCCTTTTTCTTTCCGCCATTCCGGCTTCTTCTTCCGAACGAATCGCTATACCAACTACACGACTACTATTAGTTGCGGAAGTCGAGTGCGAAGTTTACCATAAAATCCCTCGTCTGGCAAGGGGCTCGTCCGCGCTACCTCGTCCGCGCCCTCCGGGGAGTGTCCCCATTAACGCAGGCGCGTCCCGCGAGCGTCGGGTCGTTTCTCTCGTTCCACGTCGCCGTGACGAGCATCTTGTGCGATCCATCCGGCGCCCAGTTGAAATGCGACCCGGCCCAGCCGTCCTTGAAGCAGCGGCGCAGCTCCGTTCCGTCGCGTTCGCCTTGAAACAGCCCAGCACCTTCTAATCAGCTCCTCTCTTGGAATCGACTTCATCGCCGGCAAATGCGGCTATGCTTCGCTTTCCGCGTTCTCGGTATTCTTTCGTCAAGAAACTGGTGTTTCACCATCCACTTGGCGCACAACGCAAGACAAAATGTCTCGGTGACTTTCAGCGAAACCTTTGGGCGCCCAGGCAGGCTCCGCCCCGGCGCGCGTCAGCGCCAGTTGTCACAGTCGTCAACGGGCAAGATGCCCGTTGTCCCAGTGCGACGGAAAGACAGATTCTCAGAAGACATATCACTCAGTCGGCTGGAATTCCACAGGGAACCAAGTGCGGTAGTAATTGTCCCGCCGCCAAGTATTGCCCGCCGAAGCATAATCGCAGAAAAACACCGTAGTCGGCAAACGTCCCTCGGGGTTCTCGTGATGCGAACCGATTGGCAGCGTCGCCGAGAAAGCCATCCGCACGTCTTCCGATGGAGTCCGTACCGCCGCAAACGCCGACATCTTCTGCCCGTCCTTGATTCCGCCACGAAACGGCTCCGCCATATCTCCGTCGGCGAAGCGACTGTCGCGGGCGAGCATAACGGGGCCTCTCGTGAAAGCGACATGGTGTGCAAGCGAGTGGGCCACCACCGGCATGTCAAACCTGACTTGCACAATGTCGCCAAGCTTCCAGTCGTGCAAAACCGTGAAGTACTCCCCCGCCTTGACGCCGTCGAGCACCTTGCCGTTCAGCTTGACCTCTGTCGTTGCGCTCCATGCGGGAATGCGGAAGCGGACAGGCACCGACCCAGTCGTATGACTGACGATTCTGACATTATCCGTCCTGGGATAAAGTGAATACATGTCAAAGGCGACCTTGCGACCGTCGGAGAACTCGCCCTTCACGAGTGCCGACGAATAGAAGTTGAACGTAGCGACATCGCCGCGCGTCGTGAACAACTCCTTGAGAAAGCAAAGAAAGCCACGCGGACCGTTCGCCGTGCAGCAGTCCGTGTGCATGTAGCAGTGGTTCATACCATGCCAGCGGTTGCCGGTTAGCGGAGTGTATGCGGCGAACTCGCCGCCATCCGTGCGAAGCGCGCCAAGGTAGGCGTTGTAGAAAGTACGTTCGATCTGATCGGCCCACCTCGCGTCATCCGTAATCTCTAGAAGCTTCTCGCAGAAGCGCATCCAAGTTGTCGTAACGCACGTCTCCTGAAGATGGATGTACGGAAGATGCTGCTTTTTAGCTCCATGAAACCACGCCTCGCTTGACGCACAGCCACCTGCAAGGTTGATTTCCTCCTTCACGATGTCCTCCGCAGTCATCACTGCCGCCTTCAAAATGTCATCCACCGAAGGAATTGGATATTGGGTATTTTCATATTTGCACAATTTCACAATTTCACAATATTCCAAAAGCCCCTGGTAGCAGCTCATCATCTCGTATGCCTTCCAACGATTGTGCTTCACCACGTAGCCGCCGTGTGTCTCTGGCGTGTTACCGTAGCCGTTGCGATCGGCGACCGAAACGCCCTTGAGCGCGAGATCGACAAGGCGTGGGCCCGACGCGGGCTCCGTCATGCCCTTCACGATGTACACCGCGAAGTCGAGATACCTCTGCGCAGCGTCCTTGCCGTCCTTCGCGGCAACGCGCCTGTACAGCCACACGACCGGCTCAAGGATCGACGAACTTGCGTACCCAGACCAGTTGCCCGTCTGCCACAGCTCACGTCCGCGTTTGCCGTTCGGCCCAATCTCCGCAATCACATAGTCGCAAAGCCGCTTCGCCGCCTCAAGCGCGCGTTGCGCACCGGGAGAGACGCGCTCCTGCGCGTCCTCGGCCGCAGAGGGCTGCGGCCCTCCCGCAAGATCGTAGTAATGCAGCAGCCCCATCAGTGTGTACTTCATGCCCCAGACATCCCAGCCCTCGCCGCACCGCAGCTCATCGGGGTAGTTGCCGATATAGCCGCACTCCTCCTGCGACGCGAGTATTCGCTCAATGCCGCGCTCGATCTTCGAACAAAGTTCCTTCGCAACTTTACACTTTACACTTTCAACTTTACACTTCTCGTCTGTTGCGTATCGTAAATACGCAACAGACGAGTGCATCCACTTGCCCCAGAACTCCGTCTGCCACTTTCCCGTGCGCTCCGTCTTCTCCATGAACGGCGCAGTGATGTAGTCGACGTCTCTCGCGGCGACATGTCGCTCGACCATCGCGTCAAGCCGCTCGCCGAGATATCCCTTGAGCCGCACGTAGCCGATATTGCCGAGCGAGTCGCAATTGGCGGCGGAAACCACTGCCGCCGCAAAGGCGGCGGGCACTGCCACATATAACCTCTTCATGCACATGTATACATGATAGCAAAACAACAGGCACTGGCTCAATATATAATCTTGCCTATAAGATGCACAATCTTATCATGATAAGCCCTGTCTCCAGAGTCTATCCCCAATCAGCTCGAAATCGGGCGCATCTCCATCTTTTACCGGTGCGCGATTACCGATGAATTCTTTTTCGTGTGTTTCGTGTATTTCGTGGTTTTGCGATTTCCTCACGCTCTGAGGCAAAGCGTCAGAGCCTTTTCAGGCACTCCCTTCAACTCCGCTTTCACAAGCAGAAACTCAAGATTCACCTTTGCTCGCTTCGCTATTGCCATTGCTCCTCCTTCCTTTTAGCGGCAACATCCTATACACTAGATCCTATACACTTAGGTCCACATGGATCCCATCCTTTCTAACTGAATAGTGTTTTCATTATTTTCGCGTGGTCTGTCCACATCAGTCCTCATGTGGCTTACCCCATTCGGACATTTGCCAACTTGTGAAACGCGGACATAATCGCAGCGAACCTATCTTCTGGACGACTCTCCGTCTGCACAAAACCCATAACTGCATCCTCCAAATCCGGATTCGTGAGGTATCCGGCGAACTTCTCCGCGAGCTTAGAACAAACTGCAGGTTCTGCGCTAATTTCGTCAACCAACGTTCCTCGTCCGTTAAACAGACATATTACATCCTCGAAATCCGTACTGCTAACAAAGTCGCCCTTGCCTCGGTCTTCAAACGCCTCGATCTTGAGCGCCACAAAGAACGGTGGCGAGACCACTTTGACCGAATGTCCTTCGATGTTTATTGTCGTGGCGGTTTGCAATGCCTCTTCAAACAGCGGCGACTTCCATCCAAGAACATCTTCGCGTACCGGCAGGACATCAACGACGATTCCATCCACAATCCATCTGCAAATCGGCGCGTCCTCTCTTGTGTCATGTCGAAATCCGCGCGACTCCAGTTCCCGCTCTTCCCTGTGAAACTCTGTCCGCGTGCGGACGTTTGCGACAATGTCAATGTCCTTCGTCACCCGAATGGCATCTACTGTCGGATCATTGACAAGAAGCGACAAAACAGACCCGCCAAGAAATGCAAAATCAAAGGGTGCGTCCTTCAATTTCTCATTCAGCGCAACAATTGATGCGGCAATCTCATTCATCGAACAAGTTCCTTGAGTTTCGCTTCGGCAAAAAGGCGTTCGCGCAGACGTCCGCCGCGCAACATGTCGATAAGCGCCAATTTGTCGTACAGGGCGCGATCCTTGGCTGCCGCAGCTGGTGCTGTTGGATAGAGAGGCACACAGGCTCGCCCGAACGACTCCCCGCCGGAATAGCTCCAGACAGGCGCAATTCCCGACGTGGCGAACGAGGAATTTGCGATTGGCGCAGCATAAGATGTAGCCAGCCCCTTTACAATCATCCCATTGAAACGGAACGGAAATGCATAGCGAAGCCCATGAACCAAGAACTCCAAGACGTTCCGCTTCATGGCGCAACGGCCTGAGTTAAGCAGGTTCGCGGTCTGTAGCCGGTTGATGCATGCGTACGCCTCGGACGCGCTCAAACAGGTACGCTTGCCCAATTGCGCAAACGTCTCGCCTGCGTTCGCCCCGTCCATAAGTGCCGCTAGCACAACAATGTCCTGCCCTTTAAGCATTGGTTCCCCCATTCGCGATTCGCGAATAGTATATCACATTTTTTGCTTACATGTCAACCGCAGTCTTTATCTCGCAAAAAAAGCCGAAAACAGCGTCTTTTCAATACCGCCTTCGGGGCTGTCCCCCGTCAGTCTGCCTCACGCAGTGTCCAGCGGCCATTCCGTCATCCGCTCTAGCCATCATAGCCTCATCATTCGGCAACATCCTACACTCGATCCTAAAGTCCGACCTTCCTACTCACAGATTGACGGCTTCACTTTTCGAACTCGACGGCTCACCTTCCCAACCGACCATATTGGAGAGCGCCCCTACAAGTCGATTACAATTCCAGACATCAAATCCCTATTCTGGGAACCTCAAAAGTCCCTTAAAGGGAAGTCAAAAGTCCCTTCTGGGAAGAGCAAACAAGTCTTAAGGGGACCACGGGAACCCCTTGGAGGGACGTCTCTTCACGGAATTGAGGCAAGAAGTCCCGAACTTCGACCTTCTTTAAATGAGCATCGACTGCCCTACGAGGTCAATCGCATGGAGAATTTGACCACGGCTGGCTTTTGTGGTCGGCGTCCAGACCGTCATCAGAAAACCTTTAAGCCGATCCTTGTTGACGACACCACGGCAATGCGCCACTGTCAGCGGAAAGTTCACGTCATTCCCACGTATGCCTTTCTTCGCATAAAGGAAGTCGGGATACCAGTTCGTCGCGCATGGCACTTGATCGAATCCTGCCGCGTCGAGGTCGGCGTAGGCCTGCATCCTCGGCGGATGCCACTTCGCCTCGGCGGTGCGGAAACTGCGCCCATAGTACCAGTTCGAGAGAAGAATCGATTTCGGGCAATTCGCATAGAACAACTCGCGGTTGAACCACGACTCGTCCGCGAACATCCACGCCCGTGCGCCATACTTGTTCACTTCGCCCTCAAGAAACTTCACGTCGTGCCAGTAAAGAGCCCCCTGTCGCTTCACGATATAGTCCTTGCGGTTGTGTATGGATATATCGGACTCTTCGTCCATGCCAATATGGAAGAGGCGCGGATGGCCGAATATCTCCGCAACGTCCTTGATGACGTCTTCACATGTCTTGTAGTACTCTGGTGTGGAGACCATGTGTTGCACCTCACCAAGCCAAGCATCATGACATGTGGCGAAGTTCAGTTTCGGAATGGCCGCTATGCCCATCTTCTTAAGCCGCTCTACTTCGCCACGCATCCGTTCCGGTGCCCAGCTGCCCTTGACGGCAAGTTCTGGATGGCTCGGCAGGACAATCCCCTCGCCGACATCGACGACAACCATGTTCATGCCGATCTCCGCCATGCGCTCGGCCGCTTCCTTCCAAACGTCGTAGTCGAAAGCAAGATTGTCCCGCATCGGCTTCAACGAATTGTCGTCACCCCACATCCTGTATCCGAGGTGGAGCAATATCGACCAAATGAATCTCTCCTCGCTCTTCATATTTTATTCCTCACTTCCACCTGCGCTTCC
Source organism: Kiritimatiellia bacterium (assembly GCA_017405115.1). The sequence continues at coordinate 21,448 of JAFRBA010000281.1, forward strand.
AATGCTTCTTGCCTCAACAGTTTTGCCGCCCATCTGCCAGGCGAGCCAACCCGCCCAGACAGCGAATGACACAATCAGCAGCTTCTGCATGCTTGGAACCCAGGGGTTGAATGGAATCGCCTTGAGGTCTATGCAGAGCGCAAAGACGGTGATTATCACCACAAACCAGACCGTCCAGGCGAGATCGGTCCCCTTCCGGAACCGGGCGACGAGGATCGCCGCGCCGCCGAAGGTGGCGAGGTAGCATCCGACATTGTGTGCCGTCCCGTTGGCGTCGAACGGCACGAGCGCGATGGTGCACAGCCCCACGACGTTAACCGCGCCGCCCCAGCCAACGAGGATCCTGCGCCATCCGCCGCCGATTCTGCGCACGAGATGCGTCCACACCCCCGCCACGCTCGCCGCCGACAGGAACATGCCGGCCACAAACCAGTAGTGACATAATGGATAGCGAACGCCTCGCACCCTGGTCTCGCCAAGTGCGCTGAGCATCTGCATGAGCGGGTTGTATCCACCGCCGGGGTAAAGCGTCATCGCCACGAAGAAACACGCAAACCCCGCCGCGCCGAGGGTCAATGCGTACCACCTGATGTCGATTCGCCCAGCGGCGACGCGCCATTCGCCGCTCCAGAAGAACGACACAAGCAGACACACTTCCGCCGCAATGTATGCCGGGCCGATGAGAGCATTGCACCCAGGCATTCGAACCAGCCCCCCGCCGATCATCAAGTCGGAAAAGAGCAAGAGCCCGATGCCGCAGACGTAGAATGTCCGCCGCGTCGCCAGTGCCGTCGCAAATGAAATCGCGGTCAGGACGGAATATGCGCACACTGCGGCGTTCGCCGCCGGGGGAAGGACGGGAGGATGCAGCCGCACAAGAACGAACAGGGAAAGAGAAACCGCCGCCGCGAGGAACACACGGATGTCCGGTCGCGCCTCGCGCAGTTGCCCGATTGTCCAGAACACTTGCGCCAGCGAGAACCCTGCCACGCCATACAGGAACTCCACGGAAGTAGTCGCCGCCCCGCGCACGGCGAGGAACAAGTCGCCAATCAAGAACGTAGCGGCAAAGCCAGCCAACATCCACTTCCGACGAAAACGGACATCCTCAGCAGACATCATTGATTTGTCCTTTGGCTCGGCTCCAACATAATGGCGCGAAACGCCGCAATCTCATCCTCAGTGACACCGCAATCGAGCAGATACAACTCGATGCGACGATTCCAGCTGTCGCCCTCATTACCGTACTTGGCAAAGCCGTTATTGAAATGAAGTTCGCTGTTCCAAACAAGATTTCCTTTGGCATCCTTAAACGGAATATTCGGATAAAACGTCGACTCCCAGTCCGTTTCAATGTCGTGACGATTCACACCCAGTACTCCGTTGAGCACATATGCCAACGCCCCCGTACGATCCGCGCCCCCAATACAATGGAAATAGATTGGGTAGTTCTTCCTATTGCAAAACACACGGAAGTTCCTCGCCATAGTTTTTTTTCCATGATGTGAGAAAATACTTTTGTAGGATTGGGACGGGTGCTTGATAAGTTTCACCCCTGAACCAAGCGGCGACTCGCTCAGGCCTGCAGTCTCACCCTCGCCACGAAGGTCAAGATCCGTGCGGATCCCAAGAACACCCGACAGATACTTGGAGTCATTCACAGTTAACCGGTTTAGCCCCGGCTCCTCGCCCGTTACGCTGTTGCTGTTGAGGCCCTGCCCTCTATAGGCCATCGACTGCTTTACACGGCGTCCGTCCTCAGTACGTCTGCCTCCAAGATCGCGGAAATTACCAACATCCCCCTCCAACTCAATCCAACGGGGAGCCAAGTCCTCGGTATGGAACGATCCAATCGCAGAGGAAACGACACGGCGGCTTTCCTTGCATCCGTGACGTGGCCAGCAACTGAAGCCGCACCGCCCACGCGACGTAACGCGCCAGTAGTACTCGCTCGCAACCTCAAGATTAGCTCTGGGTACAGTGTACGACATGTCGCAACAATTCGTCGTGTCGCCTCGCTCACTGATTTCGCGACCGGTGATCTTGTCCATCCTGACAGTGCGAAAGTACCAGATTCGCGCATCAGAAAGGTCTGGAACCTTGCCAATTTCAATCTTCCAAGGGCCAGTCTCTCCTGCATCCGCGCGCCACGCCAAGACAAGCGGCTTCGCCTTGCGCCATAGCTTGTCGTGGTGGATGACCTTGCCGTGCGCCCTGTCGTACGAGAAGAACTGAAGCCGATCTTCTGTCGTCGGCAAAGCCAAGACTTTCTTCTGCGCGTCTGGAACAAGCGCTATGACCGCGCCGTTAGTCGGTGCCAACAGCTCCACCGACGCCTGACATGACACGGCACAGAACACCATGCCACAAAGCATAGTTCGCATTAACGACAGTCCTATCATCGTCTTGGTCATCAACATTCACCCCAAGACCGTAACTGGCCATATCTCTTTATTTAGATTCGCGTCCATGGCAACAGCCATTGCCTCGCCTGGACGGATGCCCGACAAAGTACCGTCTGAAGCCATTGTTGCATAGTCGGCATGGAACTTGACACCAATGATACGAGTCCATTTACACTTTGGATCCTTTACCTGATCAATGCGGTCCGCATCGTAGCATCCCCATTTAATCGGCCCTTTCAGGCGAGACGTCATTAGTTTCAACTTCTCCCCTGCTGCAACTCTCAGAGGCTTGACATGAATCACCCGATCCTCTCCGCCTCCGATACGCGTGAAATGGACGACCCCACGCTTCGTGTTTATCTGGACGGCATCAAACGTCTGTTCCCATATTGTACCCGCAGTTCTCTTGGGCGGGATTTTGCACCACTTACCAGAACTCGCGTTCCCATCCCAGTACGACGCGTCACATGGCTCGGTCACATGAAGTATTCCCTTCTGAAAAGTCTGCCTTTCCGTGTGGTGGTGTCCGGTGATGTCGAGGATTATCCGCGCCTTTGCCGACGAGAAGTCAAGTATCCGTCCAGCACATGTCCAACGCCCCCTGTTCTGATATGCCTCCAAAAGCATTCTAAACGGCGCAAACTTCTTTTCGTCCTCATGGTTCCCGACAACGCCAGTGATGGGTATGTGGTGCATCACCACGATATTCCAGCCTGCCGGAGTCGTGGATAGGGCATGTTCGGCAAGCCACAGCAGTTGCGTATCATGCATTCCGTACACAACCGCCCAAAACGGCTTCTTCAAATCAATTGAATCAGTAGTGTCAGCAACGACATAGCGTATTCTGGCTTTTTGATTGTCAAAGTAATAATAGCAGGACTCCGGATCGTCCACATTTGTCATGACGTCCGCACAGGCTTTTGACCCCATGAGCGTGTTTCGAGTCTCAACGCCAGAATAGGTGAATCCAGAGTTTACACCCTCGTCATGGCGTATTGTGAAGTCATGATTCCCTTTCGCAGTGTAAACCTTCGTCCCCGACGACTCAATGACCTTCGTCCAAAGTTCACGATAAAGCCGCGATGAGAAATCCAAACCAGCCTTGTCGGAATCAAAACGGCACGACCGCCTGACGGTGAACGCTTCTGGAAAGTCGCCGCCGCAAAGCATTTTGTCGATGGACGTGCGCTTCGCAAGCGCGGCGACAACTTTCCCTGACTGCATGTGGTTTGACGGAATGTGCAGGTCGGTCAGGAACCAGAAGCCGTCCGCAGTCTCCCGCGACAGCGCATTTATCTTGGCAGCAACGGTTTCGAGACATGTCGACCAATATTCCCCAAGCGGCTCGGCGATTTCGTCATCAAGCGTGGCAAGCAGTTCTTTCGGCCAGTCCGGCCCGAGATCCCTTTTAGGTCTTGCGACCGCGGAAAGCGGTGCTGCGCCTGCCGCCGAGAACGCGGCAAGCGCCCTGAGGAACCTGCGACGGGAGGTCATGGCCTTGTTCAAGGATTGACTTCAATCAAAAGACAATGACAACAGTCCCGACCCTACGGAGATACAATTGATTGCCGACCCTGTACACCTGCCAACGTTCATCCGAGGCACTTTGTGAAACGACAAAGGTATTCTGCGGGAAGTCGGCTCCGTCCTGAACGGAAAGAATAAGATGCGGACGACCGCTTACGCCGTAGCTGCGCAGATTGGCAACACCCTCAATATCAACCGTGACTGGCCCTTCCGGAAATTCAAGCGACGCATTGGACGCAACCGTAAGCGGAACACCGCCCGCTATGTCCGCCGGACGAAGCGTCCATACCGAAGACCCTACGGACACGGCACCGTTGGTGATCGTGGGAACGCCGGTGAGCGACGGTATGCTCAGCGCAACATACGGCTCCGTATCGCCTATGTCAAGGACGGTACCAGAGCCAAACGCAACCTCCCCGCAGAATTCAGGCCGATACTGGGACGCATCCAGATCCGACTTCCCGTCCGTCAGTGATGAACGGAACAGCGACCCGTCGCCTGGATCTATCAACTTGACGTAGTTTGCAATGTTCGTCTCGCACCGTCCAGACCAGTCTACGCCAAGGCCGAGAAAGGCGGTCGACCAACCATCAAAACCGGCAGCAGTAGGGTTTCTCGGTCCGCCTTGTTTATCATTGTAGTTTCCAGCATAGTATGCAAACTCGTGCCAACCAGCCGTATAGACCAACTGCGACGAAATATTGAAGCGATTGTAATCAGTCGTAATCGCTTCTCCCGTGTTCCAATTTTTATTATCCCTCTGATCGATTACGATATTGCCGTCTATCGCAAGGCGCGAATAACGGTTCAAGGCAGAGACAAAATTGCACGTCACTTGGTCAACACCTTCTTCACCAGGGATACGAATATAACCTTTATAATAATGGTCTGCTTTATGGTTCGCATCCTTATCTGGACCCACGCTTACCCATCTCACGTACGCCTTGATCGGGCCAGAAACCGTTCCCTTGTATGGGACGTCTGATGGCACGGTGAACGTTGTAGCTTGACCGCTCTTACCCGGCTGTTCCTTGCCCCAGTACTTGAGACCAGCTGCGATGTCAGGAACCGACGTTCCGAACCTTACCGTTCCGCCTTGAATATCGGCATCGCCTAGTATCTTTGCCGGGCCATTGAACGTCAGCGTTCCATCGCCTGTCTTGACGAGAGACTTGAATGTCGTGGAAATACGCTCAGACGCACCGGTAACTGCGCCGCTCCCCTCCACGACAAGATCAGGGAACGTCCAGTAAAGCGTGTTGTAGTCGCCAAAGGTGGCAAGCATGGCGTCCCTCAACGTCACAGCGCCGCCATCAGCAGGAACAGCGCCTTGGGCAAGAACCGCAATACCGCCAACGATCGAACCGTCAGCACCAAGCGACCCCGTTGCGCCCACACCACCCTCGAACGTGTTGTTCGTGTACGAAAGCTGTAGCCAGCCACCGCCCGTCTCGCCAGGCACAAAGCCGCCACTTCCTTGTATTTCTCCGCTGAAAGTAATGCCGGTTGCCAGCAAGTTGGTTACATTGCCATTCAGCGTTACCGGGCCGGACCAGTGGTTGTTGTCAGACACGGTTCCCGCCGCTACCGTTCCTCTGTTTGCCTGAATAGCCGTCCCATTGTCCATTATCAGTGTTCTGGCCTGTTTAACACGACTGTTGGACAGCTGGACAGCCCCGCCCTCATGTATTGATACCGTTTTTGTTTTGCTGCCACCCGCGCTAGAAGCTCCAAACGCAAGCAACCCATAGATGTCGAGATTGCCCAAGTTCTGTGGATATGCTTCAGTTGAACAGAAGAAACCAAGTGCACCATTGCGCGAAGGCGCCTTAAAGGTGATGTTGTAATTTGCGACTTTGACAGTGGCTTCTCTGAATTGGAACCAACGATTAAAGCTGAATAGCGTCGTGTTGTCCGTGAATGTAACATTCTTTGCAAAATTCTCGCATGACACCGTATTGGAAACGGCACCGCCACCGCAATAGCCGTTCCCGCCGATGTAAAATCTCTCCGTTGTTCCAAACGATGGGGCAGAAGTACCGGACGACACCATATTGTGCAACGTGCCTGCATTGGAGATGTACGTGCTGCCGGCTGTAGGCCCGAGCGCATAGCCTGTCGTCGCGCGGTACACGCCGTTCGTAATGTAGATGTCGCCTGTATAGTCGGCCATCTCATCGCCTGCCACAAGCGTACCGCCACCCTCCTTGATGAGGTTGGAGGATCCGAGCGCCGTCCTGTAACTGGACATCTCGTACACCTCGCCATCAGGCACGTTTATGATGTAATCGTCGGCAGACACAGACGCAGCGCAAAGCGCGACAACCGCCGTGATAGTCCTCATTACTATTGTTGTTCGCATTTTCGCTCCTCCTTGGTTTGTTTTTTTGATGGTTTCCTACTGGCATGGATTATACCATATTCCCCGCTAAGGAAGAAAGGCACTGTCTTGCCAAAAACTTGCAGAATCTTGGCAGGGAATTTTAGGGCGAAATCCGACCTTACACTTCGTAGATCATCTTGTCGGGGAGCGGCGGGGGAGCGAGAAACATAGACATGTATATCGGCGCATAGTACACCTTGTCCTTTACGGCAAGCGTGTCGTCGTTGAATACAATCGCGGTTTCTATTTCGTATTCCGGAACCGACATCGCAAACGCAAGGGCACGATGTCTCTGGTAATGCTTGCCGCTTTTCACTTCCACGGGAACGACCTTTCCGCCCTGTTCCACGACAAAGTCAAGTTCGCCGTGGCTCGGCGAATTGTAGTAAAGAGGCTCGATGCCGTGAGCCTTGAGTTCCTGCGCCACGGCATTCTCGTATATCGATCCGAAATTTATCGACTTGTCGCCGTTGAGTATGCTCAACTGGATGCCGTTCATGTACTGCGCGGCGAGGAGCCCGACGTCATTGGAAAAGAGCTTGAACAGATTGGGCTTCGTTCCAAGGACAAGAGGCGACTTCGGTTCGCTCACGTTGTAGACGGGAATTGCCACGCCGGCCTCCTTGAGCCAGACAAACTCGTCTTCTAGATTTTCGAACCGCTCCCCCGCCTCTATCGACGAAACATAATAGCGTTTGTTCTTCTTGTCAAGCTCTGCCGGAATGCGGTCGAATACAAGTCGAATGCGTAGCGCATTCTTTTCGTCGTACTTGCTGATGTCCTTTCGGTACATGGCAATTATCTTCTTCTGCTCCCTGACAACCTTCATGATGTCTCGCGTATCCAAATACGACTGCACGGCCGCCGGCATTCCTCCAACCACAAGATAAAGCCTGAAGAGCTTCAAGAGCCTGTTGTGATAGACCTTTGCCAGGGGTTTTCTTTCCAACCATGCCCTTTGTGCCTCGTCAATCATCTCGGAACGCTCGCCACACGCACTTACAAACTCTTCAAAATCTAGCGGATACATCTTTACTTCATCCATGAAGCCTACAGGGACGGATCTAATGTTCTTGATCTCCACTCCCAGCAGCGATCCGCTGAGAATATAGTGACATCCGCCTTCCTGAACAAGCGCCTTGACGAAAGTCACTGCTTCAGGACATTCCTGAACCTCGTCGAAGAACACCAGCGTCCTTCCCCTCTTGATTCCCTTTGATGTAAATGCCGAAATACGAAGCAGAACATCCTTCTCGTCTTCGACATCCTCAAAAATGGCCTTGGCTCCCTTCATTGTGACAAAATCAACCTTGATGAAGACATCGTAATGCTTTTCGGCAAATCGCTCGACAATGTAAGTCTTGCCGACCTGTCGCGCACCATCTATAAGCAGTGCATACGATCCTCCCGCCTCGAAGAATCGTTCCAGGTCACTCTCTATCTTACGCTTTATCATACAATCCCTCCTGTTCGAGGCGTATTATACCAGACGATGCGCATTTTATCAACGGTCATAACCCTAGATTTTTACATTTTATCCAAAAAGAAAGCCGCCGTTCACAACACTTAATTACAGGCTTGCAGACTTACCAACAACTTGCAGAATCTTGGCTGAGGATTTCAGGGCGAAACCGCACTGCGCGGATTTTTGGTATAATCTGCGACATGGCGAAGATAGTTCATCTGGAACGGCTGACGAGCACGGAGTACTTCAAGGACTCCGGGCTTGCGTGCATCGTGCGCGAAATGCACGACGCGCCGAGCAATGAGACGATTGCCATGCACGACCACGACTTCTCAGAACTGGTGCTCGTCGCATCGGGAAGCCTCAACCACATATACTCCGGCGGAACCGTCAGGCTTCGCGCCGGCGACTTCTTCGTCATCCATCCCGGTGAGCGACACGGTTATGCTGAACTTGCAGCCCGAACGGTTGTGTTCAACCTCCTGTACCTCAGCAAGAATCCTCCGACATCCCTGCTCTTCGGCGGATGTCCGCTAATGGCCTCGCTATTCCCCAAAAATACGCCCCCTGTAAAAGCCGACACTCTTGGACGAGTGGCTCGGCAGAACATCCCGGAAGTTGTAGGTCTAGTGAAGGCGATTCGCAGGGAGGAGGACGCCGACCATCCGTTGCGCCACGAAGTCTGTTCGTCGCTTTTCACATCTGTCATTCTGCTTCTTTCGCGCGAAGCATGCAACAGCAAAACCACCGCGCAAAGCCCGATACGGGCGGAAGTAGACTACATCGCGCAGAACATCGGACGTAAGATATCCCTCGCCGACATCTGCGCCGTATCGGGACGCTCCGTCAGCACGCTTTCGCGAATGTTCAGAAACACGGTCGGAAGAAGCCCTGGCGACTACGTGATTGCGATGCGCGTCGCAAAGGCGCAGTCCCTTCTCGCGCAGCCCGGGGCATCGCTTGAAAAGGTCGCGGGCGAAACCGGCTTCTGCAACGCAAGCCATCTTTCGCGCACACTCCGCCGCACGGAAGGCCGAAACCCGACCCGCAAATAGGACGAACGGTCCAGAACTGCGCGACAATGTCGCAAAGCGCGACAGCATGTCACGAAACGGCACCGTTACAGGCGTGGCATGGCATCTGCTTGACCTAGACAGGAGGTACAGAACTATGAATGCAAGCTACACACCACCAGATGACAATGAGAACTGCCTTGAAAAGTACGGAACAGACCTGACCGCGCTCGCGCGGACGGGCAAGCTCGACCCCGTCATAGGCCGCGATACGGAGATTCGCGACGTCATTCGCATTCTTTCCCGCAAGACAAAGA
>JAFRBA010000282.1 GCA_017405115.1 Kiritimatiellia bacterium
CCGGGCAGAGTACTGCCGCGTGGGCTGCGACGTGGGCCTCGACTGGGACGACGTGCCGACTTACTACAAGCTGCGGACAATTCTTCTTTAGGCTATATGCGACATCGAGCGTCGCCACCTTCAAGCGCAGGGACGCGACGCCTACAGGGAAGTTGAAAGTGTAAAGTGTAAAATTGAAAGTGAAGAAGCGTCGCCGTTCGACAACCTCCCAGCTGACATCACATCGCCCGCATCCCGCGTGGACAGGGACGAACGCCATGCGATTCTCCGCCGCGCACTTGCCGCGATGCCGGAGAACGACCGCGCAATCCTCGTCATGCGCCACTTCGACGGAATGGGCAACGCCGAATGCGCCGCCGCGCTGGGGCTTACGGAAAAGGCGGCGTCGATCCGCTATGTCCGCGCATTGGAAAAACTGCAGCAGAAACTTGTGGAGGTCTCATGCTTCAGGAAGAACTGACAAACGACTTGCGCCGGCTCGCGGCAGAACTTGACGAACTCGGGAAATGCGAGGACTCACAACCGCCAGCGTTTCCGCCGATTGCGGACTTTGAGCCGATCTCCCTCCTCGGCTGCGGCGGAATGGGTGCGGTCTATGTGGCGCGGCAGGTTTCGCTTGGGCGCGATGTCGCGGTCAAGGTCGTGTCGAATAACGTCTTTGATGCCCCACTCCCGGACGAGGCGCGAACCGTCGCTCAGCTTCACCATCCAAATATCGTGCAGGTCTTTTCTGCGGGAGCCGATTCCGATTGCGCATGGTTCGCAATGGAACTGGTCAAAGGTGAAAGTGCCGAACGGCACGCTTTCGCGTCCGTCGAGGATGTCGCCCGCCTTGGAGCAACCGTTGCCGAGGCGCTTGCCTACGCCCATCGGTGCGGGATTCTCCACCGCGACGTGAAGCCGTCCAACATTTTCATCGGCGACGACGGAAGAGTAAAGCTCGGCGACTTCGGACTTGCTTGCCTCGCCGCAGATGGCGCAAACGACAAAAGCGGCACGAAACGCTACATGGCGTCGGAAGTACTCAACGGCGGCGAAGCGACCGAAGCGAGCGACCTGTATTCGCTTGGCGTGACCTTGCGCGAACTGGCACGACCGCAAAAGACCGTCCCTCCCGACTTTGCCGCCATCTGCGCAAGGGCCACGGCAAATGATCCGTCTCGCCGCTACGAAAGCGTCGATGCCATGATAGCCGATCTTCGACGATTTCTTGCACACGAGCCTGTCGCCGCCAATCCGCCGTCGCCTTTGCGTCGTTTTCGCCTCTTTGCTCGACGCAACCCACTCGCGGCGTTTGGAACTGTCGCCGCCGCGTTCCTGCTCGCGGCCTTTGTCGCCGCGCTTGTGGTCGGCTACGTGAAGACTGCACGCGCACTTGAAGCAACACACAGGGAAGCGGCAAAGGCAGCGTACTCTCTCGCAGGTGCGCTTGCAACGGTAGAACGCGGAGAACGCGACCCCCGCGACGCCGAACTTCGCCGTGCGTTGGAGTTCGCCGAATCCCTCAATGCGCGTTTCCCAGGCGACAAGACGATTTTAGACGCCATAGAGACGCTTAAGAAGGCGCGTGAGGCACATTCAAAACTGCCGACCCGCCCGCGCCGCCCACGAAGATTTGACGCAGAGAATAATCCGAGGTAGGCTTATGGCAATGCCGCAAAGAGACAACTTGATCGAACAGATCCACCGGCTTGAAGGATTGATCGCCGTTGCGGAACGGCAGAAGGATTGGGCCGAGCTTGAGCGGTTAAAGGAGCGGCTTCGCGCCCTTATTGATCAGATGGCGTGACACGCCCCGCCTGCCGCGCCAGGAAACGCCACGTTGGCCCGTGTCGGGCTTTTGCGGACGGGATGTACGGTTGACGAGCGCCACTTGCATACTCTACGAGGGTATGGTTTCAGAAAACAGGAAAGGAAAATCGAGTACAATGAAGAAGTGCATGGAAGACGTGACGTCGCTGCAACTGCGGCTGAAGAAGGTCGTGGGGCAGCTGAACGGCATACAGAAGATGCTTGCGGAGGATGTGCCCTGCGAGGACATCCTCACCCAGCTCAACGCGGTGAACGGGGCACTGCACAAGATCTCGTTCATCATTCTCGACGGACACCTCCGCCACTGCGTCCGCGAGGGCATCGAGAGCGGCAACGCGGACGAGACGATAGAGGCGTTCGCGGAGGCGCTGGAGAACTTCTCGAAGATGGCATAGGAGCGCTCAAATGGGATCATGTTGCGGAGCGAGCGCGGAGGCAAAGGCGGCGGCTGTCGCGAACAGCGGCTTCTGGGCTTTGGCGGAGAAGGTGGCGGCGTCACTTGCGAGCTGGCCGTCAATAGCGGTGTCGGGGCTTGCGCTTCTCGCAAGCTTTCTGTTGATGGGACATGGCTGCGGCGGGCATTCCGACGTCGGCTGGCACAGTTGGCGGCAAGCCGCCGATCCCGCGTGGATTCCGCTTCTCCTCTGCGGCCTTCCCGTCCTGAAGGAGGCAACGGAAGCGATCATCGTCGAGCGACGCATCCGGGCCGCTCTCCTCATTTCCACTGCAATGGTCGCGTGTGTTGCCATCGGACAGCTTTTCGCCGCCGGCGAGGTCGCGTTCATCATGGCGCTTGGCGAGAAGTTGGAGAAGCTGACCGTCAGCCGGGCGAAGAAGGGTCTCCACAAACTCGTCGCGCTCGTTCCGCAGACCGCCCGCCGCGTGGTGACGTGTCCCAAGTGCCGCGCAAAGGGAATCTTCTTCAAGGACGTGCCGGTCGGCGAGATTGCGCCCGGCGACGCCGTAATGGTAAAGCCCGGCGCGACGATCCCCGTGGACGGAACGATAGCCGAAGGCGCGACGACCGTGGACCAGAGCGTGATGACGGGCGAATCGCTGCCGGTTGACAAGGCGGTTGGCGACGAGGTGTATTCGGGAACGGTCAACCGCTTCGGCGCGATTACGGTCAAGGCCACGAAAGCTGGCGCAGACGGTTCGCTCCAGAAGATGATACGCCTCGTCAGGGAGGCCGAGGGACGGAAGGCTCCCATGCAGCGCATTGCCGACAAGTGGGCCGCGATACTCGTGCCCGCCTCGATGACAATCGCGCTCCTGACATTCGCGGGCGTATGGACATTCTACGGCGACGTGCACACGGCGCTCCTTCGCGGCGTCACGGTCATGGTCGTGTTCTGCCCGTGCGCTCTCGCTCTCGCGACGCCCACGTCCGTCATGGCGGCGATTGGGCAGGCCACGAAATACGGCGTAATCGTCAAGTCGGGCGAGGCGCTAGAACGGATGGGCACGGTGTCCGTTGCCTGTTTCGACAAGACGGGAACCCTCACGACAGGCAAGCTCGGCGTCGCCTATTCGACGGACGGCGAGACGCTTGCGCTTGCGGCGAGCGTGGAGGCCATGAGCGAACACCCGCTCGCCAAGGCGATCTGCGCCGCAACGTCGGCTAGACCATGTGAAGGCTTCGCGATGTCGCCTGGACGCGGCGTGAGAGGCACGGTCGATGGAATGTCCGTCGTCTGCGGAACGGAGCAATGGCTCAGCGAATGTGGTGTGGCAGAACCACCGCAGACGGTCGCAGAAACCGCCAGCCGCCTCCGCGCAGAAGGAAAGGCCGTCGTGTTTGTGGCCGCGAACGACACAGTTCGCGGGATCGTCGCGCTTGCCGACACGCTACGCGACGGCGGCAAGGCGGCTATAGCCGACCTCGCATCAAGCGGCGTTGGCGCCTATCTCCTTACGGGCGACCATGCGGCGACGGCGCAGTCGGTTGCGGACGCGCTCGGCATAGCCGAGGTCAAAGCGGAGCTTCTTCCGGCAGACAAGGCGAAGACCATCGAGGAAATCGAACAAGATGGGCGACGCTGCTGCATGGTCGGCGACGGCGTGAACGACGCGGTCGCACTGAAAACCGCCTACGTCGGCATCGCGATGGGAGGCGCGGGCAGCGACATCGCGGTAGAGGCGGCGGACGTTGCGCTTGTCGGCGACGACCTCTCGAAAATCGGCTACTTGAAGCGGCTTTCCGTCGCGTGCGTCCGTCTCATCAAGACGAACATCGCAATCTCGATGACAATCAACGCCTGCGCGATCACATGCTCCGTCTTGGGGCTTCTCGGACCCGTCAGCGGCGCGCTCGTCCACAATCTCGGCTCTGTTCTCGTCGTCCTGAACGGCGCGATGCTCTACGACCGCAAGTTTCGGTGATTCGGTGATTCTTGAAAGTTCACCGCCACTTGTGTTTTACCCACCGTTATGTTAAAATACGCTTGTTTTTCGATAGGGTTATTGTGCCCTCGAACGGAGAGCAAAGACAGAATGACGACGACAAGCAAGACAGTTCGCATCAACTGCGATGGCGTAAAGGCGGCAACTGCGGCCTTTATGCGCGTTGTTGTCTGTCGTTCCAATCCGAAGGAAAGGCGGCTTTATGAATGAGTTGAAGTATGTCGATCCAAAGGCCGACTTGACTTTCAAGAAGGTCTTTGGCGAACATTCGGACTTGCTTGCAAGTCTCTTGAATGCTTTGCTGCCCTTGCCGGAGGATGGCAAGATCGTTTCAATCGAATATCTTCCGCCGGAGATCGTTCCCGACGACCCGCTGCACAAAGACAGCATTGTAGATGTTCGCTGCAAGGATCAGAATGGTCGCCAGTTCATTGTGGAGATGCAGATGATTTGGTCGCCCGATTACAATCAACGCGCACTCTTCAACGCAGCCAAGGCGTACTCTCGCGAACTTCCGGCGGGCGGAAACTACCGAAATCTCAAGACTGTCTATTCGCTGAACCTCTTGAACGACAACCTTGACCTCGATGTGCCGCAGTGGTATCACCACTATCGTCTGGAACATCGCGAGGTCAAGGGCGAGACGATAGACGGGATTCAGCTTGTTTTCGTTGAGCTTAAGAAGTTCACGCCGCACACTTGGCCGGAGCGGAAAATGGCGGTGCTGTGGCTTCGCTTCCTTACGGAGATCAACGGCAAGATTCGCAAGGCCCCGCCGGAACTCGAGGAGAATCCGGAGGTCAGGAAAGCCCTCGAAATGGTGGAAGTTGCCGCCCTCACGCCGGAAGAGCGGGCGAAGTACGACGGCTTTCAGGATTGGCTTTGCCGCGAAACGCGGCGAGCGAACGCTGAGCGAGAGGCAGAAAAGGTGCCGGGGCTTAAAGCCGAACGCGATGCAGAGAAGGCTCGCGCTGACGCGGCCGTTGCCGAGCGCGACGCGGCAATCGAAAAAATACGGCAGTCTGCGCGGCAGATGAAGGCAGACGGCATGGCCGTGGAAACTATAGCCAAATACACAGGCCTATCTGCCTCCGAAATCGCTCGGCTCTCGCTTCCGCTCGGCTCGGAGAGCGCACCGCGCTCTCCCCGCTAACGCGGCGGTTATGCGCTCTAAAACCAATCTCAATCGTGAAACTGCAAATGAAAGGAACAAGCCCATAAAACAGTGAAACGGTCATAGGCGGGGCAATGTCCCGCCACGGTCGCCGCATCGGTAGGGCGCGATGACCCCATCGCGCCGCCAGCCGATGAAGCGCGACAAGATGATTTAAGCAATGCTGCAAAGCAGTCGCCTGTGGGAATGTAGGAAGTTCGCATCCGACGACACTATGCAGAGGAAACGCGCAAGCGTTTGCCTCTCATCGTGTTTCGGATAAGGCAATTCCTACAGCCTCCACAGGAACACGATGGGAGGTTTTTTCATGGCCTCAAATCGTGTCAGACCGCCGAACAGCGGCGCGGCACGGAACGAGGACAAGCCCGATCCTTGCGAAGTGGAACACCAACAGGGCACAAGGAAAAAGAACAATGAGAAATTACTGTAAACATTGCCGCTTATACTTTGACGACGATCGCGTGTTAAGGAGAGGACGGTGCCCTGACCGCGGTGATCGGTTGACAGATAGGTCTGTCGGCTCTGATCCTGACCCTGACGGCATATTGGACGACATGTTCCCCGATGGCGAGGATGATGGATTCTCACCAAGTACATTCTTCGACCGATAAGGAGGTGTTGGATGTCAGAACCTTACATCAACTTGCGCACCTCAGACAAAGGCAAAGTGTACATATCTTGGAGAGAAGCACTATCGCGTTACGGCTGGTATTGTTTCGTGTGTGATTGCGCCATCCCTAAAAATCACCATAGCAGGATTTGCCCACTATGCGGAGATCACAATATGGATCCCTTTGAAATAGGGTATAAGATTCGTTATCTGATTGAAGATTGAGGAACCAGTATAACGGTGGAAAATGATGAGGAGTCCTGATCAATGACAAAACCGAATTCAAATCGCCATTCCGACTGGGGCAAAGTGCAACTTGCACTTCAAGATGCCATGATGGAGATGGAACTGCTGGTTCATCGTGTCATCTATAAACGTACAGGTGCGGTGTGTAGCAAGTATCCGCACCTGTTTGACGTAGTTGCCGAGGAAAAACTCGAACCGTTGACTTGCGAAGTCATAATAAAAGAAGTGTCTGAAGTCTTTAACGCCGTAAAGAATGCATGTGAAAGGAACAAGAAATGAAAAGCGACAAGCATACCATCTTAAAGTGCGTATTGGCGGCCATTGTGGTCTTGCTGGCACTGGATATTTATATCATAGCAAGTCCCAGTCGCAGGGCTAAGGTTACTTCATTTTTCAACGTGAGGACAAGCCCCGCCCTTGCGAAATAAAACGGAATAGGACAGGAACAACCATGAAAAACAAGTGTTTTATTATCTTCGCCGCCGCATTCGTTGTTATCAGTTGCGCTGCCGGACAGGAAAAACGCTGCAAGGTGTGCGGAAATGAGATCGACGAGATTGAGTCGTTCTCCCAATCCACAGAACTCTGTCATGCGCACAAGGACTTCAAACCGTGTGGCGGCAATTGCGGCAAGTACGTAAATCCAACGTTCGGCATAATCTGTCCAGACTGCCTGAAAAGGCGGGAGGAAGAGCAGCGGCGGCAGAAGATACCCACTGGTAACCAACAGGGTATGACAGCCAGCAAAGCATGCTCTTTCGAATTTGCGGGCTACAGACTTGGTACATTCCCAGATCGGCGCAGAGGTGTTCAAACCAATTCTGAGGTGCCAATTAATCTAACCAAGCGTTTCCTCGGTATCTTCACGACGGTCAGCTTAAAGCATGGAGAAAAATCTCGCCTGTTAGAGCGGATGCTATTCACATCAGCACGTCTCTCTGATGGGGAGATGAAACCGCACGGCGACATGGTCATCGCTGCCTTGAAACGTACTTACGGGCTTGAATTGAAGAGCGATGGCCCGAACCGGTGGACTTGCCTCACAGACAACTATCGACTCCTCATGAAAGGCGAGAAAGACGGGGAATCCAAGGTCATTAAGTTATTGATAATTGACCTAATGAGCCAAGAGGTCGAACGACGCATGACTGCAAACGAGCCTCCTCTTCCCGATTTTGTCATCGTACAAAAAGGCGAAAAGGTGTACCCTGATGGAGAATATCTTAATCTCGAAAACGGGATGATCTACAAACTTGATAGATTCGGACCTGGCGTCAAGCGTGTCAACCTGCGTGCGCTGGATACTGAGATAGTCCGGCGTAACAATGGCATAGTCAAAGTACCGAGTAAAATCGTGCATGACGACCGTTTCCCGAAGAGAGAGCAAGGCACATTTCTGATATCGGATGCTATTCGGATGATGAATAATATCGCGGGCAACTGGCACGACAAGGACCTAAAACTCGTTCTTAATGTGTCCGATTTCAAAAGTAGCGATCTCGATGCGTTACCCACCAACAAGTGGGACAATGTCGGCGGCATCGTATTCTCAAAGGAGACGCAGGCGGTGCGAACAGAACTGGAGAAGAAACGATTGGAGGCGGAACAGGAGCTTGCCCGCAAGCTAGCGGAGTCGAGAGAGCGGGAACGCCAAAGACGTATTGATGACGAAAAGAAGGCGGCGGAAGAACAACGGCGACAAGCGGAACAAGAGCGAATTGAACTGGAGAACCGAATCAAAAACACGATGACATGGGAATCAGTGGTGAGGGACACTCACTCTCTGCATAGTCACAATGGTTTGACAGCGCTTCAGGAACAGATGTTTTGGAAAAAGAATCGTGGTGAAAGGGTCTATTGGAAAGGGATCATATCCCTAATCTCGGACTTGGGCACACACGATTTGAACAGCGCCAGTGATGAGGTCCGTTCAAATCTCCTATGGAACAAGGGGGTTAAAGTGACGGTTGATCTTGCTGGACGGACTGGCAGGGATTCAGTGAGGGCCGAAGTGGTGTTCCAGAAGAAAAATGACATCGAACGGTTGGCGTTACTGCACCGAGGTTCCGAGATTATGTTTGAAGGTACGCTTGAATGGGGAAGTCTGGGTGGTCTGTGGGGTGGATGCACGATTGAATTGTCACAAGGCCGTCTCATACCACATGAATGATAGGGATAGAATACCCGATAGTGTCATGCAACACGACCTCTAATAATACAATGCAACTTGCAATATGCTGGCAAGGCGGATGAAAACGAAATGAAGTTTTGCTAACCACATCGAACTCGAAAGAGTTAGAGCGAGATTCAGCGTCCTTTCGCCTTCCGCAGTTCCGACAGCTTCACCTTCGGCTTCGCGGGCTTGCGCGCCTGCATGGTGTCCGTCCCCGCGAGGACGCAGCCGCACATAGACGCGGCGACCGCGAGATGCGCCCGCGCCGCAGGCGTCGGGTCGCCTGAGCGAAGCGAACCCCGTAGGGGCCGCAAGGGGCCGCGCCGACGACGCCGTCGAACCAATGGTTGTCGTGCGCCTCGGGGCGCATCTTCCACTCGTCCACCTTGCGTCCGCGACCCTCGGTCTTGACGCGGTACTCGGCGGTGAGATGCTCGGCGAAGAGCATGTGCCGCTCCGTCTCGCGCCCCCAGAGCGAGAGGTTTCCTCTGTCGCCCATCGAGGTGAGGAGGCGGCTCGCCACAAACGACTTCCAGTAGTTCGTGTCGAACACGACATGCCGGACGGCCCGCTTGCCGCGTATGTTCGGCATCCGCCAGTTGTGTTCGACGCGGTCGCCGACCATCCGCATGTCACACATCCTGTTTCTACAAGATCGACTTCAACATGGCATCAACCTCTTCAATACTTGGCTGTCGCCATGTTTCGCAATTTTCTTCGGACATAGTGTATTCAAAGTATTCCCATTCGGGAGAGGGTGTGTACTCCGACTTCACGCAATAGCACCCGGGCATCTTGGGATCGGCCATCCGCGTGATGACATGCCTGTTGTCGTCGCCGAAATCGTAGGTGTAGATGAGTTTGTCTCCCCGCATGGGAAGCACTTCGGCAAGGATTGCCTTTGATGGCGGAATGCAACTTTCAATGACATCATCGTGAACGCCCCACACGTCCTCGTCCATGTATCGACGCCCATGTCCATCTCGGAAATCCCAAAGATGCTCTTCGTCCCACACGAAGATCGTTTGTATGATCTCATGGAGCTTGTCAAGCGTGATGCGGTCAGGGATCACGATGACGTACCTGATCCCTGAACCCATCAATTCGATCTTGAACTTGCCATATCCGTCTGCCGAGGCAGGTTGACGGATAGAATGTCTGGGGATATGGCGACTCATCCGTTCCACTCCGCAATGCGCCCGTCACGTTCCGATTCAAGATTACGAAGCATCCGCATGAGGTTAATCCTCCGCTTGTACCCAGCCTGAATGTTTGCGATAATGCCTTGCCATTCGGCGAGCCGCCCAAGTTTCTTCATCACTGAACGCATTTTCTTGAGGGCATTGCATATCGCCGTGTAGTAGCCGTCGCCAACGGAGCCAAGATTGACCTTGATCAATTCTTGCCAAATGGCTATGGCTTCTTCCGGGAACTCTCCACATATCGCATCCGCAACTTTCCATTCGAGTCCCCCGTCATACGAATGCCATCCTACCCAGTCCTTGGAGGCGACCGACTTTTTGTACCACGACAGCACGTCTTTAGTGCGCTTCTCAAGTATTGCCAGCTCGCAAAGAATCTCATTTTTCGGGAACGCGGAACTCTTTCCGTCCGGCAACCCTGTCGGCAATGGCGGCAACGGCCAACTCTTTTCCTTCTCCGGCAGATTGCCGCTTTCAAGGTACTTGAGCACCCCTTCGCGAACCCGTTTCCATACCTTGATCTTCCCACACGACTCCTTCAACGCCTTGTAGGATTCCACACGCGGATAGGCAACGAAGCTGACAAGATCGCAGACGGCAAGAGTCTTGCCGTCGCCATCCTCGCTGGCCATGGCCTTTAACCGCTCAAGGAAATCGTGACGGCGTAGATCATCGGCTGACATTGCAGCGAGATTCTTCCGACAGACATTTTCCGCGTCTTTGCGCCGCCCCAATCGCAGAAGCAGATCGACCAGCTCCTTCTGGTAGCGTTCGTCCTCCGGCTCTTCATTCAACAGGGATATTGCCTCTTCTTCACGACCCGCCTGCTCAAGAGCGACTGCAATCTCATGGATGCTTCCTCGATGCCCTGTTTCGCCCACGACCGTCACCTTCTTGTCTCTGCCAAGATAATAGTCGGCAATTTTCGACCATCCCCTTTTGTCCGTGCGCATCGTTTCGACGGTTTTCACCTCCATATAGTCAAGAACACAATAATCGTCTTTGGATCGTATGGACTCCATCCATTTTACCTTCTCCACGGGGTCAAGCGCGCTCGTCAGCACGGCCTTAGCCGCGATATCCATGCATGCCGAAACTTGCGAGGAGATGTTGCCGTACTCGTCGCGGGAACGTTCCGCCTGGCTGAACGCCTTGCGCTTGAGTTCTTCGGCCAGATCCATCAGGGGTTGCAAACCATCCGCTGACTCTGCTATCAGCGAGAAATACTCCTTCACGAGCGAGTAGTCTGGAAGCTCGCACCTTCCTTTCTTCGCCTCCCAGTAGTCGTACCAGCCGGACGTCGCCTCCCTCACGGCGCTCCTCGCCATCCGCACAATGTCGGCACTTGTCGCCTTGCGCACTTCGAGCTTGTGGTCCAGATACCGACGGACTTCCGGAACATTCTTCAGAAGTTCGTTCACCAATCCGCGCAAGGCATCGGAAGAAAGGCCGGCGACATGGTCACTTATCTTGTCACCGCTTGGCTTCGAGTGCTGTATCTGCGACTTCTTTCCACGCTTCTTCTCATCCAGTTCGTCGCCGCCACTCGGCTCATCGTCGTCAAAGAGGTTGTCATCCTCAAGATCATCGTCGTCCCAATCATCGTCGTAGGATTCATTCTCTCGCGCATAGTCCAGCTCGTCAAGCGCACGTTTCCATTTGCGCGACGCCATGTCGGCCTTTTCGATTTCCTCGCCGCTTTTCATCTTCTTCGCGCAGACGAGGGCGAGCGCGACCGTATGCTTGCAGCGGTAGCCGACCGGGCAAGTGCAGTCGCCTTGGAGGGCACCATTTTCGTCAAGCCGCAGACGCGTGAAATACTCGTCGCTACCGCAAACCGTGGCGATGACGCTCCCGTCCGCAAGGCGCACAGGCGTTTCGACGTTCGACAGATACTCGCGGCCGCGCTCGACAGAACCAGAATCGCTCCATTTCCGAAGACCATCCCAGGTGAGCGAGAGTATCTTTTCCGCCAGCGGGTCCATAGCGGCATCTAAAGCCGCGTCATTCGCGTTCTTCTTGCTTCTCATCTCATGAAAATCCTTTACGAATGAAGTCCGAATTCGCGTTCGATCCTGTCAATGGCATCTGCGGTGTTGTCAGCCCGGACGTCATCGCGTTTCGCCATGTAGAACGCAAGCTGCGCACGGAGCCAAGCCCGATACTCGAGCGGATGCATCCTGACAGGAGGACGATACCCTCGCACGAGTTTTTCCGCCTTGGCTAGGTCTCCCGCATCAATCGCAGAGCGTACCAGTGCCGCCTGCGCATACGCATATTCCGGATGTTCGGATGCAATTTTCTCGGCGATTCTCACAACACCTGCAATCTCGCCCTCCTCCTGCAGCATCGTGGCATAGTTGAACCCCGCGCGGAAGAAGTCGGGATGCCGCTCATAGACATCCTTGAACGTATCCCGCGCCTTTATCCATTTCCTCGACCCGACGCGGGCGTGTTTGTAGTTCTCGATGGCCTCGCGGAAAATAAAATCGTCCTCACCTTGAAGTTTCTCGCCGGGTTCTACAGATTCGTCAAGCGTGACGGCCTCGAAACCGAGATCGGCCAGCATCTTCTGGGCGGCAATCTCATCGCCTGACGACTCGTAAGGATCGTATTCGCTCGACACCACGTCAAATGCATCCGTCGTCGCCAGCCATTCGCGAAGCCGCTTGGAACGCCGCCCGCCAAAGGACTCGATGGCTTCCAATGCATCCTTCTTCGCGATGCACCGCTCGGCGAGCATGAACTCCAAAAGGTCGCACACCACGTTTTCGTGTTCCGGTCGCCGTTCCGCCATGGCGCGTCCCGCAAGGGGACCCGCCTCGTATGACTCCGTTGTGAAATACTGCCACTCGCCATACGGGCATTCCGCCTCGTTTTCGCCGTCCGTGATGTCCCATTGCACGTCATCCACGAGCGTGCCGCCGACACCGCCGTCATCCGCAATCTCCAGCATCCGACGTGCCGCCTCCCTGTCGCCTACGTTCATGGCGGCAACGCCAGAGTAGAACGCAACCCATGGCGATTTGTCGAACCCTGATTTTCTTGCGTATTCCACAATGTCCGCATGACGTTTCAGCAATGCGAGCGCGGCGCAAACCTTTGTCGCGCAGTCGTCAGATATGGGCGGAATGGCCATCGCCCGGGCGAGCGATTTCTGGCTTTCATCATCCCTTCCGAGGAAATACTGGAACTCGGAGAGCTGTGCCCAGCCGAAGGAATTGCAGTCGGCCGAGAGCGCAAGGCCACCCTTCTGCGCCTTGACGGCGTCCTCGAAGCGTCCGCATTCCCAAAGACATGTCGCCTCGTTGTTCCAGGACGTGTAGAGCTTCGGCTTCATTTCGCGTGACTCACGGAAGAGCCGCAGAGCCTCGTCGAGATTGCGCCTGTCGCGTTCCCTTACGCCGCGTTGCATGAGATCAATCGCCTCACGGTCTTCGACGGGATCGATGTCGTTTATCATGCCATGCGGCTGCATGGCCTTGCGAACCTCCATCGTGACCTCCACCTGCGTGGGGTTGTCGGGGAGATAGTCGCGCACATTCTGCATACAGCAGAACTTGAACTTCTTGCCGCTCCCGCATGGACACGGGGCGTAGAGTATGTTGCTATCGATTTTCATGCCAATTACTCATGAATTCATGTCGAAAAAAACATGTGTATTTTACCATATTGGGTGGGAAGCAACAAGGCACCGAAACGAAAAGGGCGCATCTCCGTTTTTTAACGGTTGTCCTTGACTTTTGACTTGACTTTCCGATTCGGCGGAGGCAGCCTGCGTGCGACCTGCTCGCCCGACCCGCATTTCGCGGGCGCCCCCGGCAGAATCCTGACGCTCGCGCATGGCGCTCGCCCGAACAGCCTGTCGTCAAGATTCCGCCGGACCCGCGAAAGTGCTCTCGTGCGCCAGTCGCCCTTCGGCTGCCGCGCCCGGTCCCGTCAGGCCGCCTTCCTTCGCGAGAAGCAGTACTTGAGCTCTCCGTTCGTGTACCGCGCGTACACCTCGATGAAGGCCGCGAAGCCCTCGTCCGACCAGAACTGCCCGCGCCGCTTGAACCTGTTCTGGTTCTGCGAGCACTGCGACTCCATGGCCCCGCTCCCGATCGGCACGCCGAGCGCGGCGTTCCTGTCGTAGTCCATGTGCTCTTCGTGCGACAGGAAGTACGCCGCCTCGCGCTTCGCGGCCTTCCTGGCCTCGCGTCTGCGGATGCTCTTCCAGTCGATCGCCTTGATCGTCTCCAGGAGGGTCTTCGGGCCGAGGGACTTGAGCTCGCGGCACTGCCTGTCCAGCCACTCCTTGCGCGGCCCCGGGTCCTTCTCCCCCGCGAAGAGCGCGTCGGCCAGCGCCGCGAGATGCTGCACGGCGTGGTAGTAGTCGAGCGTCCCCCTGGCGTAGACGGAGAAGTGGACGTCGAACAGGTTCCACAGGTAGGTCGCCCCGTCCATGATGAAGTACACCTTGGCCGCCCGGAGCATGCCCATCCGCTCGGCCTCGCGCTCGACCTTCTTCGCGAAGGCCTCCGGAGTGGTGCCGGGCGGGACGCAGACGATGTGCTTCGTGACGATGGTCCGCCTGCCCGCGCCTGTGTCCGCGACCTGCGAGAGCCTGTACATGACGGCGGACTTGATGTCGTGCCAGTCCACGTGGTCTTTTCTGCATTCCTCCTTCTCCCCCCACCGCTCGCCCCGGAAGCGTCCCTCCCATCCGTCGAGGGAGACTATGAGCACGTCTTCCGACCCCGCCGCGTCCCTGCATAGCGGCGGCAGGTCCGAGTCGAGGCAGCTCCCGCCGAGGTCCCGCACGAGGTCCATGGCCTTGTCGTCGCTGACGGGGCACCCCCACTCCGCGCACAGCCTCTCGCACTTCTCGAAGGAGCCGGTCTCGCAGGCCGTCACGGCCACGTGGCGCTCGAGAAGCGGGGTCATGGCGAACCGCGACCCCCTGCAGTACGCATCCTTGAACGGGACCTCGAACCTCCCCGTCGCCATGCAGCGCCCGCAGAAGACCCTGACCGGGACCGTGCCGTAGGGCGTCCTGACCTGGGCGTCCTGCATCCGGCCCTGCGTCAGGCGTCTGCCGTCGCTGCCGACGCGCGGCGTCTCGTCCGCCACCCTCTGCAGGCTCTCCGCGTACAGCTTAAGGCCGTACTCGCAGGTCTTCGCCCTTATCCTCTCCTCCAGCTTCATCATGTCCGCCGCAGCCTTCATGCCTCCCTTTCCGCCCCACTTGACAATGGAGCATTAGTATGATACACTATTGTACCAAAAAAAGGGAGGGCTGTACATGGACCAAATAGAGAAGAGAATCAACGCGGTAAAGCGGAAGATGCACGAGCTCGGGCCTATGCGCCCCGGTTCGCTCTCTCGGCAGACGCACAAGGCGGGGGGAGGGGGCGCGGCCTACTACCAGGCGAGCTACACCTTCCGGCGGAGGGGGTGTACGGACTACGTCCGCGCGGAGGACTACCCCCGGGTGAAGAAGGAGACCGAGAACTTCCGGAGGTTCAAGGAACTCTGCGACGAGCTGGTCGAGCTCTCGATAAGGTGGTCGAAGTCGAAGAACGCACCGCGGAAAGCGAAGAAGGCCTCGGCGGGCTGACGCAGGCGCGGCAGGACGCGGCCCGACTGGCGCACGAGAGCACTTTCGCGGGTCCGACGTGATTTCGACGACCGACGGCAAGGGGCGCGCGTGAAGGCGCGCGCGTCGAAATCATGTCGGGGGCGCCCGCGAAATGCGGGTCGGGCGAACAGGTCGGGCCAAGGACTGCAGTCGCGCCGAAAACCTCGACGGTCCTGTCCGACGGAGAGATCCTTTAAAAAATGGAGATGCGCCC
>JAFRBA010000283.1 GCA_017405115.1 Kiritimatiellia bacterium
CACTGTCCTGCGGCGCCACGGCATCGGCTTCGCGCGCGCCCCGCACGACGTGATGCTCGCGCACTACTGCATCGAAGCCGCCGCGCGCCACGGCATGGACATGCTGGCCGAGCGATACCTCGGATACCGCACGATCCGATTCTCCGAGGTCGCGGGCGAGCCCGAGCGCGGCAAGCCGGAGCCGACGCTCCTCGGCAAGGACATCGCAAGGGTCACCGACTACGCGGCCGAGGACGCGGACGTGACGCTGCGGCTCGACGACGTCCTTCGCGGACAGGCGCTGGCGCTCAGGGGCGACTGCCCCGGCTCCGCCGGGGCGCCCGTTGCGCTCTCGGACGTCGAGGAGCCGCTCGTCAAGGTTCTCATGGACATGGAGCGTGCAGGAGTGCGCATTGACACCGAGGCGCTGAGGGAGTATGGAAGGGCTCTCGACCGCGAGGTACTCTCGCTCAGGCAGGCGATACTCGGCTACGCCGGCCCGGGCTTCAACCCCGACAGCCCGAAGCAGCTCGGCGAGCTCCTCTTCGGGAAGCTCGGGCTCCCCGGCGGTAAGAGGACTTCGGGCGGGCAGTGGTCAACAGACGAGAAGACGCTCTCCCGCCTCGTCGGCGACCATCCGGTCGTTCCCTCCATACTCGAATACAGGGCCTGCACGAAGCTGAAGTCCACCTACGTCGACAAACTGCCGAATCTCATAGACGGCGAGTCGCGCGTGCACACCACGTACTCGCAGTCGTTCGCCGAGACCGGGCGGCTTTCGTCCTCCGACCCCAATCTGCAGAACATTCCGATACGCACCGAGCGCGGCAAGATGATCCGCCGCGCGTTCGTCGCCCGCGACGACGGTCACGTGCTGGTCTCCGCCGACTACTCGCAGATAGAGCTCCGGCTCATGGCGGCCATGTCGGGCGACGAGGCCATGCTGGCGGCGTTCCGCCGCGGCGAGGACATCCACCGTGACACGGCGAGTCGCGTCTTCGACGTGATGCCGGCGTTCGTGACGCCCGAGCAGCGCGCCCAGTGCAAGATGGTGAACTTTGGCATAATATACGGCATAAGCGCCTTCGGGCTCTCGCAGCGCCTCAAGGTGCCGCGCAAGACGGCGTCGGACCTGATCGACACGTATTTCCGACTCTATCCCAAGGTGCGCGCGTACATGGACGCGGCGATCGCGAAGGCGCGCGAGCGGGGCTACGCGGAGACCGTGCTGGGCCGCCGCCGCACGCTGCGCGACATCTCGTCGCGCAACGCCTCGGCGCGCCAGGCGGCCGAGCGCGACGCGATAAACACGCCGATACAGGGCAGTGCCGCGGACCTCATCAAGGTCGCGATGGTGCGCGTGGCGGAAGCCATGGGCGCACGCGCGCTCCGAGCGAAGATGGTGCTGCAGATCCACGACGAGCTTGTCTTTGACGTCCCGAAGGAGGAGGCGGACGAGGTGGTCGAGCTCGTGCGCCGGGAGATGACGGGCGCGATGGACTTTGGGGTTCCGCTAGAGGTCGGAATAGGCGTCGCCCACAACTGGCTCGACGCCCACTGAGCCGGTAGGCGGCGAGTCGCTGTTGACGGGCGGCGGGGAAATTTGATATACTTCGCGCGTTTTAGCCGTGAGAGTGTAGCGCGTGTGCGCGAGAGTATCGCGGAAAATTACCAGAAAAGGCAAGGAATGGATCAGATCAGGATCAAGGCGGAGGCCCGTGCGGAGCAAGGCACGGCGGCTGTCCGCCGTCTGCGCCGTGCGGGAATGATCCCCGGTTCGGTGATGAAGATGAACAAGGGGGGCACTGAGCTCATAAAGTGCCCGGGCCACGAGTTCATGATGGCGATGCGCGGCAGGACTGGCAAGCAGCTCCTCGTCACGCTTGACATGGGCGGCAGGGAGGTTCCCGCGCTTCTGCGCGAGCTCCAGAACGACGTGCTGGCCGGCACGCCCATCCACGTGGACTTCAGCGAGGTCTCGCTCTCCGAGAAGGTCCGCGTGACGGTTCCGGTCACGCTCGTGGGCGAGCCCACCGGTGTGAAGCTCGGCGGCGGCGTTCTCGAGCAGGTGCTGCGCACGGTCGACGTGGAGTGCCTGCCGATGGACATCGTCGAGAAGTTCGACGTCAACGTGGAGTCCCTCGGCCTCGACCAGACGATGTTCGTGCGCGACCTCTCCCTCGGCGACAAGTTCACGGTCGTGACACGCGGCGAGCTCGCGGTCGCGGTCGTCAAGGCTCCGGACGACGTGCCCGGTGCCGGCGGCGCGGCTGCGGCCGCGGCAACGGCGGCTGCGGCTCCGGAGGTCATCAAGAAGGGCAAGGAGGAAGAGGCGGCGTCGGGTGATGCCAAGAAGAAGGAGGAGAAGAAGTGATGAAGAAGTACGACGCCCTCTACATCTTCGTAGGAATCGCCAAGGACGACGCCCTCGAGGTGTGCCTCGACAAGGCGCTTGCGGAAGTGACGCGGCTAGGCGGCAACGTCCTCGAGAAGGTGTCGCTCGGCAGGCGCGCTTTCTCGCGGCCCATACGCAAGCGCGAGAACGGAGTGTATGTAAAGGTCCGCTTCGAGTTCGACCCGCAGAAGGTGAGCGAGCTCGTCAACCGCTACCGGCTCGTCGAGGAGGTCTTCCGCGTGCAGATACTCGCGGTGGACGACCGTCGGGAGTCCCAGATAGCCCAGGAGCGCGCGGAGCGCGCCGAGGAACAGGCCAGGCGCGAGGCCGCCAACGCGGCCGCTCTTGCGGCCAAGACGGCCGAGGCAGAGACCGAAGCAGAGGCATAGAGAAGAAGGCGAGGTGCCGAAATGGCGTCTTTCAACAAAGTGATCATCATGGGCAACCTGACGCGCGACCCTGACGTCCGCGCGACCGGGCCCAGCGGCATGCGTGTCGCGCGGCTCGGCCTCGCGATAAACGAGCGTCGCCGCGACCGCAACGGCCAGATGCAGGACTTCCCCGTGTTCATCGACGTGGATGCGTGGGACCGGCTGGCGGAGCTCTGCGGGCAGTACCTCACCAAGGGCAGTTCCGTGCTTGTCGAGGGCCGGCTCCAGATGGACACCTGGGAGAAGGACGGCGTGCGGCACCAGAAGCTCAAGGTTCGGGCCTCCACGATAAAGTTCCTTCCGAAGGGGGACCGCGCTCCCGGCGCAATCCGTCCTGCGGGGGGCATCGCCGGCGCGTCCGAGGGCGACACCGAAGACATACCGTTCTAATCAACTTCAACCAATCAAGGGAAAAGCAAAATGGCTTTCAAGAAATCCAACAGCTCGGCCGGCGAGGAGTTCGCCGCGAGGAAGCGTCCGCCGCTCCGGTCCACCGACCAGATCGACGTCAACGACATCGAGACACTCAAGTACTACGTAACGGATTACGGGAAGATCCTTCCCGCGCGCATAACCGGCGTCACGAGCGCCCAGCAGCGCCAGATCCGCCAGGGCGTCAAGCGCGCCCGCAACATGGGCCTCATGGCCTGAGGAAGGAGCGCGGCAATGCACATCGAAGTCATGCTCATGGACGACGTGAAGAAGCTCGGCAAGTCCGGCCAGATCGTGAAGGTCGCGCCTGGCTACGCCCGCAACTTCCTGTTCCCGAAGGGGCTCGCCTCGCTTGCGACCGAGGCCGCCAAGCGCCGCCTGAAGAAGCTGGAGGCCGAGCGCGCGGCCCGCGCCGCGGAGGAGAAGAAGGCGGCGCTTGAGGTCGCCCGCAAGCTCGACAAGCTCGAGATCACGGTGTCCGCGCCGACGACGGACGGCAAGAAGCTGTACGGCGCCGTCAGCGTCACCGACATCCTTGGCGCCATCGAGGCGAACCGCGGCATCAAGGTCGAGCGCCGCCAGCTGGAGCTCGACGACGCGCTGCGCGAAGTCGGCGTCTACGAGCCGTCGATCGACCTCGGCCACGGGGTCGTCGTGAAGTTCAAGATAACGATTCTCGACGAGTCGGCCCCCCAGGGCTGAGCCTCCCGGAATCGCAGGAGCAAGCAGGCAGGGCGCAGCCTTTGCGGCTGCGCCCTGCCTGCTTGTTGCCGGTCGGAATCTGAAAATCGGCCGCAGGCACTTGCCATCTGCAAGGTAAATATGCTAAAATAGACAGACTTTACGGCGATCCAGGTGGATCGGACCGTAGGGTGAACGTTGGTTTTTGACAAGTAGGAAGGAGCGAAGCGATGGCGATGAACAACCAGCTGCTGGCGGTCGTGCAGCATATTGAGAACGAGCGCGGCGTCAGCCGCGAGATCGTCCTCACTGCGATTGAACAGGCAATCGCCCAGGCTGCAAAGAAGAACCAGAGCGTCACCAACGACCTCCGCGTCGCCATCGACCGCAAGGATCTTTCGCTCCATGTCTACGACACGCTCGTCGCTTCCGACGAGGAGGTCGGCCCGGGCTTCATACCGATCGCGCGGGCCGTCCGGTTCAACCACGGCAAGCCGGTAAAGGAGGGCGACACCGTCGAGATCGAGATGCCGGCCTCCAGGCTCGGGCGCATAGCCGCGCAGACGTCGCGCCAGATGATCATGCAGAAGATTCGCGAGGCGGAGCGCACGAACACCTTCTCCGAGTACAAGGACAGGGTCGGCGACATAGTCTCCGGCACGGTCTCCGCAGTCTCGCACCGCGACACGTACGTGACGGTCGGCAAGACCGAGATGATACTGCCTAGCAAGGAGCGCATCCCGACGGAGGAATACCAGGTCGGCGACTCGGTGCGCGCTATCATACTTCGCGTCGACCCCGAGGCGAAGGGGCCGAGCGTGATACTCTCCCGTGCGAGCGGCAAGTTCGTGGAGGCCCTTTTCCGTCTGGAGGTGAGCGAGATAGCCGACGGCGTGGTGGAGATCATGGGCGTCAGCCGCGATCCCGGCTACCGGGCCAAGCTGGCCGTCCGCACGAGCAACGAGAACGTCGACCCGGTCGGCGCCTGCGTCGGCCAGCGCGGCAGCCGCGTCCGCTCGATAGTGAACGAGCTCAACGGCGAGAAGATCGACATCGTCCGCTGGAACGAGGACATCCGCCAGTACGTGGCGCAGGCGCTCGCGCCCGCGAAGCTGGAGTCGATAGAGGTCGACCCCGACCCGTCGCAGCCGAACACGGTCCACGTCGTCGCCGCAGCCGACCAGTACTCGCTGGCGATTGGGAAGCGCGGGCAGAACGTGCGCCTCGCCACCAAGCTCACGGGCTGGCACGTGGAGGTGCGCAAGTCCATGGCGACGGCGTCGTTCGAGGACCAGAAGGCGGAGGCGATCAAGGAGCTTGCCGAGACGTTCTCGGTGTCCACCGCGATCGCTACGCAGATGGCGGACGCGGGCTATCTTACAGTCGACGGCATAGCCGACGAGGACGAGGCGAGCTTCATCGCCGCGACCGGCCTGGACGAGGTCACCGCGAAGGGGGTCTACGCGGCGGCCAAGGCAGTCGCGGCGCTTACTTCAGGGGCCGGAGAGGACGCCGAATGAGAGTCTACGAGTTTGCCAGGGAAGCAGGCGTTACGAGCGCCGAGGCCATAAGGGTCGCCTCCAAGGCCGGACTGGAGGTGTCGTCCGCCATCAGCGTCGTCGATGGCGACGACGAGGCGGCGTTTCGCGAGGCCCTGAAGGGGGCTGACCGCTCCGACGCCGATGTGCGCCGCG
>JAFRBA010000038.1 GCA_017405115.1 Kiritimatiellia bacterium
GCTCGTAGGCGGCGCGCGCGCGCTGCTGCTCGCACGCATGCGGCCGGTAGTCCGCGATGAGGTCACAGCGGCGGCGCTCCGGCGTGCCCGGCGCGACTGTGGCGCGCGCCTTCGCGAGGCACGACTCCATCTCGTCGACCACCGCGGCGGGATAGAGCGGCGCAGGGTCGTCCGACGGCGTGAAATAGTCCCTGTACGCCTTCTTCAGGACGGCGTGGAAGCGCTTCATGTGCTGTCCGGCGGCACCGAAGAACACGTCGAAGTGCTCGTCCAACGCGGCGTCGACGTCGAAGTCGGGGTTCCACTGGCTCTTGTAGCCGGCGTAAAGGGCGTAGTAGTAGTGCCATATGTCGCCGGCGCCGTCGTGTCCGTAGTAGATGAAGCCGCGCCCAAGGTACTTGCCCAGCACCTTCGGGATGTCGCCGATGAACTCCGGCGCAATGGCGCGCACGAACGGGTTGAAGCGCGACGCGTACGTCCAGACCTTGAGGGCGGGCCTGCCGCCGAGGGCGTCGTACCATTCGCGGAACAGCCGCCTCGACTTCTCCATCGCGGCCTTGTTCCCGATGCGCGTCGGGAGGTTCCCGTCGCAGATGAATGCGTCGACGTTCGACGGCAGCTTCCAGCGCGGGTCGAGAGAGGCGTACTTCGAGTTGTAGTAGACGAGCAGCATCAGGCGGCGGCCGGGCATCTCCCTCTCCATGCGCCGCGCGAGGTACTGGTAGAAGCGGGCGTATACGTTCGCAAACGCCGCGTCGCCTCCGCGCGCGATGTCCTTCTCCGAAATCAGCCCGAGCTCCCTTACGACGCCGTTCCCGACCATCTCAGAGAGCGGCAGGTAGGTGTCGCACACGCCGAAGCTCGCCCATGCGTCGCTGAACGACTCCCTGAAGCCTCCGGCGTCGTCCTTTCCGCCCGAGGAGTAGAACGCCTTCCAGTCGTCGACGAGGATGTCGGCGAAGCCGAGGTCCAGCACATTGTAGTAGTTGCCGACGTGACCCTTGTCGTTGTACCAGAACTTGCCATGGGGCGACGTGTAGAAGATCGTCTTCATCTTGTCGGGATGCGCCTTGGCCATGCGCTCCGGGCGCGGAGAGTGCCCGCCGGACGACGGGAGCGTGCCGCCGTCGCGCCAGTACTTGACGAAATGCGCGTCGCTCGCAGTCACAGGCCCCATGTACTTGCTCCACTTGGCCTGGAGCGGCTTCGTCGACAGCGACATGGTGAAGTTGTAGGGGCCTCCCCGCGTGTTGAAGTACGGCTCGTCCGAATAGCGCACCGGCTTGACGACCAGCTCGTCGACGCGCGGCCAGTGAGTTCCGAACTCTCCGGGGAAGTACCACCTGACGCCGAGGAAGCGCTCGGCGAAGTCGAGCGCCCCGTAGAACGTGCCTCGCGACGAGCCCCTTCGCTCGAGGACGCCCCTGTTGTAGCCCTCTACAAGCGACGAGTCGCAGCCCGCGACGACGATCCCGCCTGGGAACGTGAACACCTCGAAGCCCTGGTCCGGCACCGCGGCCCTGTCGAACCCGGCTGCGCGCGCAGTCGCGCAGTCGCCCACCACCAGCTTGTAGCGTGCCCCTGCCGCGGCGGGCGACGCGCCGTCCTGCACGACGACCGGCGCCTGCCCGGTGGTGCGCCTGAACGCCTCCACAAGGACCTCCACTGCGGGCGCGACGGAGGCCTGCGTCGAGTTGGACTTCATGGCACGCGCCTCCGCGGCGAGGTCGGCGACTATCGCGAAGTCGAGCCTGCCGCCGGAGACGAACGGCATGTCCCCTCCGGCGGGCCTCGCCCCTTCCGTTATCGGCGTCAGTGCCTTCGTGTGTATGTCGTAGCCACTCGCGGCGTACGGCGAAGCCGCCATCATGAGTCCGGCGGAAAACAGAGAACAGAGTCTTGATGTACGTATGTCCATGTTTAAAGCAGCTTTGCGGCGCAGCCGGCGAGATGTCGGGTCTTGGAGTCGAACGAAAGACCGACAAGCCAGATTGGGCGGCCATCAGCCCGATAAGGCTCCGCGTAGCCCTTCTCGCGAATCTGCGAGAACGCATCGTCAACCGGTTCGTCCACCTTGAGCTCGAAGATGTAAATCCCCTTATTGTGCTTCGCAACGATGTCCGCGCGTCCGTTGGACTGCACGTCCGCCGCCTTGTACTCCACCCCCTGCGACGCAAGCAGCGTGCAGAGGATTCGCTGATAGGCTGTCTCATGAGCAGTTTCTTCGAGCGATCCGTACGGCATGTGCGCGTACAGAGACTTAAGACCTGCGAAGAACTCGGGCCATCTGGCGGTGATGAGCTTCACGCCGAGCGACGCCGCCCATGCCGTGCCCTCGCCGGACATTACGCCAGTCACCATCTTTGACAAGTCGCGGCGAACCTCTTCGTCAGGCGGACCGAGCTTGTACAGTCCGTCGGAATACCCCTTGATTGTCAAATATCCTGATTGATACAGCATCGCCACCGGCTTAAGACGCCGCAGCTCGGCAACGTCGAACTCGTCTTCGGCGACTTCGGGAAGGTCTTCGTAGTCCAGCCCGGCGACATCTTCGCGCTTCAGGTAGTTCATCAGCATTGACGGACGCCCCGTCGTCGCCCACGTCGCGGAGAAGCCGCCAGTCTCCTTTTTGTAGAGCGTAAGCGCAACCGATATCGGATTGTACACGGTTGTCGGGTCGCCCTTCGCGAATCGGAAGCCGTTGTACCACCTCTTCATTTCGGCGCGGTAGTCCTCGTAGGCCTTGCCCATCTTCTCGGCGTGGGCGCGAAGGTGCTCCTCGAAGTTCGCCGAAAGTTCCTCCTCCGTGTAGCCGAACATCGTCGCGTACTCGTCGTCCTGCGACACATCGACAAGGTTGCTCAGGGCGGAGAACACCGAAAGCCGCGTGAACTTGGAAACCCCCGTCATCAGCAGGAAGCGAATGTCGCCCGTGCGGTTCTTCATGCGCGAGTATAGCGCAGACATCCTGTCGCGGATCGCCTCGGCCATGCCTATGTCTCCGAGCGCGTGGCCCACGGGCGCGTCATACTCGTCGATCAGGATCACGACCCCCTTCCCTCCGTTCGCGGCGGAGAGCGACTGAATGGCTTTGCCGAAGTTCTCCGGCGGGGGGAGCGACTTGTCGTACGCGAAGCCGGCCTCCTCAAGGCGTTCCTGCACATGGATGGCGAACGAAGTC
Organism: Kiritimatiellia bacterium; assembly: GCA_017405115.1. Next base: position 3,182 of record JAFRBA010000038.1, read on the forward strand.
TCGAAGTCCTCGACGCTAGTCGTCGTAACGTCGTTGAACTCGAAGTGGATTATGGGGTACTTCTCCCACTTCCAGTCCGCCCTGTCTATGTACAGCCCCTCAAACAGCTCGCGCCGGCCGGAAAACAGGGCCTTCAGGACGGACAGCGTGAGCGACTTTCCGAACCTCCTCGGACGTGAGATGAAATACAATTTTGTCCCGACTGTCGTAAGAAGGCGGTGTATGAACTTCGTCTTGTCAACGTAGATGCATCCCTCGTTTCTAAGTCGAGGGAAGTCGTTCGTGTCTGTCGCTATAGGCCTCATCGCGGCGTATTATACCAAAAAGCGGATATGCCGTGGCAAAGCAGGTCGCGGACGTGAAATGTCTATTTTCAATGTTTCACGTCCGCAAATGACCGTGCCAAGGTTGCCGAAGGCTACCTTGGCGGGAGCTTCGTGATCAGATGGCCGTCTTTCAGTCCGCCCGCCTCCACGACGATTTCGTTTAGCCCGGCAGCGAGCTCGACGCCCTTCCACTCCACGGTCTTGACAACGTCGGGCGACTTCGTGCCGACGACGCGGCCGTTTACGGACAAGGTCACGTCCCCGACGTTCGAGAATGCAACGACATCGATCTTGTCGTCGACCTTCTCGTCGGGCTGCCCGCGCTTGAATACGCGCGGCACCTTCTTCAGCATGCGCTTGCCGCATAGGTGCAGCATCGGCTCGGGATTCCAGTTGGCCTTGTAGAAATAGAAGGCGTCCTTGCGCGTCCGGCGGTCACGCGTCACGAGCCCCTTGTCGTTGACTCCGGGCTGGTCGCCCTCGTCGCGCTGGTCGGCCGCGGCGTCGAACATCATCCACATGTAGACCCCCCAGCACTCGGGCATCTCCTTGAGTATCGAGTACTGCACGCGGTGGTGGTACGTCTCGTACTCCTCCGGATGCCACGGCGAGCTGGGCGTCGGCTGGGCCATTATGGGGTTCTCGTGCTGGTAGACGGAGCCGCTGCAGCCGTATTCGCTCATGCACATCGAATTCCGCCCGACTGCGTTCAGGCACTCGAGGAAGCGGGGCTTGACCATGTCGCTCGTGTTTCCGTACCACCCCGGGTAGTCGTTCAGGCCAAGCGCGTCGGTGATGTCGTTCAGGCGCATCTTCTCCCGCTTGCACGTCGCCGCGACGGTCGGACGCGACGGGTCGAGCCTCTTGAAGAGGGCGTTCGCCTCCTCGAGGATCGGCTCCGCCGAGTTGTCGGGCTTCTTGCCGAGGTACATCTCGTTGAAGAGCGACCACATGACGATCGACGGATGGTCGCCCAGCTGCGCAACCATCTCGCGCACGCATCCAAGCAGGTTCTCGCGGTACATCGCGCTGACGCCTACCTCGTCCGTCGCCGGAAGCTCAGTCCAGACCAGCAGCCCGGCGCGGTCGGCCTTCTCGAAGAACTCGCGCGAATGCGGGTAGTGCGTCGTCCGCACGGCGTCCGCCCCCGTCTCGCGTATGAGCGCGACGTCCTCGTCGATGTCCTGCGGCGTGATTGCCCAGCCCTTTCCTGCGCGCTCCTGGTGGTAGTTGACGCCGCGAAGGAACCGCTTTTGCCCGTTTAGGTAAAAGCCGTCGGCGCGCATCTCCGCAGTGCGGAAACCTACGTTCTTCGTGACGGAGTCCTCGTAGCCGGGGCCCGATATCTTCACCGTGACGGGATACAGCCTCGGCGTCTCGGGGGACCAGCGCTCCACCTTGCCGAGCTCGAACGTCTGCGTCTCGTCGTCGGCCCCGAGAACCTTGACGCGCGCAACGACCCGGCCCGTCTCCGGGTCGGCGTCGAGTCGCACTCCGTCCGCGCCGTCTGCCACGGGGTCGATGCAGACGCGGTCCGTCTCGATCAGCCAGACCGGCCTGTAGAGCCCGCCGCAGACGGTGTAGTCCGCGCAGAGGGGCGGGACGTCCGCGTCCCAGAAGTTGTCCACGACAATCTCAAGGACGTTGTCGTGGTTTACGACGTAGGGCGTCAGCTCGGCGCCGAAGGCGGTGAACGCGCCCTGGTGCTTCGCCACGCACATTCCGTTGAACACGATCTTCGCCGAGACGCTCGCGCCCTCGCAGCGCACGAACCAGCGGCGGCCCGGCCTCGGGCGCTCGCCAAGCTCGCAGCGGTATGTCACCGCCTTGCGCGCGTAGCCCACACCCTTCACGGAGTTGTGCCCCCACAGCCAGTCGTCCTCGACGTGCGACGACATCTTGCCCGGACCGTCGCATCCGTCCTTGACGTTCCACGTGTGCGGAATCGTCACGGGCGCGCCGTCGACAGTCCACTCCGCGAGGCTGCGCACCACGCGCCCCTCTCCGCGCCAGGCGCCTCCGGCAATGGCCGTAGGCGCGGCGGCCGCGCAGGCCAGGGCGGCCGTGAACAATCCGGGCAAGGCTCTCATCTCTCCGCTTTCTCCTATCTGGCGACCGTGCAGTTCGCCTTGGTCTGCTTCAGGAACTCGTCGTTCGGTATCCTGTGCGCCTTGTACTCGAGGAGCGCGAAGCGGAACGGACGCGAGAGGTCGGGGTTGTACGTGACGTAGGTGGTCCAGCTGTCGTTCAGGGTGATGGTCCCCTGCGTCGGCGCAAGCGGCCAGGTGGCGCTCGGCCCGTTGCCGCGTCCCTCTGCGGAACCGTCGTATTCGCCGTCCTGCAGTATGAAATAGCGGTCGTCGGGCCTGATCTTCTCGTTGCGGTTGGGCGGCAGCGTCAGCAGGCGCGAGGCAGTGCGGACCTGGCGGGCGTACTTGCCGAAGCGCGTCTTCTTCCCGTGCCCACATTCGAGAAACGACGGTATCGCCGTCACCTTCACCGCGACGTTCGTGATCGGCGTCATCTGGCGTTCGTTCGCGGACTTCGCGACCTCGCCCCACAGGACCGGCGACCCAGGGCGCATGGAGAACCGCACGTCGACCCACGCGCCGTCGAAGTTGAACGTGAGGACGACCCCCTCCTCTCCGTTCCTGCCAGACCATTTGCGGACCTTGTCTCCCTTCAGCTGCAGCCGGTTCGCCGCGATTCCGTTGACCGTTAGCGCAAACGAGTCGACGAGAGCCGAGAACCCGTTCTGCAGCCCGTTCGATACCGCCATCTTGAACTTGCGCGAGTCCTTGCCGTGCGCCCGTTTGTTCGAGAAGGACAATCCGTACGAGTTCTTCGCGTTGGACAGCGCCGCGCTCCCTCCGAGGAGCGTGGACATGTCGGGGTTCTCCTTTACGGAAAACCTGCTGTACACCGAATCGGCAGGTGCGGCGCAGGCCGCAATGGCCGACATCACGACACAGACCGCCGAGGCAAAGCGCTTCATGTCAGTCCCCCTTGCCGGCAAAGCGGATCAAGCCGTACATTGAAAGGTTGTTGTGCGCGATCCCGGTAAGGGACGAAGATGCCGAGACGTTGCGCTTCCTGTCCGTGACCGCGAAGTTGAAGTTCCAGCTGTCGTAGGCCTTGGGGGCGGCTTCCTCGAAGGCGGAGAACGGTACGAACAGCTCGGCCGTCCACCCGTCCGCCGTTTTCTTCGCCTTGTAGACGTGTCCATTCGCCTTCCACTCGACGTTCACCGGCTGAGGAATCGGCAGGACCCTCTGCTGCGACGTGAATTCGGCGCATTCCGCGTCGAACCCGAGCTGGTACCTGACCTCCTTGCCGAGGCCCGGCGCGAAGAAGAACTCCAGCGTATCGTTCGCGTACAGGTCGCCGCCGACCTTCGGCGCGCCGGCCTTCGACTCGTACGACGCGTAGACGCCCTTGTCGTCCCACGCCAGCCTGAGGCTCCCCGCCTGCGGACGCGGATCGCCCGAGAACCTGTCCATGAGCGGCAACGGCTTTAGACCAGCCCAGAACTTCTCGTCCAGATTCCCGTCGACCTTGGGGGTCTCTCCCGGCAGGATGCGGTGTACGTCGTACACAGGCGGTTCGTAAGACACCTTGACGCGCTGCTGCTTGAACGCCTCCGGCCAGAAGTCGGCGACGAGCTTGAACCTCTTCATCTCGACCCCGCCTGGAGGAACCAGCGCCTCCGCCTCCTTCAGCAGCTTCTCGAGTCGGTCTATCACCGGCAGCGGATACGTCGGAGTCTGCGCCCCCGCGTCGTCGGTCGCCTGGTACTTGATGAAGGCTGCCTTGAGCTCGCGGTGGAACTCCTTCATCTTCGCGCCGGCCCTCGGCCCGAGGCAGAGATTCCACATCTCGTCTATGGCGGCCTCTACGTCTAAGTCGGGGTTCCACTGGCTGCGCCAGCCCACGTACGCGGAGTAGTAGTAGTGCCAGATGTCCCCTGCTCCGCAGAAGTCGTATAAGACTCCGCCCCTGCCCATGTACTTCCCGAGGGCATTGGGCACCTCGCCTATGAACTCGGGGCCGACGGCCCGGCCGAACGCCGTCGAGCCGGCGTAGAGCCACGCCTTGAGCGCGGGCCGCCCGCCAAGCGCCTCGTACCACTCGCGGAACAGCTGCCGCACCCCTTCCATGTGCTTCGGGCTGCGGACCCTCAGTGGCAGCCGCCCGTCGCACACGTTGACCTCGACGTTCTGCGGAAGCGTCCAGCGAGGGTCGAGCGAGGCGCACTTCGAGTTGTAGTATATGAGCAGGAACAGCCTCTTGCCGGGCAGCTCCCTCTCGACCTTGCGCCCGAGGTACTGGTAGAAGCGGGCGTAGATGTTCGCCATCGACGCGTCGCTGTCGCGCGCGAGGTCCTTCTCGGTGATGAGGTTCAGCTCCTTCACGAGCGGATGCGAAATGACCTCGCCAAGCGGGAGGTACGTGTCGCAGACGCCGAACGAGACGAACGTGTCGTTGATCTGTCCGGAGAAGCCGCCGCGGTCCTCGGACTTCTTCATCCCCGAGTCGAGGTAGTGCTTCCAGTCGTCCACGAGAAGGTCGGCGAACTCGAGGTCCAGCACGTTGTACACGTTGCCTATGTGCGCCTTCGGGTTGTACCAGAACTTGCCCTGCGGCGAGGTGTAGAATATCGTCTTGAGCTTGTCGGGATGCGACTTGGCGATGCACTCCGGGCGCGGGTTGTGCGAACCGCCGCCCGCAAGCGACCCGCCGTCGCGCCACCGCTCGACAAACGCCGTGTCCTTGACGTCCACGTGGCCCATGTACGGCGCCCACTTCTCCGACTGCCTGGAGTCCTTGAGGCTGACCCAGGCAAAGTACTTTCCGCCGCGCGAGAGGAAGTACGGCGCGTCCTCGTACCACACCGGCGAGACCGCAAGGTCGCGGCACTTCGGATAGATGCTTCCGTTCTCTCCGGGGAAGTACCACCTCACGCCGAGGAAACGCTCGGCGAAGTCGAGGGCCCCGAAGTACGTGTGGCCCGATATCGTAAGCGCGTCCGCCGACGTCTTTATCGAGAAGCCCTCCTTTGGCAGCGAGGCGTCGTCGGCGAGGACGACCTTCAGCGACTGGCCGCCCTTCGCGGCTTCGCCCGGCTTCAGCACGGCAGGCTCCTTGCCGACGGTCTTCGCGAACACCTCGCGGAGGAGCTCCACGGCCTTCTTGTCGCGCTTCGCGTCGCCGGTGACGATGGCGAACTTGAGCTCCCCGCCCTCGACGAGCCGCAGCGCGGCGCCGGCCGGCGCCGCCTTCTCCCTTATCGGCGTCAGCGCCTTTGTGTGGATGTCGTAGGCAAGGGCCGACCCGGCGACCATAGCCGCCGCAACTGCAAGTGCATGCGTAAACTCAGCTTTCATCTCGTTCCCTTTTTCTGGCTGTTGCCCTTCTACGGGCTACATTATAATCAGCAACGTCCCGCCGCGCGGGTTGGTCTCGTTCAGCGTACCATTGACGACAGTGCCGTTTCCGTAGACCGTGCGCACCGTGCGCTCCGCGCCGTCGAGGTCGAGCGTCGCCCCGTCCGCGAGGTAGATTCGCGCGTCCGCAGGCAGCGTCGCGCCCGCCCCGAGCCGGAACCTGACGCCCGACGCAACGCCGATTCCAACGCCGTGGCACACATCGCCGGACCAGGCGCCGTCGGACGCCACAGTAAGCACGCCGTGCGCGGAAGACGAGTTGGTGATGGACGCTATGTCGGCGAGCGATCCCGCCAGCTCGCGGTCGCCGCCGCAGACGTCGAGAGTGAAGCCGCGCCCGTCCTCGGAGGCAAGCGACTCGAACGTCACCGCCCCGGAGCCGGCAAGCGCCAGCGTGCCTATGCCGGACACCGTGTTCGGAACCGCCTTCGCGGCGGTGTTCTCGATGCGCAGCGTTCCCATGTCGAGCACGATGCCGCCCGTGCCGGCCGTGCCGTTCCCTGCAAGCGCAAGTGTCGACGACACGACCGCCGTGCCACCGGTATATGTGTTCGCGCCGGAAAGCACGATCGCGCCGGTACAGCTCCACAGCTGCACAGAATCGCCGGACAGCACGCCTGAAAACGTCCCCCTCACTCCCGCACCGCTCGCGCAGATCCGCACCGGGGCGTATGCCTCCACGTTGCCAGAAAGCTCGCCGGACGCCGTGAAGATGACCGCGCCGTACGTCGTCGAGGCGTTCAGGGTGCTTATCGGGCCGCGCCCCGCGATGCGCATCGCGTTGGGCACGACGAGCCCCTCGGTCGCCATCAGGAGTCCGCCGCCCGCCACGTCGCCGTCGCCGAGCGTCACCATGCCCGACGCAAACGCCGCCGCGTTCGTCGGCCATGCGAACGCCCCGTTCACAAGCGTTCCGCCCGTGTACGTGTTCGCCCCGCCAAGACCGAGTATGTGCACCCCGCCGTCGAGCGGCGCCACGACGGACAGCCCGCCAGAGCCTGCTATCGTGCAGTCGATGCGCGCCGGAGCGGCTGCGGAGCTGGCGCGGTTCAGCGCGACAAGGCCCTCGGACGTGCCGAAGTCCAGCGTCCCCGAGCCCTTTATCGTCGCTGTCGACTGCGAACTGCGATTGTTCAGCAGCACGATCGCGGGATTCGTCCCGTCGCCAATTGAAAGCGTCGCACCGGACGAAATCGTGAGCGGAGAGTCGGCTACCTTCGTGGCCGCGTTGACTCCGTTTATTCCGTCGATCCTGAGCGCCGCGACAGACGCGCTTTCGGCAAGCGTGGTCGATGCCGTCACCGCCGCGACGGAACTCGCCCCGCCGGCAAGGCCCGCCGTCTCGCCGGTGAACGCCGAGAGAACGCCGCCTCTATCGCACGAGAGGAAGTCGAGGTGGCGGCACGTCACCTGGCTCCACGTCGTGGAGTTAGGCGCGTATACATAGTGGAACACAGGCTCTACGATTCGCCCGACGGTGTCGGTCGAGAGGCCGCCGTTCACCGTCACGGCGCCGGCGTCAGTGGGGTCGGCTGTCACGATGTCGTTCCACAGGAAGAACGCCGCGCCACGTCCGCCGCGCACGAGCGAGGCGTCCTGCGCCGCTCCGGACGGGCCGATCTCTATGTTCTGCAACGGCCTGGCGGAGCCGTTGCGCTGGCGCAGGGTGGAGGCGCCGTCGAAGTACATGGACTTGCTCGCCGCCGTGGCGAGCTTCAGCGTGAATGTGCTCGTTATCCCGTCGTCGTACTGCAGGCGGGCGTTGCCGAGGCGGAAGTCGCCGTATCCGAACATCGGGGTCGTGGCGCCGGTGACGGCGGGCTTGTTTAGGAGCGAAAGGACGCCGTCCCTGTTGTCGAACGTCCCCGTGACCTCGTGCGGATACCAGTTGAACATCCACCCGCCGCCCGTGCGGACGACGCCCCCGTCCGTCCCGCCGTCGACTCCGCTCTTTATCCCGCGCTGGAAGTAGAACTTGGAGTGGTCGGTCGAAAGCACTGCTCCGAGGATGTCAAAATCAAGGTGCATGCCGTGCTCGCCGGCCCGCAGCTCGAAGTTGTCGGAGTCGGGCGTGACGCTCAGGTTATATGGTCCAACCTGCGTTCCGACCTGGAACAAGCCGCCGTCCACGGTCATGATGGCCGGGTCGGAAGTCGGACACGCGGAAGAAAGGCCTCCCTTCATGATGATCGCGCCACCAGGATGGATGTCGAACCTCCTGGGCATGTTGCTGCCCTTTATGTCGATGGCGCAGCCGTCGAATACGGATATCGAGGAATTCGTGAGAGCGGTGCCGTCGGGGGCGGACAGAGTCATGGACATCGGATGCTTCAGCACGGTCCATGACTGATATGACGGAATCGCCCAGGATCCGCAAAGGCTTGCGCCGTTCGTAAGCACAAGCGAGCTGTTGTTGTAGATGTACATCGCGGTGTTGAACGAAGTGGAGCCGCCTGCCATCGTAAGCGTGGAGTTCGCGTACACGAGCCAGAACGCGTCCTTCATCCAGGCCTGTCGCAGCGTCGCGTCCGAATTGAAGTCCACACGCCCGTTGGTTCCGACAAGGGGCATGTCGAACACTGCCTCCCCAGCGTTCTTGTTCTTGACTCCGAGAGTCCCACGCGTCACCTCAATGGTGCCATTGGAGAAAACGGAAACATCGGGCCAGCCTGCTGCGGTGTTGTCGCCTATGTTCAGCGTCACGCCGCTGGTGCGCGTGCCAAGCGTACCCGTGAAATCCTCGAGGACGGCCGTCTTGGTTATCGCGCGCCCCGTGGTGAAGAACGCGCCGCCCCCGCCCTTGAACTTTACGGTTCTTCAAAGAATTTAGTGGAATGATATGCCGTTGTTGAATGAGAAACTCCGAGCCGTGGGGCTCTCGCTACCGCTCCGCCGAATGAGGTGCGCTTCGCGGCAAGCATTCGCGTTCCACGGCGAGAATGTCGGTTGCGA
>JAFRBA010000284.1 GCA_017405115.1 Kiritimatiellia bacterium
ACCTGCATACCCTCGCATCAGAACGTCACTTTTACTATTCGCACCATAAAGCCCCCACCCTTCGTCGGACGTGCCCTCACCGCTACCTACATATCTTAGGCTCGGCCCGTCGTCGACTCCGCCCTGGCGCGAGCGGTTCGCGTAGTCCGCCGCGCTCCCGGTGAAGATCCCGCCAACGGCGAACTTCCCTTCCGCCACGTCGTGGTCGATCTCGCGCATCGTCTCCCAGTCCAGGTCGAAGGCGGCCTCGCCCTCCTCGATCCGGCTCAGAATGTACTCCGGCAAGTCCATCCCGCTCGACTCCCAGCGTCGCCGCGCCTCGGCCTCCTCCCGCTCCTCCATGTCGCGCCAGTGCTGTTCCTCCTTCTTCCTCTCGCGCAGCTTCGCCGCCTCCCTCCGGCTGAGCCCGCTCGGTCTCCTCCTCACGCCGAACTCGCTCCCGCGCAGCAGCTCCGCGTTCACCGCGTCCACGAACTCCTCGACGGTCATCCGTTCCATCTGCTCATCTGTGAAGTCGGCAAGCCCGAACGTTCCCTTGAACTTCCGCCAGAACGCCTTGAGCCACGCCTTCAGCTCCGCCCCCACGCCCTTGTCCAGCACAAGCCGCTCGCCACGGTCGCCGATGAGCGTCGCCAGGGCCTCGTCGCAGATTCCCGCCTCGTCGCCCTTCAGGTAACTGTACTCGTGCCCCTCCGTCTCGGAGTATTTCTTGATCTCCTCGAAGTACTTAGACTTCCTCACAAGCTCCATGCCGCGCTTCCAGAGCCCGTTGTCGAGCTTCTTCATCGCCTCCAGCGCAAGATGCCCGTATTCGTGTATCGGCGTGTTGAAGTTTATCGCCGCCGGATTGAAGTGCAGCACTCCCTCGCCATCGACGAATCCGTAGATGTTGCCGTGGCCGTCGCGGAACTTCGCGCCGTTGGACGTCTTCCCAAGCGCCTCGGCAAAGCTCTTCTCGTCGTAGGTGACGCCGTTGCCGAGCGTCGTCTTCATCAAGAGATCGAAGAGCTTCGCCCTGGTGTCGAGCTTCGCCTGCGCCTTCGCAAGCCCCTGCTCCCTCACCTCGGCCATGAGCGCCTTCGCGGTCGTATGCGCCGCCTCGTCCGAGAACCGCACCTTGATGCCGTTCTTCTGCGCGATCCGCGCCATCTGCGCGAGAAGCGCCGCTGCGTCCGCAGCGTTTTCCGGCTTCGCCATCATCTCGGCGGTCAGCCCCTCCGCCGTGATGCCCTCCGCCGACACCTCGACCCGCACTTCCGGAAACGCCGCGCAGCCCATGATCCCGTCCTCTCCTGCCTTGAGCTTCGTCCCCTTCAGCCGCTCGGCGTTCTCAACTCCCTCCAGCGCACTCTGCGGCGCCCTGCCGTTGACTCGCGGCAAATTGTTTGGTATACTACTGCCAGACGTTGGGGATTCGGGATATTCGCGGGGATTGGGCCCGCCAAGAAGTGTCCGAATCCCCTCGCCATTTCTGTCTTGCGCGAGATCTTTCGGTTCTCCCTTCGCGACCTCGCCCAGCGTCGTCATCTTGCCGTCCGCCGTCTCGACCGGCTCGCTCGCCGTGCTGCGGGCGTCTTCCTCGCTCAGGCCCGGGTTGCGTTCCCTGATCGACTCGGCCTTCGCCGTGTCCCGCGCCTCGTCAAGCCGCTCCGCTAGATTCTCCGGCCTTATCACCGAGCTCTCTTCGGCCAACAAGTCGATCATCCGCCGCACCAGCGCCTCGTCGCCCTTCGCCCGCTCCAGAATGCCGTCTATCAGCGCAGAGCGCTCCTCCGGCGGCCTCGCACCAAGCTCGCACCTCGCCGCCGTCAACATCTCCTCCGCGAGGTCGCCGCTCACCTCGCCGTCCTTGACAGCAGTCTTCAGCGCCTCCGTTCCGTGTATCGCGATGTTCAGCGCCTGCCGCGCTCCGCCGCCGTATCGACCGTAGCGGTCCTTCTCCGTGAGCCCCGCGTCCTCGGCCTCCTGCCAGCTCGTGACGCCAAGCTCCTCAATGCCGCCGATCTTCTCCGCGACGGACGTTCCGCCGCCGCGCAGGTCGTGCGCCTTCATCCGCCGCGATTCCGGATCAAACCGTCGCGCCGACATGGCAACCATCTCGTCAAGCATTCCCTCGTTGCCTTCGTCGAACACGCGGTTGTCCTTCAGCCGCGCAAGAATGTCCTCCTTGATCTTCCTCGCGATAGGCTCCTGACCCTCGGAGTACTCAGCCACCTTCGCGTCGAGCGCCTCCTCCATCTCCGGCGTCAGCTCCGCCCTGCGCCCAAGTTCGCCCTCCAGCAGCTTCCCGGCGTTCACCAGTCCTGATTCGCGGGCTCCGCCCCGCGTAGTCCACAGCCGTCCCTCACGCCACGCCGCGACCACGTCTTCAAGCGACTCGCCCGCCTCCATGCGTTCTTTCGCCGCGTCCTTGTCAGCCTTTATCTTGTCGAGGAACTCGCCCACCCTCTCGACCGTTAGCCCGTCGCTCGTCACGAGACGGTACATCATGTCCAGGTCTTCGTTCGAGAGCCGCTTCACCGTGTCCTTTCCGATGTACTCGGCAATGACCTCCTCGCGGCCGCCCCTGAACTTCTTTATCTCGCCGCGCGCCTTCAGCGCCGACGCGCCCGCCATCGCGAAGTGGACGCCGATCATCCCGATCAGCATGTCCACGTTGTTCTCGACGCTCGTGACCTTGCCGAGCCATTCGCCGAACCGCTCCCTGAAGCCGGGGTCCTCCCCTTCGCCGACGCCAAGCCCGACCACCTCGTCGCAGAACTCCGTCAACCGGCTCTTCGCTATCATGTTCGGCAGCGAGCCGAAGTGCAGCTTCTCGTCAACCTTGCCAAGCACCTCGCCGGTCTTCAGCAGAAGCCGTCCGCCTTCGCTCTCCGAGAGCTTCGCCGCCAGCGCGTCAACTGCCTCAAGCGTACCCTTCGCCGCGCCCGCCGCGAGCTTCTTGACGCCAGGTATCTTCGCAATCGCCTTTCCGGCGCCCTTCAGCACAATCCCCGCAAGCGGCGACGCCCATATCTGCTGCTCAGCGACTCCGCCCGCAATCGCCTTCACGGCGGCGAGTTCGCTGCGGTCTCCCTCCGCCACCTTGACCGGGTTTCCGTTCTCGTCCAGAGTGTAGGCGTCGGCGCCCATCCGGCCGATGCGCCCCACGATGTTCCCGCCGGTCGCCATTCCCATCGTCAACGGATTGGAATACGCCGCGACCGTCTTGGCCATGTTGAGTCCGCCGCTTGCCACCTCCCCCGCCGTGCTCTGCTCCTCGGCGTTCGCCAGCCTCTGCTGCGCAGCCTCCCTTGTCTTGATTCGAGCGGCCATGAGCGGCTTCGCCAGCTCGGCGAAGCCCTGCTTCATCACCTCCACGTCGGGATTTATCGCGAATCCGGCGGCGCTCCGCTGCCCGCTGTCCGCACGCGCCATGATTTCGTCGATCTTCGCCTGGTCGATTCCTATCGACTGCGCAAGCTTCACCATCTGGAGCGGATTGTCCTCCTCTCCCATCGCCAGACGCGTCTCGACGTATTCCTTCCGCTGCTCGTTCCGCTCGCCGATGCCGAAGACGTCAACCATGTCGAGAACGGCCCCGCCGACGCCTGTCTTTCTGCCGTCGCGCGCCTCGCGGTTCAGCGCCTCGCGCTCCCAGAAGCCAAGATTCTCCTTTTTGCCCTCCTCCACGATTCCAAGCTCGGCGTTCAGCTCTGCTAACTCGTCTTGATCGCTTCCTCCGGACATCTGCGCGTTCAGCTCCGCTATCTCGCGCTGATCAGGGTCCCCGGCAAGCTGTGCGTTGAGAGCATCAATCTCGTCCTGGTCGCTCCCGCCAGACACCTGTGCGTTCAGCTCGGCTATCTCGTTCAAATCAGAATCATCTGCAAGCTGCGCGTTCAGCGCGTCCAGTTCGCGCTGGTCATCCTTAAGAATCTTGCCCATAGTCTTGTCGATTATTCTGCGAGCTGCCACTTGCCATTACGGAATACTGCCGTCTTTCCGCTTGACAGTTTCCTTGTCTGCCCTTCCTTAGGAGCCTGCCCGCCCTGCTGCTGGCCGCCCGCCTTCGCGCGGGCCTCCAGCACCTGATCCACTGCGGCATCGAGGCTAAGTGTTTCGTTGTTCTTCGCAGCGGATAAGACAAGATTGTTCGCTTCGGCCATGATGTTCTTCTTCTGCGCCTCGTCCTGCCCGACAAGCTTGCGCTCGAGCATCGCGTTCTGCCGCTCCTGTTCGCGCAGCCTCTGCGCCTCGGCCTGGGCCGCCGCCGCGCCGACCGTAGCCTTGCCACGAATCTTCTCGACCTTAACAGCAGTCTCGCCATGCTCCTTCTCTGCCGCAACGTTGCCGCCGGGGTGGTATACGCCCTTCTCGTCGAAGTATCCGTGCTGCGCCTTGGTTCCATCGGCCGCTCTGTCGGCTCCATACTTTTTCGCTTCCAAATCCTTGTCGAATCCATAACGCTTCGTCGCCGCGTCGATCTCGGCCTGCTTGAGCCCTGCTTCGGCTTTTACCTCTTCGCCCTTGAATCCCCATCCCGCCGCCTTCACGCCCTGCTCCGCCATCCCGAAGCGCTTCTGTTCGGCAACCCGAAAGTCGTTCTCGCCCTGCTGACGCAGCCTCGCCATCTCGAAGTCCTGCAATCCCCGCCTCTCCCGCCTGTCCTGAAGCGCGATGTCGCCGCTCTTCGTATGCTGCATCCCAAGAAGCGCATTGCGCTCAAACGACGAGAACCGCCCAGGATCGCCCCTCGCAATCTGCGCATTCTCCGCCAGCCGTCTCTCTCGCGCCGACATTCTCGCCGCCCCCTGCCGGTCAAGCTGACCCTGCAACCCTTCCTGGTAGTCGGCAAACCGCCTCTCGCGCCGAATGTTCCCCTCGTCGCGGCGAATTCGCCGTTCGAAATCCGTCAGTGCCATCGTCTAGCTCCTTTCTGTTGTGTGCCCGACGTGCCAACGCCGGGTGTTTTCGGCGGAATTATACTACAAAACAAGCGAGGAGCGACCTAAATCGCCCCTCGCCGCGTCATTTTACGGGTAACGTTACCCTATAGCGAGTGTAAAGTGTAGAGTGTAGAATGAAGGCGACACTCCCCTCTGCTCTACACTCTCAAACCTACTTTCCCAAAAACGCCTTCAGCGGCGCCTCCGGCAGCGCCACATGCGACTTGTAGGGATCGCAGTAGTATTTCTCAATCGTGTCGCGCCGGTCACCCGAAAGCCTCACAGCCTGGTCGACTCCGCCGCCCTGCTCCACCGGAGTAACCAGTATCGTGTGTATGCAGAGCTTGCGCAGCTCATAGCTCGCCTTCTGCTTTTCCTTCAGCCACGGCACTGCCGCCCTCAGCGACTCGTTAACCGCGTCCTCCGTCCCCCGCAAATGCGGAACAAACACTCTACACTCTCCGTTTTCCACTTTACACTCTTCCCCAAACCCCTCCGGCTTCAGTGTCCGCAGCTTCTCGTACAGCGCATCAGGTATCTCGATGTCCACACGCCTGTTGCTCGACTCCCGCGTCTTCGTCGGACGGTACACCAGCCTATGATGCCCATTCGGCGCAATTGGAAAGTTCTCCACCGTCAGCTCACCGATATCCTTCGGCCTCATCGCAAGCTCCAGCATACACGTCGCATAGAACGCCTGGCTCCGCTCCACGTCGCACATTTCTCGTCCTGATTCGCCGGCTCCGTCCGGCGTAATCCTTTGATACCACTCCCATATCTGCGCGACGACCTTGCGCGGCAGCTCCTCGTACTGCTTTGGATCGGCCGATATCCCGAACAGCGACTGCTTAGGCAGCGTCTGCGACTCAACCAGAAAACCCTTGTAGCGATATTCCACAAGCGTCCACTTCGCCGTCACGCTTTGCAGACTCGAGATGTACGTCCAGGCCGACAGCGCCGACAGACCGCTTCCGCCGTCGTCCTTGCTCCTCACGAAATAGTCGGCAATTCGTCTTACCATGTCGTAGTTCACGAGGTCGGTATACGGCCTGGTGTCCCTGAGCCCGCTGGCATGAAGACAGTAGTTGAAATTCTTGATCGCAGTCTCGATCGTCCGATCGGCCTTCTTGAAGCGAGGATCCGCCTGACGCTTCCATGCGATATCCCTATAGGCGTCAATCAGCTCCTTGATCGTCGGGACTCTCAGACCGACGCGTCCAGTCTTCCCGCTCTTTACGGTGCATTCATTCACCCAGCGTCCGTACTCGCTTTTCAGCTCACGGGTAGGCGAGCCGTTATCGGCAACCAGCAAATCAACCGGCAGCTCGCACGTCTTCGTATGGCGAACGCCATTCACCATGCAGGCGAAGCGGACGCTCCTGCCTCGCTTGCCGACTCTGACCGTGACGCCCGGCATCACGGACTTGATCTTCGCAGACTTCATTTTTCGACCCTTTTTTCTGCCGCAAACCGCCGCGAACTTTGTGTAAACTTTGTGTAATTTACCCTACATTCGCGGCACCAGACGGCACTTTGTGTAATTGTTTACACAAAGTATAACACAGATAATCCGCGAAAATCAACCCTCCGCCCTAATTTCGTCGCTCAATTCAAATATCCAAAACCCTCTGTCCAGTTGAGCTACGATCCCGTTTTCACAAGATGTACATTTTACCATTCGGAGGCCTCCCCTGTCAACAGGGCGCGGATGCGGAAACGCCAAGGCCAGCGCTTTAAGAAACACGCCGATCGGGGCTGGATTGATGAAGCCCATGCGTCAGAAGCGTATGCGGCAGCCTACGCCGCAGAGCGTCCAGTCCTTGTGCGCGCAGCGGTTCGAACTCGACTCGATCGCGCTGCGCGTATCCTGCCCCACGACCTCGTACTGCTCCGCGAACACGAACGCGGACATCTGCTCTGCGAACACCCACCCCAGCTCCAGCCGGAACGTGACGGACGACACGCCGCTATGCCACCGCTCGCCGTCCGGACGCGTGCCGGCCACGCGCTTGTAGTTGCGGCTGTTCCCGCCCTCCGCATACACGCTCGGCGTAATGTAGAAGTCCTCGAGGAACGTCAGCCTCTTGCGGACACCCGCCTTGAAGTAGACGTAGTCGCTGCCGCGAAAGCACCTGCGCAGGCGGTAGAACGGCACGACGTACGGGTTCGCCAGCTCCTGCTCGAGCTGCCACCACGAATACGTCTTGTTCGACGACGCATGGTCGCTTTTGAACCCGCGGTAAAGGGTCCACGAGCGCGTAAGGTCGGACTTGACGGTCCAGTTCTCGAACAGCTCGAGGTCGTACTGCCACGTCGGGCCGAACTCGGTATGGTACAGCGCATGCCGGTGCACGTCGTGCCGGCGGTCAGTGAGCGAGCTGACGTCCCAGTTGCGTATGCCAAAGCGCCCGAACGCGTCCGCATCGTATCCAACGCGGATGCTCGTGATCTGCATCGGACGGTCCTCCATCAGCTTGCCGATAGAGACGTACGACGAACGAACCTCCGGCGCGACTTCGACGAAGAACGGCGAAATGAGAGATGCGGCTATTGCAGTCGAGCAGATTCCCACAAGTTCAATTGCGAATGACCTTGTAGAAGCCGGAGTCGCCGTCCTTCGGGACGACGATCCGCACGGCCTCGGCGGAGCCGTCGGTCTGCACCGCCGGCGTAACGCCGTCGGAAAGCGAGAGGTCCTTGCCTGACTTCACGCGCATGTACCCCTTCAGGTTCTCGACATAAAGCACCATGCAGTCGTCCCCGGGAACTATCCGCGTGACCCTTGGCTGCTGGACGTCCGGCGCCGGGCCGGCGGCGGTGCGAACTCGCTTTCCGCTGCGCACACCGCCCCTAGTCTGCGTCTCGTTCGCGACGGCTACGCCGGAGCGGACGGCCACGGTCACGCCCTCCGCCACCTCGCCATAGCCGTTCAGCACGGCAAGCTTGCCATTGACGAGCCCGCGCGGAGCCACGACGCCCCCCTCGTCAACGCGCGTGTCCAGGACGTACACCGCGTACACGCCGCCGGCGAGCTTGTCGGCCAGCGACGCTGAGACCTCGAACGCCGCCCTGCAGCGCCCGCCCCTCGCGACGGCGCCTACGTTCACGACGCAGTCGTTCGTGTCTATCGGCGCGCCGTCCGCGGTGAAGCCCTCGAACACGCCGTCCCTGGACCACACAAGCGCATAGCACTCGCCGTCCAGGACGGTCGCCCCGTTCTGGTAGCAGTCCGGCCCGGTCGTCGAGACCAGCACGGCGATGTTGTCGTCTCCGTCGGCGAACGCGGCAGACGCCGCGGCGACGAGCATTGCGCATATCAGCTTCTTCATTCGTCCGCTCCTTCCTTTTCATTTTTGCCAATCTGGATCTCCGGCGCCTCCGCCGGAACGCCAAGCCTCTTGCGTATGGCCCTGAGTGTGCTGTTGATCTCCGTCGAGTCCGGCAGGCGCTTGAGGGCCTTGAGCGCGTTCGTCTCGGCCTCCTCCAGCCTGCCGAGCTTCGCCTGAACGACCGCGAGGTTGTTGAGCGCGGCGGGTTCGTCCGGCCGGCTCTCAAGACTGCGCTTCAGGTAGGCCTCGGCCCGGTTGTACTTTTCCTCCACGAAGTAGCTCATTCCGACCGCGAAGTTCGCGCTGGAGTCCATCGGCTTCGCGTCCAGGATCCGCCGCGCGTACATCCGCGCCATGCGGAAGTCGCCCTTCTCGAGCCAGTGCCTCATTCCCTCGCGCGGAGTAAAGCGTGTGTCGTACATGACCTCCGTCCATTCCATCCGCTCGCGGACGCGCTTCCACGCCACGTTGACGTTGTCCAGGGCCTCGGCCAGCTCCGTTTCGTGCAGGGCATCGTCCGCATTTCCTGCGCTGTCCTCTGCGTCCGCCCGCATCTGGCACATCCTGGAAAGCCGCCACTCGATGACGGATAGCATGTCCTTGAGGCGTGCGTTTGGCACGTCGTCGACGGCTTTCTCCCGGTGAAGCGCCAGGGCGCGCCCTGCGAGCCTGTGCGCCGACGATGCCCACTTGCCGCGCTCGCCTTCCGGGAACCCTGCCGTCCGCGCGACCAGCCCGCCGTACTCCGGCACCTTCAGCCCGTTGCGCCGCCACAGCTCAAGGCCCACCTGCACGGCAATGTCCGACGCGCGGGCGTCGCCCTCCTTCACCCATGTGCGCAGCGTGTTCGCCGCGCCGGCCTCCAGCATCTCCTCGTCCTCCTCGTCGGTCTCGCCGCGCGTGCGGACGTACTTCTCGTACGGCGTCGTCCCGGCAAGCATGGAGAGGGCCTTCAGGTCCCGCCCCTGGCGCTTCGCGGCGACCTCCAGCGCGGAATCCAGCATGCCGTCCGTGAATATGAGTCTGGCGCTTCCGCACTCCTCGGCCGTCTGCCAGATGCTGTCGTTCACGAGCGCAGACATCTCGCGCTCGGCGGTGGAGAACCTCGGGACCACCAGGAGGACCAGCACTATCAGGGGCTCGTATACGAGGCCCGCGCGCACCACTCGCCCAATCTTCCTGAGCGACGCCACGACGCGGGCCCAGTTCTTGGCCGATTCCACGGCGTCCTCGAAATGCACCTCCGCGACCCTGCTGTCGCTGCGGAAGTAGAACTCAACGCCGACCACGCAAAGCGACATCGTGACCACGACGGACGTCATGAACATGCAGAAGCAGAGCAGGAACTGCGAAGGCACCTGCTCCGGCGTGTCGATCCAGTGCCAGAACCAGGCGGAGGTCCACCCCGTGGACTGCGTGAAGGCGAAGAGCCCGATTGCGAGGAACACGAGGCCCACCAGGTACGAGAGCAGCTTGTCGTCGTCCGTCGCCACCCCCACGAACGCGATCGCGATGACCAGCGGCGCGACGGCGGCGATCGTGATGAACACCCAGCCGAGCGGGCGCGCGGCGGCGCCTATCTCCTGCAAATAGCCGAAGAGGTAGTGCAGGAAGTAGGTGAACTGCGTCCACCCCTGCGCGGCAAGGCCTCCGTTCGCCCAGAAGTACTGCGTGTTCAGCCAGACCCCGACGATCCACATGAGGGAAAACATCACGAACATCCTGCGGAACGTGAGATAGCGCAGGAGCGGGTTGCTCAGCGCGTCGTTCATCTTCACGCCGGGAGAATTAAGCCGCCTGGACACGAACGCGGAGAACGTAGGCAGAAGGACGAATGCGAAAACGGTGTCCGCCGCGAAAAGCCCGGCGATCCCGGACATTAGAATCGCAAGGAACGGCTTTCCGCCGCGCATCGCCCAGCAGAAGACGTCCAGCAGCAGCACGCCGACGAGCAACAGCAGCATGTCCGGCGCGAATACGCGCCCGAGCCTCCATACCGGGTCGGACAGCACGAAGCAGAGCGCTCCCTGTATCAGCACCAACTGCACGACCCTGCGGCTCCAGCCCCATTTCATCATGCGCTGCCTGAGCGAAAGCGGCAGCATCTCGCTGAGGAACAAGTACATGAACGACGCCAACAGCCCGAGCGAAACCGGCCCAAGGACACGAAGGACGAATATGGTCCTTTCAAGACCCGCGTATGCAATAAGCCGCGAAACCGCAAATCGCCAGAAGCCGGGCGTAGGGCCGACGGGCGGGCGAATCCCCGCGGCAATCGAGATTTCGTCCCAGAGCTCAGGGGGAAATACGCTGCTGTTGCCGCTAAGCCAGGCGAAAAGCGCTACGCAGATGCCGAGAAGCAGCGCGCAGGTGCGGCGTCCGAGGGAGATTCTGAACTTGAACTCACCCATGCGCCCTTCTTTTTCTGCGCCTCAGCACAAGAAGTGCCGCGCCAACAAGAACCAGCAACCCCGAACTCGGCTCCGGCACGACGTACGACGTCGGATTCCACGGCGTAATTTGATTCGGATCTACGCCGCTTACACCATCTATATGGCTGTTTGCGGCAAGATCGGCATAGGAGACCGTCTCGGACAACGCGAGCGTCGACCAGTTCGAGCCATCCCAGTTGCCGAGCTCGATGATAAAAGCGTATTCCGGCGAACCGCTTGCATATGCCGAGACGTCGGCAAGCCATGTCATCGGCACGTCCATAGCCACCAGCGAGTAAGTATCCGCAGTATCCGGATCTAGCAGTAAAACAGTGTTTCCCGTAGACACCTCGAGTATTCGCGCATGGGTGACGCCAAGATCCGCCGCCGTCGTCATTCCGCCGTTGTTGACGCGCTCGACGGCCACGTCGCTCAGCGGCGACGTAAGGTCGGTCACATCTCCGACCTGCCACCAGAGCACACGCAGACCGTCATCTTCCGCGCGGACTGTACACGCGAGGAAAATCGCCGCGAAGCAGAACAGCAGCCGGGCGAAAAGTTGTTTTCCGCCTGCCGCCATCAATCGAGATTCTCCTCGGGCTTGACAATAACGGAGAACCCAGACTCACTGGCGCGGTAGTACCAGAAGCCCATTCCGGCCGGGATCTCGAAATTCGTGGGTATTGACGCTTCATACCTGCCAGTCGTGGGATTGCGCGTCAAGGTCGGCTTCATGCCTCCCCAGCACCCCAGCTTCGGATACCATTTGAGTCTGGTGGAAAGCGTGCCTGTGACCGTTGGCGGAATCTCAATCGTGTCGCCGTCGGCCGGGTTATTGCCCCATGCGATGTCGTTGATGGCAAGTGCGCTGAGACACGGGTTGGCGATCATCGTCGCGCCGACGACGGTCTTGCCGCTCTCGTCGGTCGTGGCGCCGGCGACCTCGTTCGTAACGGGCCTGCCGGTGAACTGGCCGACGATCGTAAACGGCTTGCTGTGGTCGGCGCGCGTCACCCAGACCGCGCGGCCGGGAACGAGCTCCGCCTCCGCCGCTCCGGCGACCTCCACCGATATGCCGTTGGCCTTCACCGACGTGAACGGCTCGAACTTGCCGCCCTCCATCGCCCAGACCTTGAATATGCCGTCTTCGCGCAGACGGATGACGTCGCCGTCCTTCACGAAGCCGTTGCCGACGTAGTCCACCACCTTGATCGGCTCGTTGAGCGCGGGATCCTTCGGCAGATCCAGGAACGGCACCGCCGCCATCGTGTGCTTCGCCGTGCTGTTTATCCTGAGCAGCCCGACAGTGTTGGTTGAAGGTATCTCGTTCGTGATGGAAAGGTCGGAGTCTGGAACGATCAGCGTGAAGACGCGGTAGTAGCCGGTCGGATCGCCCGCCCCGTTCAGCAGGGCAAGGCTGAACGCCGGGGACGCCATCTGCGCGACGTCGTCGGAACGTTTCCACCCGCCGCCGGTCCACTTGCGCAGCTCGTAGCGGACGGTATAGCCGAAGTCCACCGCGCCGGACGGTTCGTAGGCAAGGCCCATCGTCGTCTGGGACGCGCTGGCCGCCGCAGCCGTGCTCAGCAGAAGCTGGTTCGTGCCGGTGCCGGTGACGAGATTCTCCCAGCGGCGCAGACCGTTCGGATCGCGGGCGTTCAGCGTTTCGTTCGCAGCCGACTCGTCATAGCCCGGAGCGAGAATGTCGATTCCGGCGGCGGACAGCGCGGCAATGAGAGCCTCTTCCTTCGCCTGCGCCTCCTCCCGGCTCAACGAGACGGTGATGTTGGTCTCCGCCGCGCGCTGCGTGGCGTGAGGAATCTTTATCGTCCGGTACGCCGCCGTGTAGACGGTGTTGCTGCCGACGTCCTCCAGCGCGGGCGACCAGCCGGTGAAGCGGTAGATGTTCGCCGCGTCCATCACCTTCAAGGGCGTGGCGGGAGCTGCGAACTCGAACGACTTCGTGCCGTAGGCGTACTCCGCCGGGGCCAGAAGCACCGTCGCACCGTCCTCGTCCACGAACGAAACCGTGTAGATCTTCGCCTGCGTGAACTCGACCGTCTTGTTCTCGGTGAGCATGGTCACGGCGCCGTTCGCGACCGGCGAGAGCGGCGCGTAGCCGCTGACGAGGAGGTTGGTGGACACATACCCGGCGACCGGCGCCTCGACGACCGTGTACGGAAGGTCGTTGTCAGGCAGGGTGTGGATGGTGATGCGGCTGCCGTTCGTGACGGTGAACGTGAACGCGCCGTCGACAGGCGCGATGGTGTCGGCCGTGTATCCGCTCACGGGGTATTCCTCGCCGTCGGCAAGATTCTCCGAGGTGATGGTGACCGTGAACGGAACCGACCGGTCCGCCTCCGCCGCGAGCACGTTCTGCGCGATCGCAAGGTCGAAGCCCGGCTCCTTGTAGATCGAATAGATCGCAGGCGAGCCGCTGAATGCGTTCCAGGTCTCGCCGTCGAAGCTCCACTTGAGCACGAAATCATCGAACCTGATGCTGATCGCCGCGCCGGAGGTGAGGCCGTCCATGCCGCTTTCCGCCGTCGCGCCCGCAGGACCCGCCGCGAACGCGGAACGGCTCATCGGCCGCCCTTCGCGCATCCCGTCGAGGAGCGACGGCACGATGTGGTTGCCGGCGCCTGTCGTGGAGATCGTGAGGACGCTATCGGCATCCACGTCGATGTCCTCGCCCTGCGCAAGCGGAACGCCGCCCACGACAACCGCCGACCCGTTGTACGTGATCGGGTCTATGGCGGAGAGCGTGCCGTTAGCCCCCTCCTTCATGTAGTAGAGGCGCGGAATCTCGGCGTACACGGCGAAGATGGCCCACTCGTCGGCGGAAATCGCAGTGTCGCCGTTCAGGTAGAGTCCGAAGTACCCTTCGTCTCCCGCAGGAGCGAACGCGACGGACGTGACAGCATTAGTGCCGAGCTGCACGACCACCCCGTTCTCGTTCGTCTTGCCGTAGAAGAGACCCATGAAGCGGTAGCGCGCCGCATCGCCGGCGAAAAGCCCCGCCGGCGCATCCGCGCCGAACGCAACCGCGTTGGCCGCGCCGTTCGTGACCGAAAGCAGATAGGCCGCCGCGTCGCCCGAGCGCAGATCGCCGTCGCGGCTCGAAAGAACGCCGTTAAGTCCCGCAGCCACGTGCAGCTCCACCGGCTCCGCGATGTGCGTGTTCGTGAACGTCACGTTCTGGTCGGCCTCGTGGTCGTCGCCAGTCTTCGTGTAGGTGTAAACGAGTTTGCCGTCGCCGCCCGCGCCGTCGTTCACCGTCGAGAATCCATCCTTTGCCGTCTGGACGATGCGTATGGTCTGCGAAATGTTCACGGTCACGGTGTAGTTCGTCTGGTATTGCGTATTGACGCCCGAGACGTGCGTGCTGCTCACCGCCGGCATCCAGTCGGTGGTGTAGCCGTCGTCGTCGCTGAACACGGTGAACGACTCCTTCTGCCCGTTCGCCAGTTCGCAAGTCTCGTCGAGAAGTCGGACTGTGCTGGATGCCGTTACGGTAGTCTGGTTTCTGAGGGTTGACGTGTTCCAATCACCCCAGCCTGCGCCCCATCCGAAGATGCCGTTGCTGTAGGTGCGCGTCCGCATCTGGTTCGGCGTGGTGTTGGTGACGAGAGTCTGCTCGACAATCACTGAATACACAAACTGCTCCGCCATGTCCGCCGCCGTGCCGAGCGTCCGCTCGTTCAACGTCACGACGACCGGCTCGTAGTCGAAGTACAGCACGTAGAACTGCGCAAGGTATCCGTAGTCAATCCACGTCGTTCCGCCGTCGATGGAATACTGATAGCCGCGCCAGGAATTCCGCACCTTCAGCGCCGGACGCGAGGTGTCGCTGCCGCTCGTCCAAGTTATGAAGTGAAGCTGCAGAACGCCGGATGCGTCCGGCACGCCGATCGCATATGCGTACTTGTCGTGGCTCTCGCCGGAGAGGTAGCCGCGAGGTGTCGCAAGGTGGGCCGTCATGTCGTAGATGACCGCGTCTTCGCCGACCGTGGCGGCCGTCGGCGCGGTGTTTCTCACCGATGCGTTTCGCAGGCTGCCATCCATCTCCATCACCTTGTAGCCGATGTCAACCGTCTTCGGGCTCTGGTAATAGACAACGTATATCTCCTTGTCGTCGGGCATTGGAACGGACTCGCCGTTCGCCAACGTCACGTACACGTGCTCGGCCTCGAGGTTGTAGTAGATGTTCGTGACAGCCATCTCTGCGGATACGCCCGCGTGGCCGCTGTTGCCGTCGCCGAGGCAGGTGAAGGCGTAGGCGTAGCCTTCCGGCACGTTGCCCGCGTATGCTGTCGGAGACGTCTCGAAGGACTCGACCGTATCGACGTTCATCAGGATGGCGTGGTCCGTGAGCCATTCGGCGTCCTTTCCGACCGGCGTGCGCGCGCTGGCGTCCACCGCGTGTACCTGCACCTCGATGCGGTTCGACCACACGGCGTAGAGCGTGAGACTGGCGTTTGTGATTGGCTGCGAGAAGTCGTACCTTTCTAGGTCTGCGCCGGAGTAGCGCTTCACGCCCCAGTAGCGGAACATCTCGTTCTCGTTGCTCGAGACGAGGGCCACGCCGGGGTTTTCCGCGCAGGCGTTGAGTTTGTTCGTCTGGCAGTACATGCCCTTCTCGGCATCGAACGAGAAGTTGGTCGGCCAGGCGGCGTCGTTCCAGTCCGCCTGCACGTTGTTCTTGTCGAAATAGACCATCACTCCCCATTCAGCGTAGAGGACATTGCGTCCGTTCTCGTCCGGCGTGCCCAGAGTATCCACACCCACGTACTGGCCGGGGGCGAAGTGCGTGCCGGAGCCGTCGGGCGCGGTGTTCCAGCCAAGGAACGGCAGGGATACGCCGTCGAGCACGTTCTCGTAGCCCTTGCCGTCGCTCAGGTGGCCGTAGGCGTTGTTCCTCATGCCGGAGACGGTGCGCGTCGTCTCGGTTATGTTCGTGATGAGCGTCGGCGCGTTCGGGTAGGCGAGCGGCAGCGTGGTGGCGACGGAACCGTCGATCGTGCCGCCGTTCGCGTCGGTGGTGAGTGCGACCGTCCTCACCTGCGTGTAGACGGCGTCAAGAGTGAGCTGGTTCACTGTCCTGCCGGCAGCCGAATCGTAGACGCCGCGCGTGTAGGCCGAGTTGAACAGGAACGTCTGGCCCGGATGGTACACAGTGGCGTCTCCGTAGCGGATGCGCCAGCCGGCGAACGAATAGCCGTCCGGCGGCACGGCGGTGCGCGTCACCAGAATCTCGGAGCTGTCGGCGTAAACGCTCGTGTCGAGCGATTCGAGGATCGTCTCGTTCTCGTCGCCCATGCTGATCTGGCCGCGGCCGGCCTCGTAGTGCAGGCGGTACGTTCCGAGGTGCTTCCAGTGGAGCCTCAGAAGAGTGTTGCGCTGAACCGGCTGGCCGAACGCGTACAGCTGCTCGGAGCCGTCGGGCATCACCTCGTACCATCCGCCGTAGCGGTAGACGTTCTGCGCCGGACGGTAGCGGCGGTCGTCAACCTTCGCCGGATCCATCTGGTCGGTGGTGTAGTACGCGCCGCGATCCTTGATGTTGTCCTCGGCGGAGCTCCACTCGTCCGAAAGGCCGTAGTAGTCGCGATCCTGCTTGGCGTAGAAGTACGTGCCTTCGGTGGCGGACTCCTCGAATGGGCGCGTGACGGTGGTGTACTCCACAATCGGGTCGCCGTTGTACGGCTCCCAGAACCAGGTGGACTGGTTGGCCGCAGACCCCGGCTCCGCCCGCATCAGCTCGCCGCCGTTGGGGTCGATCTCGATCAGGAACCACTGCGTCTCCCACCCGGCGTAGGCGTAGAGGTTGGCCAGCGGCATCGTCGTGAATCGCACGGGCGTCGAGGCGTCGCGGTCGTAGAACCACTTGGTGAACGAATAGCCGGCCTGCATGGTAGGCTCCGTCGGCGTCGGGCTTTCTGACGGCACGTACTGCGAAATCGGCGCGCCGTAGTACACCTGGTACTCGCGGTACACGTTGTCGTTGTAGGAGTCGCGGAAGCTGAGCGTGAACGTCCTGCGCTTGTGGTAGATGTAGAGCGTCTGGGAGTTTCGGGCCACCGAGCCGCCGTCGCTCACGAGGTTGACCGGATTGGACGTGAAACTGCCGAGCGAATAGGCGTAGGCGGTGAAGCCCGCGAACTTGTCCGTGACGTTGAACGTGCCGGTTCCCGAAACTTTCGTCTCGACTGCGTTCGCCTCGCTGTACTTGCCGTCGAGCCCCTGCAGCACGTGGTAGATTCTGCCCGTGCCGTTGTTGCCGCTGTAGAAGAACGGCGTGAAGATGGTGTGCGTGGACGAATCGGTGGACGACCGCGTAGAAGCTATCTCGTTGAAGGCGTCGAGATATGTCATCACCGTGCCGCTCGCCGAACTTCCGCTGTAGCTCTGCAGCCAGGCGTACGCAACTGGCCAGGAGTAGCCACAGTCGGTCAGGCGCTGTCCGTAAAGCCCTGTCATGGAGGGATAATCAAGGCTGGTCATGGGCTTCCACGAGCCGAGGTCGCGCGTCGCGATGTAGTACCTCTTGCCCGTGTAGACGGTTCCGCTGGCGCTGTTGCTGGTGCGCCAGGCGTCGTTCACGAAGTAGATCCTGGCCACTCCATTGTACGGATTCACGCCGTCCGAAGCCCCGTACAGCACGCCGAGGTCGTTGACCGTGCGCGTGTAGCGCACACCGGCGTACTTCGCCCCGTTCGTGCACCAGATGCCATCCTCGTACGTCACGACGAGCGGCGTCGTGTCGCGGGGATCGACATCGCCCTTGACGCCGTAGTACGTCGCGCCGGGGTTCGTCTCGGCGCGCGTGTAGCGCGTGCCCGCGTATGCGGCGTTGTTCGTGGCATTCTGCCACTCGTCGCTTCCGGCATCGTAGGCGAGCGGGAAATAATCATTGTTCGATTTGCCGTACAACGTGCCGAGGCCGGTGTTGACGGCGCGCGTGTAGCGGTTGCCGGTGTACGTCGCGCCCGTCTCTTTGTTCTTCCACGTCCCGCTCGCGTACGATAGCTCGAAATAGACGCCGTTGGACACGCCGTACAGGGTCACGGGTGTCGCGGAACGGGTGTAGATGGTTCCGTTCTTGTACAAATACGACGACGAGGTGCTTCCCGATCGTGTACTCCAGTAATAATTGCTTCCGGACTTGACAGAATAAACACGTACGTACTGTCCGTCCACATAGCCATAATATTCCGTGCCGGACGTGGCGGCACTATTCGGAGAGCTTCTGCCATTGCTGTTGCTCGTATAGCCACTTGTCGAATACAGATACGTACCGTCCGACGGATCGGTCGTCCTGGTATAGGTGTAGTAGCTCGCCGCCGTGGCGGTGTAGGTGTAGAAATCGTTCGTCGCGGCGGTGTAGGTGTAGATGTCGTCGAGCGATTCGATGTAGATGTTCTGCGATGCGGAACTGTCGGAGGAGTTGAACGTGTACACCACCTTGTAGCGGTCGTAGTAGACGTAGAGGACGGTGGAGCCGTCGGCGCGCACTGTCGTATCGGGGTCGCAGTCGCGGTACCAGAAGCCGGTGAAATCGTCCCTCGTCGCCGCGGCCGAGGCCATCTGCTTGTGCGAATTCGCAACCGTCGCCGTGTCACCCACGTACGCGGATATTACGAAGTTCGTGTAGAACGCGTACGTCTTGAGCCTGTCGGGAGCGCCGGCATCGTCTTCGACGCTCTGCTGGAGGATGGCCACCACATATTTGGTTTCCACCGGCGTCCAGTGGCCGTAGAGGACGGTGCTTTCGGAGAGCATCAGCCTGCCGCTTTCGATGTGGCCGCCCCAGTCTGCCGGGAGCGCGGCGGACGTGTTCAGCACGCCGTTCGCGTCGGACACGCGCACGCCGCCCTCCGCCGCCGTGTACCAGCCGGCGAACGCATAGCCCGTCCTGAGCGGCACTGGGAATCGGTTGGTGCCTTCGTCGGCGTAGTAGAAGCGCGGCGGGATGTAGGTGGCGCCCTGCCCAGTCTCGGCGGCCGAGAACGAAAGCCAGTTGATGTTCACGAACACCGGGAAGAGGTGACGCGGCGTCGCCGTCGTGTCCTTCGTGCGGCGGAAGACGTACGGCGACGGCTGCAGCACGATCGCGCCGCCGTTCACGTTCGTCTCGGAGCCGGGATACACCTTCACGTCCGACCAGCCGCGGAATATCATGCGCGGCGCGGTGTTGCCCTGCTGCTCGTCGTCCTTGCGCTCCGCCGTATCGTCGTAAGTCACCTTGATGTCGTCGATCTTCACGGAGGCCTCCATCACGCCGGTCTCGACCTCCTCCATTATGCCGCGTCTCACGGCGGTGATCGGCCAGTCGTCGCCGACGGGCTGCTCGTGGAAGATCACGTAGCCGACGCGGTCGAACTGCGAGCGCAGTATGTACTCGGTTTCGCCCGTCTCGCCGTCTTTGAACACGACGGGATCCTCGAAGTCGAACGGCGTCGTGGCGTAGCCGTCCGCATCGTACGCGATGCCGTCCACGGTCTTGTTCGCGTTGTTCGTGGAGTAGAGGTACCAGCCCATGAACGTTCGCCCGAGCGGCGACGGAAGCGCCTCGGGGCGGACGAGATACTGGTTGTTCGTGACGATCTGCCGGAAGGTGTAGTTGCCTTCCTGCGTCCTGAAGTAGCGCGGAATGTAGGTGTTGTACGTATCGGACGTGGTGTCGAAGTCGAGGCTGTAGAAGTCGTAGAGACGGCGCGCTGGGACGCTGTCGGTCTTGTGGGTCTCGCCCTCGGTAATGGCGTACACCGAGAAGCCGGTCGCGTCGAACCAGAACGAGGTGACCACCGTCTTGTCCGCGTTGTAGGTGAAGCCGTACTTGCCGGACGCAAGCTCCTCAACAGTGCCGTCGTCGGCAAGGTGGGCCACGCCGAGGGCAGACGAGGTCACGGTCACCGGCTCTTCGAGATCCACCGTCACGCGCACGGGATCCCCTGCGTCCGGCTGCCACTTCCTGCCGCCTGCGCGGATCGAGATGTCGTACATCGCAAGTACACTCGGGTCGCACTTGCCGCGCCCCTCGTGATGACCGCGACGCTTCTTCAGGCCGTTTTTGATTCTGCCCATTACATTGTTCGCGCGCGTACGCGAGAGCGAAACTTCAGCATTCGCGGGAAAGCGCTTGCGACCAGCACGGACTGCGATCCTGCCGGATGCACTCCTGCGGCTCATACGACACGAAGAATCGTCGCGGGGCGCGGCAGCCTTGGCGTCGGCGGGAATCACCGACGCCAGCCCTCCGGCTGCCAAGGCCAGAACCAGCCCCCATATTTTCACAATCTTCATCTTCTGCGTTGTTTCTACTTGGTTCTTGTACATTGCCCTATCAGGGTATGTTGGACTATCAGGGTATGTTGGATAGTATTATACCATATTTTCCTTCCCTTGTGTGACGCTTTTCAACGGGTCTTATTCGGCGTTAAGGTAGTATTTCGTGAGGAGCGGGAAGTCCTGCGGACGGCTGCGGATGGTGTTTTCGACCAGATCGACGATCTCGTCGTCTGTCAGCGTGTCCGTCTGCTCCCTTTCGAGACTAGTGGCCTCATCGCCCTTCTGCTCTATCTGGTCGCGGCAACGGAACCGCTCCTCATCGTTGGTGGCCAGGGCCATCCTCATCCCCAGCTCGTTGATTTCCCTGGAGATCCGCGCGCGCGGCGAGGTGGCCATGGCAAGCTTGAGGGCCTCCTGCTTAAGAGCCTCGCGCAGCCGGTTGTCCGGCATTACGACAGTGCCGTCTTCGGTCCTGATCGGTTCGCGCAGGAACGGGAAAAACTTATCGTCTAGGTCGCCTAACCGAACAATTTCGACAGAATCGGCCGACTTGAAGACATAGCCTTCGATCGTCGTCTGGTCGCGAGTCCGGGTGGTGATGTTGGACTTGATGCCCGTCTTCCAGGCATTGCCTGCCGCGTCTGGGTAGAGCTCGTCGACCTTGGCGATGACATTGTCGGCGGAACGCGACTCCGACTCGAAAGAGTCGGCTCCGTTGCTGTCCCGTCCGGTGTCATGGCCGGCGGTCCCCAGGGCGACGGCGTTGAGGTCTACCGCAACCCCCTTCTCCCTGAGGATGTTGGCCATCGCCAATGAGAAGACGAACGAACGCGTGGCATGGCAGCGGCCGTGGTAGTTGTAGCCGTAGTCGAACGACTTTTCGTGCGCGTGGTAGATCGGCAGCATTGCCTTGAGGAAGGTCTTGCGCGCTTCCTGCGTCTGCGGCAGGGCGTCGGGGCGGGTCGGCGGGTCGATTGGCTTCAGCAACCGGGCGCCGGGGACGTCCGCCGCGCTGGGCTTGCCCACGCCGGAGCTCGCCTGCGGTCCGTCGGCTATCGTCTGCACGCGGGCCAAAATGGCCGTTATGCGGCGGGCTGTCAGGGGGCGGCCCGAGTTTACGAAGCCGTTTTTGTCGATTCCGAAGTCGTCGCGCTTGAAGTCATCGCCGATCAGCCGCTGGAGCTTGTCCATGAACTCCGAGGTGAAATGCTCTCCGTCGAAGTTCGTGGACTCGGCAAGGCTGAGCGCATCGCCAAGGGCCTTCAGGAGAGCAGTGCGCACGGCGTTGTTTTCGATCTTTTCGGGTTTCTTGCGCCAGATGGCGCTTAACCTGCCGCCGTATACGCCGTTCTGCATGATGCCATCGCCAACGATGTTGGCTACGCCCTTATCCGTCCAGCTGGCCGCGCTGCGGAACGCGTCAAGAGCTCCGAGATTGACTGCCATGTCGTCTTCTCCTTTCTGTCTTGTTTCTCCCTGTTCCTGCCCTGTCTACACGCCTCGCGGCAAAAGGTTACGCGGTCCAAGACCGAGCGCCAGGCCTCTAGCTGAAGATTATCTCCTGCCCGTGGAACAGGTAGTTGGGTCCGACGACGTACTCCATGGCGGTCGGCGAAAAGCGGTCCTGCACCGTTATGTGGAGATGTCCCGCAAGTATGGCCTTTAGAAGAGGCTCTTTCCTGAGATAGGCCAGGAAGTCCGCCGTCGTCTTGTCCTCGAGCTGGCGCTTGTAGTCGCCACGCGCGGTTTTGACGGTGTCGGCGCCGAATTTCTTTCCGCAGCCGGGCCAGAACTTGCATTCGGCCCTCCAGATGTTCTCGGTGGTGATGGGCGCGTGCATGCAGAGCACTATCGGGAGCCCCTTCTTGGCCTCGGCATGGAAGCGCTCCACCTGGTCCGCCGTGACGAAGCCGTAGACTTGCTGCAGCGCAACGAAGTTTACGCCGCCCAGAACGGTCGACTGAAGGGACGGATCAAAGCGAAAGACCCTGCGCAGCTCGTCCGCGCTAAGCGCGTTGTATTCGGTTGTGTTCCGTATGGGCTCTCCCTCCTTGTGCCGCTGGAACTCGTGGTTGCCCAGGCAGCCGAACATGTCCGGGGCCCTTCCGAAGTATTTCATTACGAGGTCGAAGTTGGCACGCGTCTGGAAGTCGATGAGGTCTCCGGTGTGCAGCACGGCGTCTACGTTGTCCTTCGCCCAAGCGAGGGAATCCCGAAGGGCCTCCTCCTGCCTGCCGCCAAAGACGGAGTTGCGGTAGTCCGCCCAGCGTCTGTCGTACGGCAGTTCGCTCTCGTACGCAGCGCAGAGGTGGGTGTCGGAGATGTGCAGTATCGAGAACGGCTTCTCCAGCCCGATTTTGACGTGCTGGTAGGCCAAGGCTAGCCGTTCGTGCTCACAACGGCCCGCAAACGTCTTCTGCGCGGCGAACAACGGTCCGTCGCTGCACACAGTGCGGCATCCGCCCGCGATTCCGCCGACCGCGAACAGCCCGCCAATCGCGCCTATCGACTCGATGAACTCCCGTCTTTCCATCTTCATGTCTCCTTGAGGTTTTACTTTCCAAGACCTGCGCCACTTATTGTGTTCACATTGAAATTTCTTGTGGATTATTATATCAAATTGCACCAACGCCCTGCCAACAAGGTCATGGCGACAACTCGAAGCTGGGGCTCAAGAAAGGCGACAAGCTGGTCGTGAAGCTCGGCAACGGCGACAAGGCGACCGTGACCGGCGTCGTCGGAGGCAAGAAGCTGTCGTCCATCTCGTGGGTGCTGCTCGCCTCCTCGAAGTCGGGAGACGTCTATACCGTGTACGTCGACATCCTCGCCCCGGGGCTGAAGCGCGACTGCACCCTTGTCCTGACGGCGACCATCGACGGCAACGGCGTCCTGCAGCAGCTCATAAAGACGGTTCAGTAGGGCAGGCTACACGCCGCATGGCGAAAGGTTACGCCGCCAGCTTCCCCCTGCTCAGCGTATGAAGCTCGTCATCTGCCACGGTTCGCGCGCGGGCGGCGGATTGCCCTTGAGGCTCTTCAGGAGCCACGCCATGTTGCGGGCCATCGTCCGCATCGTCTGCATGCCCTCGGCGTCCGAGCCGCACTCCCCTTCCGCGCGGCCATAGGCGATGTTCCAGTACTGCGACGTCACGAGCGGGCAGTTCAGCATCTCGAACGGCATGTTCATCGCCTGGAACGCCGCCGTCGATCCGCCGCGGCGGCAGACCGCTATGCAGGCGGCGGGCTTCCCCTGGATGCGCGCGCCTGCCGCGTAGCAGATGCGCTGCCACACGGCGAGCAGCGTGCCGTTGGGCTGCCC
The DNA here is from genome assembly GCA_017405115.1 of Kiritimatiellia bacterium. The sequence continues at coordinate 23,299 of JAFRBA010000284.1, forward strand.
GTAGTACGTCGGCGAACCGAGGACGATGCCGTCCGCATCGGCAAGCTTCTCGACGATGCGGTTCGCAATGTCGTCGTCGAACACGCAGCGCCCGAGCCTCTTCTGATGGCATTGTCCGCACGCAATGCATCCGCGCACCGGCTGCACGCCAATCCACACGACCTCGCTATCGACGCCCTCCTTGGCAAGGGCCTCGGCAACCTCCTTGAGCGCCCGAGCGGTGTTTCCGTTCCGCCGCGGACTTCCGTTTACCATCAGAACTTTCATCTTTTCCTTCCTTTCTTTCTCTTTTGCAAGCAATGCAAGCGGAGCCGCGACCGACGCTGCCGTCACCGCAGCCGTTCCCGCCGCAAACTCTCGCCTTGTTGTCATGTCGCGCAGGTTCGCCATGACCTTTACATCAGTTCCTTGCCACATGAGAAAGCCTTATCCACGACCTCTCCCATGAGGCGATATACGTGCTGGCAGGGGTCGAAGCAGATTGGCTTCATCTTCCCTGCATCCGGCTTACCGTCGGTCAGTGCAGACTCCTCGACGCCACAGTTGACGATCTTCCCGACTACGTTGCAGTTCTCCTCGTTCATGGAGACGAGCTTGCATTCGAGGACGAGCGGCAATTCGTTGACGACTGGCGCGTCCACAAACTCGCTCTTTGCGACGGTGAGCCCGCTCTTCGCCACCTTCTCCGGCGTCTTGTTGCCGCTCACGATCCCGAGGTAGTCGCAGGCCTTCACGGCATCCGCCGTGCCGAAGGCGACGGTGAACGCCTTGCGCGCGGCGATGTTCGCCCAGGTCTTGTGCGATGTGTCGATGCAGATTGTTATCTCGTCTTCCAGCGTAATCCCGCCCCATGCGGCGTTCATCACATCAGGAGTCCCATCCTCGTTGTACGTGCCAATCATCAGCACGGGCATAGGAAACATCCAGTTCTTGACTCCAACGTTTTTCTTCATTGTCTTGTTCCTTTCTGATGGATTAAAGTTCTTCAAGGGCATCGACCAGATTCCGTCGACGCTTGTTGCTTTCGATCATGCTCCGAACTCTTGCACGGAACTCTTTTGCCCAAGATGTTCAGAGCCTTCAACCGCAGTGGTTGAGAAATCACATTCACCCCATTGCAGGTGCGAGGCGCGTCTCTTCATGCGCACCCTGAAATCGTTCAATCTGGTCGCACAGTGAATCTACCGTCTCACCCTGAAACAGGTTGTTCTTACGCCATTCCGTGTAGTCAAACGTATCGCGGTTCAGCAACATGATGAACCGTTCCATTTCAACACTTCCGACTTGCTCGGAGAGAATTGTGAAACACTTGCTCTTGAGTTCGCTGTCTGTCATTGCCATTTCAGTCTCCTCCTATGAATTCTACAGGATTAGCCACGCGCATTGACGTATGCGCCCTTGCTTTCTTGACTAGCCCGTTGTCGGTCGAGAAAAACCAATCACACCCTGCCGATTCTGCACAAGCGACATGAAGCGCATCAATCGGCTTCACACCGACGCTCTCGAATTCCTTTGCACGACGACGAATGTCGGCGTTCACATACACCTTTACTGCAGCGCCATCTGCCCAAGCGAGAATCTGCATTGCGCGGTCAAAGAACTTGCTTTTGCCTATCTCAAAATCCAACACCGTTGACCAGACGTATTCAAGTTCCCCGTCTCTCATCTTTTTCTGTATGGCCAACTTGGCAAGCGACTCGATCAGGACCTTCAATTGGCTCTGATCATCGAACGGACGGTTGTAGCAGCAGTTGTCGAGATAGATTCGCATGGATATTAGTATAGCATATTTCCGCTTATTGCGCTTGGCCGTTTAAACAAAGGGGCGCATCTCCATTTTTTAAAGGATCTCTCCGTCGGACAGGACCGTCGAGGTTTTCGGCGCGACTGCAGTCCTTGGCCCGACCTGTTCGCCCGACCCGCATTTCGCGGGCGCCCCCGACATGATTTCGACGCGCGCGCCT
>JAFRBA010000285.1 GCA_017405115.1 Kiritimatiellia bacterium
CCCGTCCGCAAGGAGGAGCGCGCGCCGACGCTTTCGCCGGCGGTATGGCGCATCGGCGTGCTTGCCGCGGTCGCGATACTGATCGCATGGGTCGCGTTTCTGGGCATCCGCGCCCTCTACCGCGCCACGTCGGGCAATCCGGCCCCGCAGCCGGAGGCGACGACAGAACCCGTCGTCGCGGAGACCCCGGCCCCGCAGCCCGCCGAGCCGCCAAAGACTGCGGAGAAGGACGCCAAGCCGGAGAAGCCGGCGCCGGCGAGCGCACCGCGCACTCCGCAGGACATCCCGTCAATCTACATAGACTAACAACCCCAAAAGAAAGGAAAGAAAAATGGAAGTTGTAATCTGCAAGACAAAGGAAGAGGCGTCCAAGCTCGCCGCCGACATGATCACCGCCCAGGTGAAGAAAAACCCGAAGACGGTGCTCGGCCTGGCGACAGGTTCCACGCCCGTCCTGATGTACAGCGAGATGGCCAAGGCCGTCAAGGCGAAGAAGGTAAGCTACAAGCAGGTCAAGAGCTGGAACCTCGACGAGTACGTGGGCCTCGCGGGAACTCACGACCAGAGCTACCGCTACTTCATGAACGAGAACCTGTTCAAGAAGATCGACATCCAGCTCAAGAACACGCATGTCCTCAACGGCCTCGCGAAGGACCTCGCAAAGGAGTGCGCGGCCTACGAGAAACAGATCAAGGCCGCCGGCGGCATAGACCTGCAGGTGCTCGGCATCGGATCCGACGGGCACATCGCGTTCAACGAGCCCGGAACCTCGCTCTCGAGCCGCACCAGCTGCGTCTACCTCACACCCTCCACGATCAAGGACAATGCCAGGCTCTTCTTCAAGGGCAAGGAAAAGGAAGTGCCGACCCGTGCGCTCTCCATGGGCGTCGGCACGATCTGCGAGGCTAAGAAGATCGTACTCCTGGCGTTCGGGGAGAACAAACAGAACGCGATCAAGGGCTGCGTAGAGGGCCCGATGACCCAGTTCTGCACGGCGTCCGCGCTCCAGGCCCACAACGACTGCTGGATCTTCTGCGACGAGGCCGCCGCCAAGAAGCTGACGCTCAAGAAGTACTACGCGTGGCGCAGCGCCACCAAGCTCGGACTCTGACCATGGCGGCGTACACCAGCTTTCTCTGCACCTCCTGCCATACGGAGATACAGGCTTCGCCGGACATGGTCGGCCTGGACACCGAATGCCCGGCGTGCGGAGCCAAGATCCGCATACCTGCCCCCGACGCCGACGGCGTAGTGCGCCATGCGGCCGGCGACGAGGACCCCGAGACCATCGAGGCCATGAAGTCGCGCACCATCCGCATCGAGCTCGGGGACGGAGACCTCTAGCGGAGCCGTCCGGGATGGGAAGCAAGAAGCGACCGCGCCAGGGACGCAACAAGGGCCGGCGGAGCCGGGCCAGGCGGATTTCGCTCTGGCTCGGCCTCGTACTCGTGGTCCTGCTGACGGCCTGGGGCGCGGTCGCCGAGTGGTACGTGCACCATCCGCGCCGCTGGCTGGAGCAGCAACGCGCATCGCTCTCCGCGGTCGTCACCGCGCCGCTCCTGTGGTTCGGCAATCCGCTCGCGGACCTGACGGACGCGCTTGGGTGGACGGGGCACGACGCAGTATACGAGTACGACACCGAGCCCCCTTCCGGGTCCACTCTCTTCGCCGGGGCCCCGGTCCGCGTCGGAGAACCCGCCCCGGACGACATATCCGTCATCGACAGGGGCGAGTTCGTGATTGGCTGGTCGAACCGGCTCCGGCATCCGGTGTGGTGCGCATACCACGTGACGAAGGACGCGAAGTTCAACATCGAGAAACGCCCCGGATTCGTGAAGGACCGGACCCTGCCGCTGGCGCCGTCGCCCGGCGACTACGCCAAAAGCGGCTACGACCGCGGCCACCTCGCGCCGAACCACGCGATAGCCTCGCGCTACGGGGAGGACGCACAGAGGAAGACGTTCACCATGTCGAACGTCATGCCGCAGACTCCGGCCCTCAACCGCGGGGTGTGGCGCGACGTGGAGCACCGCATTGCGGACTTCTGGACGGCCCGCTACGGAGAGATATGGGTCGTCGTCGGCTGCATATCGCGGAAAGAGAACGGGGAGACGATCGGAGGCACGCGGATCGACGTGCCGGAGTACTGCTACCAGGTGATAATAGCCCAGGATGGAATGGACGTGCGCGCGCTGGCCGTGCTGTTCCCGCAGCACGTGCCATGGGGCGCGTGGGCCGCACGGCACATCATAACCATACAGGAGCTCGAGGAGCTGACGGGCCTCGACTTCAATCCTGAACTCCCCAGCTTCATCCAGAGGCCGCTGGAGTCCGACCTGCCGTCACGCCTGTGGCCCATAAGGGCCAGGGACATTTTCCGCCTAATCATGAACTGGTTCAACTGAACCGGCGCTGTCTACCAGCACAGCGCGCCCAGCGCGTCTGTCAGGAGCCTGCCGGCGTTCTCGTCCCGCTCCGGGGAAGTCGCCGACCCAAGCACCACGACGATCGCCCTGTGCCCTCCGCGGCGGCCAGTCAGCACGATGGACGAGCCGCCGGCGTCGATGTAGCCCGTCTTGAGCCCGTCAACCGCCTCAGTGCCGTCGGGGTTTATGACCTTGAGCTTGTTCTTGACCAGCAGGTTGTTGTGGTTCACGAACTTCAGCGGATTGCCGCCGCCATCCGTCACGGTGCCAACCTTCACCGACGTATAGCGAAACACCTGCGGCATCTTCACCAGCAGCCGGGCGAGCTTTGCCTGGTCACGGCAGGTGGTAACGTTGAAGGCCTTCGTCTCGTTCCGCTTCTTCGGCGGCAGGCCGTTGGGGTTGTAGTAGCGCGTATGGGTCATGCCAAGCGAGGCGGCCCGTTTGTTCATTCGCTCCACGAACGTGTCCAGCGAGCCGGATGCGTGCACACCTAGGGCGATGGCCGCGTCGTTCGCGCTCTTGACCATCAGCGCGAGCAGAAGGTCGTCGACGGTCATCGACTGGCCGACCTTGAGGCCGACCGCGCTCGGCTCGCACTTGTAGACGTCGGGCGTGGCCGTGACGCGCGTTTTCAGCGAGTACTTCCCGGCTTTCACGTCCTCCAGCACGAGCAGGAGCGTCATGAGCTTCGTCACGCTTGCCGGATACGCCTCCTTGTCCGCGTTTTCCTCGAACAGCACCCGCCCGGTCGCCGCGTCCATCGACAGGGCTCCGACGTAGGGCGAGCGCCTGTGCGCCGTCTGGACGGCGCACAGCATCAGCGAGGCTAGTAAGATGCGTATCACTACTTCACTGTCGCGCGAGTCGCCTTCTGGAGGGCCTTCCAAAGCGCACCGGAGTCCTTCGCATCAAGCACGGCGCGACGGCTTGGCTCCTTGGCGAACGCCTTCGTAAGGCCCGACATGAGGCGCAGGTAGAACGCCGAGACCGCGACAGGGATCGCAGACAGGAACACGAGGTTCACGGTCTCCCCGTCCCAGTCGATGCCCTTGCGGGAGACGCCGAGCGCGAACGTGAGGCCGCCGCCCTCGACGCCCCGCACGTGCGGAAAGGCGATTCCGCCGTCGATGGCGGTGGAGAGGATGCTTTCGCGCTCCAGCGCCGCCGTGACGAGGCTGTCCGCGTTCGATATGAACTTCGACTCCTGCATGCGCTCCGCAAGGCGGGCGATTGCCTCCTCGCGCGTCGAGGCGTCGAGGTCAGCTATCATCAGCTCCTCCGCGCTGAAGCGCGAGACACCGGTCTTCGGGCTGTCGCGGTCCGGCGCCTCGGCGGTGTTCACGACGGCGTCGTCGTCAGCGAACAGGATGCGCCCGCAGCTCGAGCAAGTCACGAGGTGCTGCGCTATGCGGACCTGCTGCCCGTGGGCGATCGGCACCTGCATTCCGCAGACGGCGCAGCAGTTGTTGGTCATCGCGGAAATGAAGACGTGGCTCTTCTTGTAGAGATTCTCGTAGATGCCGGCGACCTGCGGCTCGAGCTTCCTCTGCAGCGCCGATATCGAGTCGTTGAGGGCGTCGAGGTGGCTGCCGTCCCCGGTCTGGTGGTGTTCGTCGCGCGTAAGCACCAGTTCCTGGAGCTGGCGAAGAATGTTGATCTGGCTCTTCATCTATTGCCTTTCTGTGTAAATGCGGATCTTGTCGAGCGTCTCCGCCGAGAGGATGTGCTCCATCAGGCAGGCGTCGCGGTCCGCGTTCTTGCGGGTGACGCCGAGCTTCATGAGGAACTCGCGGATCAGCGTATGCCGGCCCAGCACGTGCCTGGCCACGCGCTCGCCCTTCACGGTGAGCTCTATGTTGGAGTAGGGCTCCTGTGTTACGAGCCCCATCTTCTTCAGCTCGCGCACGGCCTTCACCACCGACGGCATCTTGACGGACAGCATCCTGGCGACGTCTCGCACCTGGGCGGGCTTTCCGCCCGAAATCCGGATGTAAATGGCCTCGAGATAGTCTTCGAGGCTCTGTGTCATCGTGGCCATGTGCATCAGCCCTTCCCAAATGGACTTGTTTTCTTCATGAGGCTGGCGAACTTCACCGCCTCTATGGAATCCTCGATCTGGATCGGGAACGGGGCGGCCGTCCGTACCGTGTCGTAGACATGGCGCCAGAACGCCGCTGGGCCGTGCTCGACGCCCTTCTGCAGCTCGACAGTCTCGACCACGACCGGAAACGTCTCGTGCAGGTCCGTCATCGGCGGCGTGCGCACGGACGACCTCCTCCTCGGGAAGGAGAACGCCGGGTCTATCGCCGTCAGCTCGCCGGAGGTCGCGCCGGGCGAGACGCGGAAGACCCCCCTCTCCCCGCGTATCTCGAACGACGGCGCGCGAAGGCCCGGCAGGCAGCCGCCGTTGAACTCTACGTCTGCCGAGAGCTGGTCGCGCGTCTTCAGTATCAGGTGCGCATAGTCCTCGGCGTCTCCGAGCGACGCGAGCCGCTTGAGCTCGCTCCACATCTGCACGGGGGGCGACGGCATGAGCTTGAGCGTCTGGAGCACAAGATCGGTCATGGCGTAGTAGGCCGCCCCGCCGCCGAGGCGCTTCACGCACTGCCAGTCGTCGCGGCGCACGAAGTCCTCCCTGCGGACGCGCACCTGGTGTATCGGGCCAAGCCGGGGGTCCGACATCATCGCCTTCGCAAGCAGGAAGTCGGGGGAGAAGAGCCCGCGCTGCAGCACCATGAGCCGGTTGCGCGACTTCTGCGCCTGGCCGCGCAGTATCTGCGCCTCGTCGGGCGTCAGCGCCATGGGGGTCTCGAGAAGAGTCCAGAAGCCCTTCTTCAGAGACATCATCGCGTGCCGCACATGGTCCACAGTGCACGTGGCTATGTCAACGAGGTCTATGCCCGGCTCGTCGAGCATGTCGGCGAACTGGCGGAACATCCGGCACCTCGGGAAGTCGCGCGCGACCATGTCGCGGCGCTCCTTTATGAGGTCGCACGCGGCGACCACCCTGAAGAGGTTCGGATGCTGTCTGAAGACCGGGTAGTGATCGTTGAACATCGACCGGCCAAGGCCCATGAGCGCCACGCGCACCGGCGGACGCTGATAGTCGGTTTCGCTCATTTCTTCACGATCTCCGTAATCGCGGCCAGGAACTGCGCCACGTCCTTGAACTGGCGGTATACGCTCGCGAACCTGATGTAGGCGACCTCGTCTACCTTGTGAAGCTCGCTCATGACATACTCCGCGATCTGGTCGGACGGCACCTCGTCGCCGTCAAGGCGCGCCACGACGCGGTCGATGATGGTGCGGATCTGCTCGTCGGATATCTTGCGCTTGCCGCAGGCCTGGCGAATCGCCTTGTCGAGCTTGGCGCGCTCGAACGTCTGCCTCGTCCCGTCGCGCTTGATGACGAGCAGCTCGTCGCGGTCCACCTCCTCGTAGGTGGTGAAGCGGTGCCCGCAGCCCGCGCATTCGCGGCGGCGGCGGATCGCCGCGCCGTCGCGCGCGCTGCGCGAATCAAGCACGCGATCGTCGTCAACTCCGCATTTCGGGCACTTCATGGAGCCTGCCTCCGCCTATTTTCCGTTCGGGCACATCGTGCAGTGCCGGCAGTCGAGGTTGACGGGCAGTGGCGGCGGCGCGCCGTGGCGGCGCGCGTTCCACTCGCAGATGCGGTTGATGAGGGCCAGCAGCAGCCCTAGCGTGATGAACCCGCCGGCGGGAAGGATCGCCAGCGTGGCCGGCCCCGGGTTTATGCCCTTTACGGCAATGGAGCCCCAGACGGTCAGGGTGCCCGCGCCGCATATCTCGCGCACCGACGCGACCAGCGCCAGCGCCAGCGTGAAGCCTATCCCGCTGCCGAGGCCATCGGCCAGCGAGTCCAACACGCCGTTCCGGCTGGCAAACGCCTCCGCCCGGCCGAGGATTATGCAGTTCACCACGATCAGCGGGATGAATATGCCGAGGCTCGCGGAGAGCTCGGGCAGATACGCCTGCATCAGGAGGTCGATCGCAGTGACGAACGTCGCGATGATGACGATGTAGCAGGGAATGTGCACTGCCCCGGGAATGACCTTGCGCAGGGCGCTCACAAGGACGTTGGAGCACACCAGGACGAACGTCGCGGCCATGCCCATGCCCAACGCGTTCTCAAGGGACGTCGTAACCGCCAGCGTCGGGCAGAGCCCGAGCACAAGGCGAAAAATCGGATTGTTCCGAAAGATTCCGTACCAGAATGCCGACCATGCTTTCATGGCCGTATTATACCATCTGAAACGCGTCTTGACAAGTGTCAGAATCCGCCGTTCAGAAAAAGAGGTCGCGCTCGCCGCGGCACGTGGCCTCGTACTGCTTCATCACGGTCGGGTAGAACTTCGGCAGCCACTCCTTGATCCCGGCGAGCTCCTTCTCGATGAGCGCGTCGCCTATGCGCCTCGTGTCGTCGGAGGCGAAGTCGTCCAGCCACTCGCGGAACGTGAGGACGGCGTTGATCTTGCAGAACTTCCCCTCGCGCCCGGTCTTGAGCGCGTCCATGATGCAGCCTCCCGTCCGCCCGCAGCGGTAGCCCGCTGTGCAGAAGCTCGTTATCGTGCCGCGCGAGGCGAGGTAGCGCACCATCTCGTCCAGCGAGCGGTTGTCGCCGAGCATGAACTGCTGGCGGTCCTTCTCCTGGTGCGCCTCGTTCTCGAAGTCGCTGTAGCCCTTGATCGCGATGTTCGACGAGCAGTCGAGCTGCGTCATGCCGTGCGTCAGCACGCGGTTGCGGCTCTCCGGGCTCTCCCGAGCCGTGACGATGATGCCCGTGTAGGGAACTGACAGCCTCGCGATCACGAGTATTCGCGCGAAGGTCTCGTCGTCAATGAGCCACGGGCTCTCCTCCGGCACCTTCGTTCCGCTCGCAGGCTCCAGCCGCGGGAAGGAGAGCGTGTGCGGCCCGATGTTGAACCACCGCTCCAGGTCGCGCGCGTGCATCACCGTCGCAAGCAGCTCGTAGCGCCAGTCGCAGAGCCCGTACAGCACGCCGAGGCCGACGTCGTCCACCCCCGCCTCCATGCAGCGGTGGAAGCACGTCGTGCGCCAGTCGTAGTTGCCCTTCACGCTCCACGCAGGGTGCATCGACTCGTACAGCTTGCGGTCGTAGGTCTCCTGGAACACCTGGAACGTCCCGATCCCGACGGACCTGAGCACCTTCAGGTCCTCGACCGGAAGCGGCGCCGCGTTCACGTTGACGCGGCGGATCCCGACTTCGGCCCCCGTCCTGGGGGCCTTGACCTTCCTGCCGTAGCACGTCTCGATCGTCTCGGCGATGTACTCGGTCGACGTCGTCGGATGCTCTCCGTAGACCGCGATGAGGCGCTTGTGGCCGATGCGCCCGGCAAGTACGTCCACCTCCTCCTTCAGCTCGTCCATCGTGAGGACGCGGCGCTTCTGCTCGCTGTTGCCCTCGCGGAAGCCGCAGTACCTGCAGCCGTTGACGCAGAGGTTGGAGACGTACAGGGGCGCGAACACGACTATGCGGTTGTCGTACACCTTGTGCTTGATGCGGTCCGCCGCGGCGCGCATCTCCTCGAAGAGCGCGGGATCCTCGACCTGCATGAGCACGGCCGTCTCGGCCGGCTCAAGCGTCTCGCACGTGGACTCCGCCTTCGCGACTATCTCTCGCACCCTCGCCGGGTCGGCGGCCTTCCCGTCCGTCTCGGCCAGCAGACGCCGTATCTCAGCGTCGTCAATGAAGTGCCTTCCCCCTGGAAGGTACTTGTCGATCTCCGACTGGACGACGAAGTTCCTCGTGTAGTCGCCCGCGTCCTTGAACTTCCTGATCTTTGAAACGTCAGCCATTGCCCTTCATCCCTCTACCCGCGTTGGCGGATTGACCTGATATTATACCACAGTCGGGCCGTCAGCGGCCGAGGAACTCGTCCATCGTGTCGGATCCGGGATGGTTGATTCCATCTCTCTTCACAGCGCTGAACACGGTTATCAAGAGTATCTTGAGGTCGAGGAAAAGCGATTGGTGGTCGACATACCAGACGTCGAGCCGGAACTTCTCGTCCCACGAAAGCGCGTTCCTTCCGTTGACCTGCGCCCACCCCGTCATGCCGGGCCGCACCTCGTGGCGTCTCGCCTGCTCCGGAGAATAGCGCGGCAGGTACCTGGTCGGAAGCGGACGAGGCCCGACGAGCGCCATCTTCCCGGAAAGGACGTGGAGGAGCTGTGGCAGCTCGTCGATGGAAGCCGCCCTGAGAAACCTGCCGAGTCTCGTCATGCGCTCGGCGTCCGTCCCCTCCCCGCCGCGCATGGTCCTAAGCTTCATCATGCGGAAAGGCACCCCGCCGAGCCCGGCGCGCTCCTGGCGGAAGATGACGGGCGCGCCGTCGAACACCCTCACTAGCACCATGGCGAACGCGAGAACCGGCAGCCACACCGGCGCCGCAAGAATCACGATGAGGGTATCGACAAGCCGCTTCACGCCAGGACTATGGCCATCAAGCCCGCAGGAGGAGCCTTCAGAAGGAACGCTGCACTCCGACCGAGAGCGAGTACACGACCTCAGTCTCCGTGTCAAGGCCGAGCGTCGCCGCCGCGTCGAAGCGCAGCGACCACTCGTCGGTGAGGTGCCAGAACGTGCCGATGCCGGCGGACGGGCCGACCTGCCCCGCCGATCCGCCAATCCACCCATGCGCGCCCGCGGTGAGGAACGGGTCGAAGCGCGAGTAGCCGAAGAGGTCGCCGTAAAGCGACCACCCCTGCAGGTGCCACAGCGCGTCCACGCCAAGCCCCGCGGAGTTCTCCAGCCACGCAGCCTCGCCCTCCAGCGCCCAGAACTCGCCCAGATACCATCCGGCCCGCAGAGCCCCTCCGCCGAGACGCCGCATCGACGAACCGCCCTGCGGCAGGGTCATCGCCGCCGCCGCGCCTATGTAGCCGCCGGCGTCGTCGGACGTCTCCTCGAGCTCCTCTGCCGCAGGGGCCGCAAGCGAGACGAGCGCCGCGAGCGCCGCGACGATGACTCCGCGACTCATTGCCGCACCACCCCGTCGCCGGTTATCTGGTACTTGTATGTCGTAAGCTCCTCGAGGCCCATCGGCCCGCGGGCGTGCAGCTTGTCGGTCGATATGCCGATCTCGGCGCCCATGCCGAACTCGGCTCCGTCCGTGAAGCGCGTAGAGACGTTGTGGTAGACGCAGGCCGAGTCTACGTCGCGAAGGAACTCCGCGGCACGGGTCCCGTCGTTCGTCACGATGCAGTCGGAATGGTGCGACGAATTCGCGTTGATGAAGTCGATCGCGGCGCGGCAGTCGGGAACGGTGGCGACGTTGAGGTCGAGAGAGAGATACTCCACCCCCACGCCGTCCCTGTGGAGCGTCACGCCCTTGTCCTTCGCCCACGCCTCGACCATCGGCATGAAGAGCGGCGCAAGCTTCTCGTGCACGAGCAGGCACTCCGCGGCGTTGCAGGCCGAGGGCCGCTGCATCTTCGCGTTGTCGAGTATCGACAGCGCCATCGCGAGGTCCGCCTTGTCGTCGACGTAGAGGTGGCAGACGCCCTTGTAGTGCTTCAGCACCGGTATGAGGGCAGCTTCGCACATGGCGCGGATAAGCCTCTCGCCGCCGCGCGGAATCGCGACGTCGACGAGGCCGACGGCGCGGACGAGCTCGGTGACGGCGGAGTGGTCGAGTATCTCGACGAGCTGCACGGCGTCGCCGATGCCGGCTTCGCGAACGGCGGCGGCAAGCGCCTTGTTTGACTCGATGGCCTCCTTTCCGCCGCGCAGGATTATGGCGTTGCCCGTCTTGAGACAAAGCGCGGCGGTGTCGATGAAGACGTTGGGACGCGACTCGAAGACGACCGCAATGACGCCGAACGGCTCGCGGACCTTGCGTATCCTGATTCCGCTCGGACGCTCGCGCGTCCAGATCGTCTCGCCCACCGGATCTGGCAGCGATGCCACGTGGCGGACGCCCTCCACCATCGAGTCGAAACGCGCGTCGGTGAGCGTAAGCCTGTCGATCATGGCCGGAGATATCCCCGCCGCCTTCGCCTTGGCGACGTCAACGGCGTTCGCCGCCGCGATTTCGCCGCGCCGCGCCACGAGCGCGTCCGCCACCTTGAGCAGCGCGGCGTTTTTCTCGGCCGTCGTGCGCTTCGCCAGCTCCGCCGCCGCCGCGCGCGCGCGCACGCCCATGCCGCGTATGTATTCGCCTACTTCCATCTTCACCTCCGGTTTTCCATCCGAGAATGCCCTCGGCTCGCCCGTATTATAGCAAAAATCTCGGCAGTGAAATAGCCAACTGACTTTGCGGCTGGCGATTGAGGCGCTCGACCTCACAAGGGGGTCGAGCCAAGTTGGCCGCCTGGTGCAAGCAGCGCCAACTTGTCGCAAGCCCTTTACGGGCCACCCAAGCCAACTTGTCGCAAGCCCTTTATGGGCTTGCGAACCGCCACTCCAGCCGCCCAGCGCCAGGCTTGACATAGAGCGAGCTACCGCCCCTGGCCAGCGCCATTTCGCCAAGCGCCGCATTAATGCCATGCCAGGCAGTATAGCGGTCTTCGGAGGCGACCTGGCGGCTCAACAGCAGCAGCAGCCCCTGATCGAAGAGCGCCGGCTCGTCGCCCTTGGGTCGATAGACCATCGACAAGGGGTCTGGCACTGCGCGTATAACCGGCTGCCCTGCCGCCACAAGGCGATCAAAGAATAGACGCTCCAGCGGCGATATGAATGTTCCGGCGAAGACATAGCCCTTCTCAGCGCCCGACATAAGCCGTGAAAGGACCGACTCGTAGTCGCCTGGCCTGATACGCCGCGAGAGCTGAATCGAGCATATCTTGGCGCTATCATCAAGCAGAGCCCGGTTGCCGACGCCACTCCACCATTCGTCAGCCGCCAACGCAAGGGAAGTGAGCGGCTCTTCAACGCGCAAGCAGCCCAAGCCGTGCATGAGATGCCACTTAAGCGGGTTGTTGGCGATATACTTGTCTACCTGCTCGTTGATGAAGCGGCTTAGGCATAGGTGGTCGTGGTAGCCGGCAAGCCACAGTCCCGGACCACAGAGCCCGTCGGCCTTGATGTAATGCTGCGAATACTGCTTGATACGCCCTACGAAGTTGCCGATGTCGGCAATCGGCGAGGCGAGGCCGGGCGGAAAGGTAAGCCTAATGTGAAGATGGTCAGGCATTATGACGAGCGCGCGCACCTTGAGACAAGGGAACTCGCCCTTCACACGCGCGATCTGCGCAGCGAGAATGTCGCCGGCGTCGCTCAGCTCGACGCGGTCGTGCACGACGCGCCCAAACAGCGGCCGACGCTCAGCCAGCGTCGCCGTGATGAAGATGCTGCCGCCCCGCGAGTAGTCGTAACCCTTGAATCGCCTAAAGTGCCCGGCCGCAGATTTTGCCAACATTGCCATGGTTTTACGGGTATGCGTCAGGGATAGCCGGCCAGGCGTTTTGCAATGGCTCTCTTACCTGTGCGCAAGCGAGGACGGGCACTTCTTCACCTTGTCTCCGTAGATTGTCTTCCAGTCGTCGCGCATGGAGACGGGAATCCACCCGTTCCGCTCGCTGGCCTTCCGCATCTCCTCCGCCTTGGCCATGTTGCCGTATTCGCGTTCAAGGTCGTCGCAGCAGAGCATGAACCCAAGCGCCTTGTACCGGTTCCCGATGATCGTGTAGTTGAGCATGCTCGCGTCCGTCGAGCTGTTGCCGAACGCAAGCACCGGCTGAGCCCCGAGCTCCCGGATCATGAGCACCACCTTGTTCATCTGGAGGTTCTTGAGGACGCTCTTGCCCTCCAGGACCAGCTTGTCCGACCTGTTGAACTCATGGTAAAGCCAGCTCGCCTCGCCGTCACCCTGACCGGTGGCCACGATGGACGCGTCGGACCCCATGACGCGCGCAGCCGGCAGCCCGAGGTTCCGCGCGACAAGCGGACGCACTATCATGCGGTTGCTGCCGCTTGAGACGTATACGGAGAACCCGTGCGCGGAAAGGTAGCGGACAACCTCCACCATCGGCAGGTAGAACGCCTCGCCCCGCTTCATGCCGGTGAAGCCCGGCTGCGGCTCTTCCATGAACCTCCGCACGAAGCCGTCGAACTCGGAAATCGTCATGCCCTTGTACGCCAGCGCCACGATGCGCTCCCGGTCCGGGGTCAGCTTAGGTATCATGCCCTCGTAGCGCGACTTCCTCGCAATTTCCAGGACCTCGGGCTCGACATGGCATGTCGGGTCGTCGAGGACTCGGTGGAGGAACATGACCCAGTCGAAATACGTCGGGGCCGTCTCGAGCATGAGCGTGCCGTCGAGGTCGAACACGGCTATGCGGTCTTCCTCCGGGATGAAGTCCGGCGACCCCGCCCTTGTCACGGACTCCACATATTCGACAAGCGCGGTCTTTGCCGGCGCGCCGTCGTTCCAAAGGGACAAGGGGGCCGCCGAGCAGGACTCGCCCGCGCACACTGCAGCCGCAAAGACGGCCGCCACTACGATGCATGTTTTCCTCATGCCGCGTATTATACCATTTGCCGGCGGCATCCGGACATCAATTTCAGCACCTCGGCGACGATGCGGCCGGCGACGGCGCGCTTCGTCATCATCGGGAGCGGCTGCACGCTGCCGTCCGGGAACACGAACGTCACGCGGTCGGTATCCGTTCCAAAGCCGCTGCCGCGCTCCGTGACGTCGTTGGCGACGATGAACGCGAGCCTCTTCTCGCGGCACTTCCGGCGGGCCTCGGCGACGGCGTCGCCCGTCTCCGCGGCGAATCCGACCAGCATCGGCCGAACGCCCGGCGGAAGGCGGGAGAGAGTCTTCAGGATGTCGGGGTTGCGCACAAGCCGCAGCGTGCCGCCCATGCG
>JAFRBA010000286.1 GCA_017405115.1 Kiritimatiellia bacterium
AAGTTCGTCGAGAACGGCGAGCTCAAGTTCTGCGTGGCGCTCGACCCGAAGGCCGAGACCCGAGCGAAGAACAGGACTAAGAAGTCGATCGCCCCCGCGCTCGTGCACCTGACGAACGCGATCTTCCGCACGACGGGGAAGATGCCCGACGTGGTGGACGAGAACGACTCCGCCGCGCTCGAGAAGCACCGCTACTGGCTTGTGCTCGGAGACTCGAAGCTCGCGCGCAAGGCGGGGGTAGACGTCTCGAAGATGCCGACGGAGGGGTTCGCGGTGAAGACGTTCGCGCGCGGCGTCGTGATCGCTGGCGCGGACACGTCGCTCATCGACGGCTACAACATGGGCGTGGTCGACACGTACGGCGCGGGCTGCGGCACGAAGTGGGGTGCGCTTGACTTCTGCGAGCGCGTCCTCGGCTGCCGCTGGTACTTCCCCGGCGAGCGCGGCTGCCACTACCCGCGGATACGCGATCTCGCGATATCGCCGGTGCACTACGAGGACGCGCCCTACTTCCAGCGCCGGGGCGGCCAGTGGTTCCTGATCGAGTCGTTCTACGACGAGTCCCGCACCGCCCATTGGAGGAAGTACCTCGGCGACGGCGTGAAGGTGCGCGACCTGTCTTACATCGACCACTGGCGCAGCGGAGGCACGCATCCAGGCGGCGGAGCGCACTGCCCGCATCCCCAGCCGTACGCCAAGGCGCATCCCGACAAGCTGAAGACGATCTTCTACACCGACCCGTACGGACACTTCTGGTACGAGCCGAAGGCGCACGTGGGGAACTTCTACAACGTCGTGGACTTCGGGCTCGCGGACATGCTCATAGAGGACGTGAGGGCGTTCTACGCCTCCGGCGGGCGGAAGGATCCCGGCGGATTCAACGGCAACGTGAACGACATGTACATCTCGTTCGGCGTGTGCGACACCTACATGCCGGTCACCACCATGATGAACGACCCGACGGTGAGGAGGCTCGGGCTCATCTCGAAGGCGGACCTCGCGCGCGAGCCGGACGCGGTGATGGCGAACGTATACGGGCGGTTCATCCAGCACTTCGCGAAGCGGATCGGCGAGGAGTTCCCCGGCAAGAAGCTCAACCTGCTCGCGTACTACAACACGAAGCACGCGCCGACCGACCCCCGCTGGAAGCTGCCCGACAACCTCGCGATCTGGCTGTGCGACGGCAACCTGCCTCGAAAGGTCAGGAGCGAGAAGTACATGAAGCAGTCGATTGCGCTGTTCAAGGAGTGGTACGACGCGCGCGGCGGCAAGCCGGCAGAGAAGGCGTGGCTGTACACCTCGAACGACAACCCGTTCCAGCGCGCCGTCATCCCGGAGTTCTCCGGCGAGATCGTGAAGGTGCTCGGCAAGTACCTCGGACGCGTCGGCAAGTTCTACGACTTCGGGGCGCCGTACAGGGACCTCTGGTGCTACTGGTACTCGGCGTACTGCCAGTACCGGACAGAGTGGAATCCCGAGTTCCCTGTGGACGAGGCGATCGACGAGGCGTTCGACATAATGTACGGGGCGGATGCGGGTGCGCACATGAAGGAGTTCCACCGGATTCTCAAGAAGGCGTTCCTCGACTATGCACTCGAGACCGACGTGCTCTCTCCAGCCTACCCTGTGGCCGTGGTGGACGCAATGGAGCGCGAGCTGAAGGCCGCAGGCGAGGCGGTGAAGGGCGACGCCCTCAGGGAGATCCGCTGGAAGCTCGTCTCGGACATGTGGTGGCCGGCGTTCGAGCTCCAGCGTGCGCAGGCGACGTACGAGTCTCCCGTCTACGACGTGCCGCGCCTCGCCGCCGGAGAGAAGGTCGCCGTCGACGGCAGGGGCGGCGAAAAGGCGTGGGCGCGCGCGAAGCCGATGCCGCTTCTCGACCCGCGCGGGCTCGGCAAGGTGGCGTTCCCCGTCGACGTGCGCTTCCTCTGGGACGACGAAGGGCTCTATGGAAAGGCCGAGGGCGAATACGCCGCGCTCGCCGACGATCAGAAGGACCTCTGGAGCAACGATTCCATAGAGCTGATATTCTCGCCCGGACTCAAGAAGGAGGAGTACTACCAGATCGCGTTCGACTACGTGGGAAGGACATACAACGGCTACCAGAAGGTCGCGCCCATAATCCAGCCGCTCGACCTCAACTGGAAGGCAGAGGGCTTCCGCCATGTCGAGACGCTTGGAGCGAACCGCTGGACGTGCGAGTTCTTCGTGCCGTTCTCGGTCTTCAAGTGCGCGCCGCCAGGGGTGTACGACAGCTGGAACTTCAACTTCGTGCGCAACAAGATGGGCGAGCCTCGCGACTACTCCGGCTCGTCGCTTACGATGCGCATCAACACCAACCTGGCGATGTTCGGCATGCTCAGGTTCGGCGGGAGGGGCGACTGATGGCGCTCCGCATGCTGTTGGCCGCCGTCGCCGCGCTCGCTCCGGCCTGTTTCTCCCTGGCCGACGATTCCGTCATGGTTCGTTTCGCCGCAACGCCGACGCCAGACGTCAAGACGCTCTTCGCGGCGTCGGCCGACATCTCCAACGGCGTCGGCAAGTGGCATCTCGGCATGAAGAACCTTCGCTCGCACGGGGTCGCGCCGCGCAAGTTCTCGTTCTCGACGGGAAACGGACGGCAGAACGGCTTCAGCGGCCTCATATCGTCTGTCGCCCTCGAGGTGAACGGGATTCCGTGGGAGAAGCTTCTCGTGCGCGAGCGCGGCGTACGCCAGTGGAGTCCGCCAGGCGACAGGCGCGGCGTGGAGATGTTCTTCAACTTCGACGGCGTGCCGGTGCGCGTGAGGGCGTCCATGGCGCCGGGGTTGCCGACCCTCGACTTCGAGATCACCCCGTCGGCGCGCGGGCAGGCGGCGCCCACCAGCATGGTCGTCAGGGTTTCGTCGATCCCGTCGTTTCTCGACTGCGGGAGCGGCAGGCCCACGCGGTTCTTCGGATACCGGCGGCAGGTGCACACGGAGAAGCGCCTAATGGGGCCGGTGAAGTCCGGAAAGTTCGCCCTCGACGCCGGCGAGCGCGTGTTCGTGATGGAGGATGCCGACTACGACGGAGCGTCCGAAGGCAGGGGGCATGGTCCGAGCGCCGTGCTGCTTGCCGATGCCACGTCTGGCTTCGCTCACGTGAACGACGGCTGGACGGTCGACATCAGATTCGCGCCCGACCCGTCGAAGACGTTCCGCTTCTCCCTGCTCGAATGGCCGGAGAGGCGCGTCTCCAACGCCGATTTCGAGCGCGAAGCCGCCGCAGTCGCGAAGTCCGGGCTTGGGTCTCAATGCGCCCGGTAGCGCTCTCACGGATTACAAATGACTGATTTTTCGCACAGGTAGCGCGCGGCAAGGAGCTTGCCGCAGTCGGGCCGAGCCGCCAGATGGCGCAGACGATGACCATTTCAACAAGGAAACAACAAGGAGACAAAGACATGAGCGAGATGAACAGAAGGCAGTTTCTTGAAATGTCCGCCTTGGCCGGCGGCGCGGCGCTGATAGGCGGGTGCAGATGTCCGCTTTGCGGCTGCGGCGAACGCGTGCCGTACGGCGACACGATCGGCGACAGGCTCTGGATGTGGGGCCACCATGCGGATTCGTTCGCGTCTATGAAGGGAGCGAAGGAACAGTACAACCTTCCGTTTGATCGCCGCATCGACATGGCGGACGCCTGCAAGGAGATGAACATTCCCGGGTGCTTTGTCGTACGCTGGCGGAACCTTCCTGTAAAGGCTAACCTCCCCGAGTACATGGAGCAGTTCAGGAACACGAAGCGCATCGGCTTCTCGATCACCGACAGCGCAGTCGAGAGCTTCGACGAGAAGGTGCGCCTCGGCTTCGAGTATGCGGACAAGATGCCGAACCTCACCACACTTATAATGGACGACTTCTGGAGCGGGGCCGGGAAGGGCTCCAGCATGGAACAGCTC
>JAFRBA010000287.1 GCA_017405115.1 Kiritimatiellia bacterium
ACAAGCACGGCAGTTGGACTCTGCCCGCAGCCGGAGACTGCCGCCGAGGGGAGTGTCTCGTCACGGCATATTGTCGAAACGCTCTGCCGTGCGCGATTCCGGATTGTCGAGACCGAGCGACAACCCCGCAGCGACCCCGCACTTCACTAACCGATTACGGTCGGATTTGACCGCTTTGGCGCGGATGTTGTATAATACGCGGCATGAAAGATGACATCCAGATTCCATTCGGCGTTATAGCGGCGGTTGCCGTTTTCTTTGTCTCGGCGCACCTCTGTGCGGCGGCGGTGTTCGACGTGCGCACTTACGGCGCGAAGGGCGATGGCGTCGCGAAGGACACGGCGGCCATCCAGAAGGCGGTTGACGCCGCGAGCGCCGCGGGCGGCGGCACGGTGGAGTTCGCCCCCGGCACGTACCTGGCCGGATCGATATGGCTCAGGGACAACGTCGACTTCCACCTCGGCCCCGGTGCGACGCTGAAGGGGAGCCCGGATCCGGCGGACTACTGCGCGTCGAACTGCTGCCCGCAGAACGCCGCGTCGCCAAGGAGCGGCGACAACACGTCGGGCGGCCACCTGCTTCTCGGCGTCGGCGTCAAGAACGTGACGCTGCGCGGACCGGGGAAGGTGGACGGAAACTCGCCGGCCTTCATCCTGGACGCCGCGGGCAAGCCGCTCAAGAGCAAGAACGACATCGTCTGGCGTCCTGCGCAGATGGTGTGGTTCGTCGACTCGAGCGACATACGCATCACCGACCTGGAGCTCGCCGACTCCCCGTACTGGAGCTGCTTCATCCTCAACTGCGACCGCGTGTGGATACGCGGCTGCTACGTGCACACCGAGCGCCGCCGCTACCACACCTTCAACGGCGACGGCATCGACATCGACCGCTCGCGCTGGGTTACGATATCCGACTGCCGCATAGACACGGCCGACGACTGCATCACGCTGCGGGCGTCGGCGACCAAGAGGCTTGCAGACCCGCGCGACTGCGCGTACGTGACCGTGTCGGACTGCAACCTCTCGACGTCGTGCAACGCGATCCGCCCGGGGGTGGGCGAGGGGCGCATCCACGACGCGGTCTTCTCCAACCTCACGATATCCGACACGCGCACGGCGTTCAACTTCGTCTCGTCGTACGGTCGGCTGTCCCGCGGGGCGGACATATCCGGGATACGGGTGCAGAACGTGCGGGTCGACTCGAGGCTGTTCCTGCGCATGCACCACATGTATTCGACGGAGGGGCTTTTCCGCGACATCGTGTTCGACGGAGTCTCTGGGACGGTGCGCGAGCCGTCGCGAATCTACGCGAAGAAGACGCGTCCGTTCGAGAACATCGTCTTCCGGAACGTCGAGCTGCCTTGCGGCTTCGTCGCGTTCAACGCCGACGTGCGGATAGACGGAGGGACGTTCGCGCCGTTGGAGCTCCCCGCCGAGGAGCGCGCCAAGATAGAGGGCGACATAGACAGCAACCGCAAGCTGCTGCACTGACGGCGTCCGGGCCTTCGATTTTTTAGTATACTGTCAAGCACAAGGACACGTAATTAAGACAAGGAGACCAATGAAAAAGAATACAGCATGTCTAGTCGCGGCAGCCGTGGGTGCTGCAGCGTGGCTGGGCGCTTCCGCCGCAGACTTCTCGATTGAGAACGAGGATTTCCGCCTTGTCGTGGGCGACGATGCCTGCGTGAAGTCGCTTGTCGTGAAGGCGACGGGCGAGGAATGCGCAGACCTGTCGCAGAAGACGCCGATCCTCACGGTGACGCAGGATCGTCCGTTCGACAACGAGCTGAAGCTCATACACCCGCACAAGCGCACCACGTACCCGGCGAGCAGCCTGCGCAGAAAGGGCGATCTGCTCGTGTTCGGGTTCGAACACGGGCTCTACGAGGCGTCCGTGCGCGTGAAGGCGGCTCCGCGGTACGTGCTGTTCACGCTGGAGGACTTCCCGTTCGAGCGGAAGGGATCGTACACATACCTAAAGACGGACGTGCCGCGTGCGGCGTCCTGCCGGTTCCTCCGGCTGCCGGTGCGCGACCGCAGGAACTTCGGCAACTGGCTAAACGCCTGCTGGGACGAGCGGGCGGCCGTGTGCGTGGCGGGCGCGTCGCCGCATCCCGACGTCGACCACGAAGAGCGTCCCGGGGCGAAGGTGCTGTACGCCGACGCGATAACCGGCATACGCCTGCGCGGAGCCTCGGCCGCGGTCATCGCTGCGCCTGGGCGCGAGGCGTTCCTGGACGCGATGGACGCGTTCGAGCGCGACCTCGGGCTTCCGCGCGGCGTGAAGAGCCGGCGGTCCGAGGTCGTGAAGGAGCCCATATTCCACCTTGGCGGCGACTACAGCCTCGCTCGCACGGGCGAGGCGATAGAGTTCATGAAGAAGGGCGGGTTCAGGCTCGCGACGATGTCGTACTACAACCTGTTCAAGTCTTCGCCGAGCTGGGGGATATGCGGCGACTACGAGTGGCGCGACGACGTTCCGAACGGCGAGGCGGACGTGCGCGCGATGCTCGGCAAGTTCCATGCGGCCGGCATGTACGTGGGCTTCCACACGCTCCATTCCCACATCGGGCTCAAGAGCGGATACGTCACGCCGGTCGCGGATCCGCGCCTCAACAAGACGCGCCGCTTCACGCTGGCCGCGCCGCTTTCCTCCGACACGAACGCAACCGAGGTCGCGGTGTTCGAGCCCACTGCGGACGTGCCGATGTTCGAGCCGTGCCGCATACTGCAGTTCGGCGGGGAGCTGATGTCCTACGAAAGCTGCAGCGCCGAGCCTCCGTACAGGTTCTTCGGCGTGAAGCGGGGCGTCCATGCGACGCGGGTGACCGCGCATGCGCGCGGGGATGTGGGCGGCATACTCGACGTGAGCGAATACGGCGCGCCGATGAGCTGCTACGTCGACCAGAACACGGACCTGCAGGACGAGGTGGCGGCGAAGCTGGCCCGCGCCTACAACTGCGGCTACGACTACGTCTACCTCGACGGGTCGGAAGGCGTGAACCCTCCGTTCAACTACCACGTCGCGAACGCCCAGTACCGCTACTGGAAGCTGCTGAAGCCCGAGCCTCTGTTCGGAGAGGCCGCGGCGAAGTCGCACTTCGGCTGGCACATGCTCGCCGGAGCAAACGCGTTCGACTGTTTCCCGCCCGAGATATTCAAGGCGAATCTGCGGGCATATCCCTTCAAGCAGGCGCCGATCACGCAGCAGGACATGACGCGCGTCGACTTCGGCTGGTGGCACTTCGCGCTTCCGTACGCTCCGAAGGACGGCAAGCCCGGCTCGCTGGGCACGCAGGCCGACCACTGGGAATACGGGGTGTCCGTGGCGACGGCGTGGGACTGCGCGGCGTCCATCTCGATGCAACTCGACGCGCTCAGGACGCATCCGCGCACGGACGACATCCTTGCGATGATGAAGCGCTGGGCGGACGTGCGCCGGAGCGGGAAGTTCCGCGAAGAGTGGCGCGAGGAGCTGAAGGACGTGTCGAAGGAGCACCACCTGCTCGTCAACGCCAGGGGCGAGTACGAACTTGTGCGCTACGACCAGATCCTCGCGGGAGACTGCGCGAGGCCGGTGCGCGCGTTCCTCTTCGAGAAGGACGGGGCGAACTGGGTGCTCTACTGGCACTGCACCGGCGAAGGGCGGCTCTGGCTGCCGGCGGCGCCGGGCAAGCTGCAGGTCTTCGACGAGTTCGCGGGCAAGCCCGTCGCGGTCGAGGCGTCGAACGCGGGAGCCGTGGTGCCGGTCGGGTCCCGGCTGTACCTCAAGACGTCTCTTCCTCGTGGCGAGATCGAGGCTGCGTTCAAGGCGAGCGTGCTGAAGTGAAGCGTCGCATTTTCCCTCGCGCGGCGGCGTCGATATTTTTGGTATAATACACGCCATGAAAGCGACTATCGATACCAGCATGGGGGTCATAACCCTCGAGCTTGACGACGAGAAGGCTCCGGCGACGGTGGCGAACTTCGCCAGGTACGCCAAGGAGGGCCACTACGACGGCACGATCTTCCACCGCGTCATAGACGGGTTCATGATCCAGGGCGGGGGCTTCACCAAGGAGATGTCCCAGAAGCCCACGCACGAGCCGATCAGGAACGAGGCGATGAACGGGCTCAAGAACGCGCGCGGCACGATCGCGATGGCGCGCACGATGGTCGTGGACTCCGCGACCAGCCAGTTCTTCATCAACCTCGTCGACAATGCGTTCCTCGACTTCCAGAACCCGACGCTCCAAGGCTTCGGCTACGCCGTCTTCGGCAAAGTCACCGACGGCATGTCCGTCGTGGACGCCATCGGCAAGGCGAAGACTGGCAGCGTCGGCCCCCACCAGGACGTGCCGGTTGCGCCGATCACAATAAAAAAGGTCACGGTCGGTTGATTTTCCGCCGCGGAAAGTATATAATCTCATCCATCAGTCACCCTCACAGGAGCAGTAGACCATGAAGAAGATCATCTCGATTGCATTGGTAGCGGCCGCAGTCTCGCCCGTTTTTGCGCAGGAGGCGGCGCCCGCAAAGGAGGATGCCGCGGTGCCGCGCGAGGAGCGCGTGCGCAGCGACGTATGGCCGGCGTTCATCGCGGTGTGCGAGTTCCCCGACGTCACGGACGTCGTCGGCCTCCGCCTCACGCTTCCGTTCTCCACCAGGCAGGAGAACATCACCGGCGTCGACCTCGGCCTGTGGGGTCGTTCGATCTACTTCGAAGGCATACAGGTTAACATCCTGCGCAACGACGTCAAGGACGACCTGTCCGGCGTGCAGGTCGGCATCTACAACACGGTCGGGGGCGGCGACCTCCTCGGCTTCCAGGCCGGTCTATGGAACGAGGCCAACTCCATGCGCGGCGCCCAGGTGGGTCTCATCAACGTGTGCGGGGAGACCGAGGGCTTCCAGGTCGGCATCATAAACCGCACCGAGACGATGTACGGCTACCAGGTCGGCATAATCAACATCATCCGCGACGCGGAGCTCCAGTTCTGCCCGATCGTCAACATTGGGTTCTGAGCCATGACTATCCGTCCGTTCGCCGCCATCCGCCCCGATGCTCGCTTCGTGGCGGATGTCGCCGCTGTTCCGTATGACGTGGTGGACACTGCCGAGGCCCGTGCGCTGGCCGCCGGGAACCCCCGTAGCTTCCTCCATGTGTCGCGCCCCGAGATCGACCTCGCCGACGGCGCAGGCTGCTCGTCGCCGGAGGCGTACGCCCAGGCGCGCAGGGCGCTCGACGGCCTCGTCGGCGACGGAACGCTTGTCCGCGACGAAACGCCGCGGTTCTACGCCTACCGCCAGACGATGGGCTCCCACTCGCAGACCGGCATAGTCGCGACGTTCGACACCAAGGACTACCTCTCCGGCGTGCTGAAGCAGCACGAGAAGACCCGCAAGGACAAGGAAGACGACCGCACTCGCCACATCGAGACGCTTTCGGCGCACACAGGCCCGGCGTTCCTGACGTACCGCGACGACAGGGCGATCGACCTCATCGTGGCCGACGCATGCCGCCGCGAGCCGCTCTACGACTTCGTGGCCCCCGATGGAATCGGCCACACGGTCTGGGAGATCGCCGACGCGTCCTCTTGCGCCGCCGACGAGCTGGTGGAGCTCTTCGCGCGCATCCCCGTGGCCTACATCGCGGACGGGCACCACCGCAGCGCGGCGGCGGCCCGCTACGCGCAGGCGCACGGCTTCGAGGGCGAGAGCCGTTGGTTCATGGCGGTCATCTTCCCGGCGAGCCAGCTGAAGATACTTGCGTACAACAGGCTGGTCAGGGACCTCAACGGGCTTTCCGAATACGAGTTCATGTCGAGGGTCGCCGAGAACTTCAGCGTGGGGAAGAAGGGCTCCCGCAACTGCCGCATGTACTTCAGGGGGAACTGGCACGACCTGTCGTGGGACATTCCGCCGGACGCGGACGTGGTGGGCTCGCTCGACGTTTCCTATCTGCAGGACAGGCTGCTCGCCCCCGTACTCGGCATAGGCGACCCGCGCACCGATCCTCGCATATCGTTCATGGGCGGCATACGCGGCGACGCCGAGCTCGCGGCGAAGGTGGACTCCGGCGAGAACGCGGTCGCGTTCGCGATGGAGCCGGTGACGGTCGAGGAGATGATGGCGATTGCGGACGCCGGGGCGATAATGCCCCCCAAGTCCACCTGGTTCGAGCCAAAGCTGAGGAGCGGGCTTTTCGTCCACGCAGTCTGATGATGTCGCTGCCCGAACTCTGGAGACGTATCAGGGCAAGGGTCATCCGCGACCCTCTGCCGCCAGAGGACGTGGCCGCTGGCTGGGCGCTTGGCATGTTCATCGGCTGCTCGGTGCCGTTCGGCCTGCAGCTCATCGTGGCGGTGCCGCTTGCGATGATGATGCGCGTCTCGAAGATCGGCGCGACGCTCGGCACGTTCATCACAAATCCAGTGACCATCTTCTTCATCTACCCGGCGCAGACGTATGTGGTGAACCGGATGCTCTTCGGCGGCTCGCTGTCGTTCTCGCGGCTGATGCAGACGGAATGGACCTGGCACGCGGTGCGTCGCCTGGGGGCCGAGGCGATGGCGTCGTTCTTCCTCGGCGGGCTGCTGCTGGCGATAATCCTCACGCCGATCACCTATTTCACCGTCCGAAGCTTTGTGGTGCGCAGCCGTCGGCGGAAGATGCAGTCGAGCTGACGGCGTGCCCGCGGTCCGTCACCGGCCGCGCAGTATGCGGCATGCGGCCACTGCCGCGCCGAAGCCGTTGTCGATGTTGACGACGGTCACGCCCTCCGCGCAGCTGTTGAGCATGGCCAGCACGGCCGCGACGCCGCCCGCGCCGCAGCCGTAGCCGACGGACGTCGGCAGCGCTATGACAGGCGCTGGAACAAGCCCCGCGACGACGCTCGGGAGCGCGCCTTCCATGCCGGCGGCGGCTATGACGACGTCGGCCTTGCGCACTTTCTCTACGACTCCGAGGAGCCGGTGCAGGCCTGCTATGCCGACGTCGTAGTAGCGCGCCGTCGAACCGCCGAAGAACTCGACCGTCCTGGCGGCTTCCTCGGCGACCGGCATGTCTGCGGTTCCAGCGGCGAGCACGGCGACAGTTCCCTTGAGCGGCTTTTGCCTGCGCCGCGTTCGCCATGTGCCGACCGCGGTGCGCGAGACGGGGTCGTATGCGGTGTCGGGCAGGGCGGCGGCGAGCGCCGCTGCCTGCCCGGGCGAGACGCGCGTCGCAAGGACGGCGCGGCCCTTTTCCTTGAACGCGGCGAATATGCCCGCGAGCTGCTCGGGCGTCTTGCCGGGGCCGTAGACCGTCTCGCCGAAGCCGGTGCGCCGGTCCCGGTCGAAGTCGAGCCTGGCGAACCGGGCGACGTCAGGCGTTGAACTTCTCACGGTTGATCCAGAGGCCAAGCGCCGGGTTGGGTATGAAGTATATCTCCTCGCCGTCCACGGTGTTGTAGCCGTACTTGAGCTTCGCGGGGTCGTACTTCGCGGCCATCTCGTCGTAGTCCGCCGCCTTGAACCCGACGCCCTCGACCTCCTCCTTGGTGATGTTCTTCACGCAGTAGGTGATCGAGAAGCGCCCGTCGGAGGATCCGTGTATGAGGTGGGCGGCGGCGCCCATGTTCGCCCTGAGGTCCGCCGCGTCTTCGCGCTGGAAGACCTCGAGGGTGTGGAGGCGCCCGCGGTAGCCGTACTTGCGGATGAGGCCGTCGACCGTCTTGTCCTCGCCGAACTGGTGGACGCCCGGGGCGAGGATTATGAGCTCTCCGCCGTCCGCCATCGCCATGCGCGTGCGGTAGACGGCCTTGTTGCCGAGCCAGGTGGAGGTGAACTCGGACGGGTCGAGGTAGACGACGCACTTCTTTATTCCGTGCTCGACGTAGTCGATGTTCTTCTGCTGCGCGAGCTTCACGGCCTCGGTGAGACAGTTGCGGCCCTCGCCGATGAATATGCCGTGCGAGCAGATCTTCCCGCCGGGCGCGGTATTGACGGTGAGCACCCAGAGGATCGGGCGGCTGGACATGTAGTGGTCGAACGCGTAGTCGAAGAGCTGCCTCACGGGCGTGTGGTCGCGGCCCATCGCCTTCTCCATGCCGCAGACAGCCCCGATCATGTGCGACTTGTTGATCATGTCGCTGCCGCCCGTACCGACGAAGATGTTCTTCGCGTGGTTGGCCATGCCGATTACCTCGTGCGGCACGACCTGGCCCGGCGAGACGATGAGGTCGTACTTCTCGTCCATCAGCCGGCGGTTGACCTCGACGGAGACGGGGTCCTTCCAGAGCCCCTCGGAAATCTCCGCGACTGCGTCGGCCGGCACTTCGCCGAGGCGAACGACGTCGGTGCGCCAGTTGTGGACGAGCATCTTGTCGTACGGGATGTCGCCGAACATCGTCTTCCACTGCGTCTCGGAGACGGGCACGTGGGTTCCGAGCGCGGGGAGGATGTCCACGGCCGCGCCCTTTGCCGTGAGCAGGCGGTAGAAGACCTGCGTGATGAAGCCCGCGTTGGAGTGGAAGCGCGTGAAGTCCGGCGGTATGATCAGCGCGTTGCGCACTGGGCCGCGGCGCGACTCCCAGTCCGCAAGGGCCTGTTCGAGCAGCTTTTCTATCTCTTCGTTGGCGAGGCCGGCCTCGGTCTCGGCAGTCTTGAATATGTCCATGTCGTTTTCCTCCCTGTGCGGAATTATACCATAAAGCGAGGCTAATATGCCGAGAAATCCGCCGGCGTAAACTGCGCTCCGCTCACGTCTTGAGCAGCTGGCGGCGCATGGCGATCGCGACGGCCTCTGCGCGGTTCGCCGCGCCGAGCTTGGCGTAGACCTCGTTCAGGTGCTGCTTGACGCGCGCCTTGGAGATGCCCAGCAGCGTCGCGATGTCGTCGTTGGAGAGCCCGCGCGTGATTGCGTCGACGACTTCGCGCTGGCGAGGCGTAAAGCGCGGTTCTTTCTCGACCTCCGTGAGCGCTTCCGCGATTTCCGGCGTGAGGCACCTGACCCCGGCGGCCGTGTCGCGGATCGCGGCGGCGAGCTTCGCCGACGACAGGTTCTTCGTGATCGCCCCGGTGGCGCCTGCGGCAAAGGCGTCCGCCAGCTCCGCCGACGTGCCGAATGTGGTGAGTATCAGCACCTTCGACTCGGGCGACGCCTTGAGGACGGCGGCGGTCGCCTCCGCTCCGCTCATGCCGGGCATCATCAGGTCCATGACTACGACGTCGGGCTTCAGCTGCGATGCCCTTGCGACGGCGTCTTCGCCGTTCTCGGCCTCGCCGCAGACGACGAGGTCCTTGGCGATGTTGATGATCGCCGCGAGGCCCATCCTCACCACCGAGTGGTCGTCGACTAGAAGTATTCTTGTTTTTGGTTTCATAGGGTTTTTCTAGGCTTCTGGATTTCTAGGTTCCTAGGCCGCCGGGGGCTTCAGCGAGACCGAGACCTTCGCTCCTTTGCCGGGAGCGGAGTCGATGGCGAGCGAGCCGCTAAGACGGGCGACTCGCTCGCGAACGCCCTGAAGCCCGAAATGCCCGTCGGCGGGACCGGGGCGTTTTGCCGGATCGAATCCGCATCCGTCGTCTTTCACCGAGAGTCTAATGTTGCCGTTGTCCTCTGCGCCGTCGACCTTGATGTTTTCCGCCCCGCCGTGCCGCGCGGCGTTGACGCACAGCTCGCGCACGATGCAAAGAATCGAGTGCGCCGTCGAGTCGGACATCCTGCTCCGCCTGACGTCGAAGTCGACCGAGACCTTCGCCGCGCCGACGCTCGGCCGTATCGCGCGCCGAAGCGTCTCCTCGAAGTCGCTGTCCTCAAGGGCGTTGTTTCTGAGGTCCCACAGGCAGCGGCGCAGCTCCTCGCGGCACGATAGCAGCGTCTGTCGCGCTACAGAAAGAAAGTGTTCGGCGGCGGGCAAGTCCGATTTCATCGTGTCGGCCGCCGCGTCGACCTGGAGCGACACGCCCGTCAGCGTCTGCGAGATCGCGTCGTGCAGCTCCGCCGCGAGCATAGTGCGCTCGCCGATCCGCAGGTCGGATTCAGCCTTCTTGATTTCCGTCCTGAGCAGTTCGCGCGAGCGCCTTGCGACGAGGCGCCTGAGCAGCCAGTTCCACACGAGGAATGCGACGACGGCGAGAAGAAGTGCGCAGATGACGACGAAAAGGCGGACGGGCGTCCACCACGGCGGCCGCGCGACCACGCGCACGTCATGCGCGTCGCGCACGACCACGGCAAAGCCCCTGACATGCGGAATCGGCATGTCGGCCCGCCATGCGTCGGCCATCAGGAGGCACACGCCCGTCACCTCGACTTCACAGTCGCGCGTCACGTTGGCGACGGCCTCCGGACAGGAACTCACGTCGACAGGCACCATGTGCTCGCCGGACTGTATCTGCATGCGGTTTTCGTTGAAGTCCTCCATCGGGACGCTGCGGACGCGCCCTCGGATGCGGATGGTCTGCCCGTGGTTTAGAACCTGCACCTGCGGATCGCCACGCCTGCTCGTAAGCAGCGTTTCCGCCGTCACGTCCATTGGCTTTTCGGCAAGGGCGGCCGGCGGCGCCGACGAGTCGTCTGCGGCGCGGCAGAGCGCGTTGTCGAGCGTGATGTTGAAGAGATCTGTGCGTGGGAAGCCGACGACCTGCACCACCTCGCCGCACTTCGGCAGCGTCTGGCCATTGGCGAGAGTGGCCTGGAACGTCGTCCACCGTCCGTACTTCTCGCCGCTGAGCATCACGCAGTCACCGTGCCACGTGGCGAGGACGCGTCCTATCGCACTGCGACGCCCCAACGCGGCGATGTTGTGCGCGGTGATCGTTGTCGCCGCGCCGAGCGGCGGGGCAGAGAAGGGGTCTTCGGGCGGGGGCGTGATAACCTTGATGTACTCGTATCCGTCGATCGAGACGATGCCGCGTCCCTGGAAGATGCGCCAGCTGCCGAGGGACTCGTGGCAGAGTCCGGTCACTTCGACCTCCGCGCCGACCAGCTTCTCCGGATTGCGCGACCTCGCCACCGCCATTTCCACCACGTCTCGTCCGTCGCCAAGGAGAAGGAACATGTTGCTTTGCTGTATCTCGTCCGGCACGACGGCCGTCACGAACCCGCGTACGCGCACGGTGGCGAGGTCGTGTTCGCCGCGCATGATGCGGGTGACTGTCGTTTCCTCCGGCGGCGGGACTTCGCCGTGCTCGACGGTCGTGAACTGCTTCAGAAGGATTATATTCCGCTTGGCGTCATCGATGAGGCCGCGGCAGCACACCTTTATCCTGTCGCCTGGCCGAGGACTGTCCTTCTTGTAGTTGTAGGTGTACACCAGCGTTCTGCCGGTGTCGTCCTGCAATACGAAGCACTCCGGCTTTACGGCCGTGACGACGCCTTCCATGTCGCACGCCCACTGCTTGCGATACGCCTCGTCAGGCCATGCGGAAACATCCGCGACGGTCGCCGCGGTCAGTAAGCAGTGCAGAGCTGCAAGCGTCGTACAAAGCATACGTGGATTTTACCATAAAACACGGCGCCGTTGCTTGAAAAGACGCTATGCAACACCCTATCCTTTAGGATAGATACCATGTTGTGGCGGGATTTTGTATAATCATGCCATGAAATCTGAAAAAGGTCTTGTCGCGGCGCTCTTTGCGCTTTCGTTTCTTGTCGCCAACGGTGCCGACGGCACATGGGCAGCACGCTCGGGCGTAGGCACGGGCGGCACAAACTGGGCGATCTGGTCCGATACCGATAACTGGGATGGCGAGACGGTGGCCGATGGTAGCGACGCCACCGCGACGCTCACGCCCGCCGCCGGAAAGTACATAACTCTGCCGGCCTCGCTTTCGCTCAAGAACATCGTGCAGGATACGGCCGCGTCGCCTGTCGTCTTGGTCGGTGACGGCGCGTACGTGTTCAACCCAAATGCAACTGGCGAAGGCCCCAAGAACTGCTATCTCTACTGTCCCTTTGATTTCTTAATCGTGAAGACGAGCGAGAACTATGCCGGTTTCATGGGAGGCTGCCAGATCTGCGGACCTGTCGGACGTCAGATTTCTGGCACGTTCCCGAGGTTCAGCGGCACGGTCAGCTTTCGCTATGACCTGTACGCCACGGCGGCTGGCGAGGAGCGGACGTTCACGACGTTCCCGACATACATCAGCATGGACGTCGGCACGCTCCGCTTTATCGCGCCGCACGGCTCGTCCACCGCGCTTTCCTCGCGCTGGGTGCAGACTGCCGACTCTCCATTCCTCAAACTCGCCGACGGCGAGACGACGCACGTCCTTTCCGCCGGCACGACAGTGACGGGCGACGGTATCCCGGAGGGGACGTTCCTGAAGCGCGTGTTCCCCGACGGTTCGATTGAGCTTTCTGCCGCGCCGACGACTTCCGCCGCCGCAAACACGCTCACTTTCGCTGCATTCAATGCTAAGACGTATGCGAAACTTCCGCAGCGCATTGCGTATTTTAACGGCGTGGGCCAGCGTCACATAGTGGTGCAGAAATACCGCGCCGAGGACGATCTCACCGTGCAGATACCCTATCTGCAGATCCTGTTTGCCGCCGCCGCCAACAATACGCGCTGGTATCGGTTCAAGACAGAGAGCGGATTCCTCCCCGGCAAGGTTCAGCTCGGATATGTCCATGCTAACTACAGCCCGGTTGTCCAGCTTGAGGACTGCAATCTTGAAATCTACGAGAACACTGAAACCACCGGTGCAGTCACCATCCGCATGGAGGGCTCGGCGCATACGGCGCATCTTGCCGTCACGAACGGCCTTTCCAAGTCCTTCGGCCGCTTGACGCGTCTGGCCGGAACGCTTGTAAAGGACGGCGCAGGCACACTTGTCATGAGCGTTACGAACAACACGGCGTCGGTGATCACTGGTTCGATTGTCGTCAACGAGGGCACGTTCGCGCCGACGTTCATGGACGCGGGCACGAACGTGATCGCATCGCTGACCGTGAAGTCCGGCGCGCGCTTTGTCATCCCAGAGGGCGTGGTTCTCTCGGTTGGTTCGATTACAGTTGAAGAGGGCGCGATATTCGGTGGCGCAGGGCGTCTCGTCTGCTCCGGGCTTTCCGACGCGGACATCCTCGGCCTCGTTCTCGAGGACGGCGTGTCGCTCGACGACGGACGCTCCGGCGGCGAGTTCGCGATAGAGGTTCTTCGCGGCAGGTATTCCGCGGCCGCGCAGGACGGCGACAGCGTGTGGCTGTTCGACACGAACGCGCTTCTGCGCGTGAGGGGC
The DNA here is from genome assembly GCA_017405115.1 of Kiritimatiellia bacterium. Next base: position 13,205 of record JAFRBA010000287.1, read on the forward strand.
ACGGGCGTCTTTGACATACTGGCCGTGGGCGGCGGCGGTGGCGGCGGCGCAAAGGCCGGTGGTGGCGGCGGTGGTGGCGGCGTCGCCTACACGCAGCGCGTGTCCGTCGCGGGCGGAGTGTATGCGCTTTCCGTCGGCCTCGGCGGCAAGGGCGCGCCTAACAAGTCCACTGCCAACACGAGCGGCGGAAACTCTGGCGTGTTCGGCATCGTTGCGCATGGCGGCGGCGCCGGTGGCACGTTCGGCGGCCGTGGTTCTAATTCTTATCTGGGTGTTGACGGCGGCTCCGGCGGCGGCGGCGGAATTCTGTATCCGTACTCGTCGAACGCAAAGGGCGCAGGAGGGGTCGGCATTTCCGGGCAGGGACATGACGGAGGACGTGGCTACAACACGAACTGGGTGGGGAGTGCGCATTTCTACAGCAGTGGCGGAGGCGGCGGCGGAGCGGGCGCGCCCGGCACTGCTGCAGGAACGGCATTCGACGCCAATAATGTGCTGCGTCCCACAGGTGGTGTGGGCGGCAATGGTGTGCTGTGCGAAATCTACGGCTCGAAGTACTACGGCGGCGGTGGCGGCGGCGGAACTACTTCGAAGGTAGGTGACCTCTCCAGCAACTTCTGCGGAGGGCTTGGCGGCGGCGGCAACGGCGCCTGGGCGCGCGGTGGAACCGACCAGAGAGGCGAAGACGGCGTTGACGGGCTTGGCGGCGGTGGCGGCGGCGGCTCCAACAACGGTGCCGACAGCGCGGGCGCTGCGGGCGGCGATGGTGGACGTGGCGTTGTGATTCTGAGGTGGCGGCAGGCTGCGCCGGCGGAGAATGAACTCTCCGATAGCGACTTGGCTGCCGGCGGGACTGTTCGTCATCGGGGTGGATACGCGATCCATACGTTCACCAACGACGATTCGTTTGTTCTTTCCGAGCCTGCGCTTGTCGACATCCTGCTCGTGGGCGGTGGCGATGGCGGCGGCTCCCGTTCCGGCGGCGGCGGTGCGGGCGGCGGCGTGATCGTCGTCTCCAACGCATATCTTCTGTCTGGTTCCTATGACGTGACAGTAGGCCAGGGCGGCGCGGGTGCATCAGGTGCTGCAAAGATGGGTGCGTCGGGAACCGACTCGGTATTCTCCTTTGGCGGTGCATACGATCTTTGCGCTATAGGCGGCGGCGGAGGTGGTTCGAGTGGCTCCGGACTTTCTGGCGGCTCCGGCGGTGGCGGCGGCGCTCCGTACACCACGAGTTCGTGGCTTGCGAATTCTGGCGGCGCGGGAACTGCCGGTCAGGGGTGCGCTGGCGGCAAAGGTGTCCACAGTTATACAGGTAATGTCAATACTGACTGGCCTACTGCGCAGGCTGGCGGTGGCGGCGGCGCTGGCGGACCTGGCGGAGATGGCGATGCGGATTCCAGAACGCCGGGCAATGGCGGCGATGGAATACTCTGCGACTTCAGTGGCGCGGCAGTCTACTACGGTGGCGGCGGTGGCGGCGGATCGGCGGCATACGCATACGCGAACACGGAGTTCTATCTGGCCTCTGGCGGACTTGGCGGTGGCGGTCGCGGCGGCGCAGCGGTCACGCCTTATCCGAGCACTTCCGCCGGCGAGAACGGCGTAGACGGTCTTGGCGGCGGGGGCGGCGGTTCGGGCGGCGCATGCGACGGCGCGTCCACCGGCGGCAACGGAGGCAGCGGTGTCGTCATCATCCGCTACCGCATCCGCAAGCAGGGAATGATTCTCATAGTCGAGTAGCAGAATGTCCGCGAGAATCTCACTTAAATTGCGAATGCAGAATAGGTGAGATTCTGCCGTTGACATTCGCGGCGGGAAGACCGATTCTAGACTTGGCGCTCCAAATGTGCCAAGTACAGGTGGTCTTTGGAGGAGGAAGATGCGATTTCTATATTTTGCCGCTCCACAAGTGCCAAAATATGATATAATATGGAGCGTCAAAGGGGGATAGATTTATGATAGGTCGCAAAAAAGAGTTGTTGGAACTGAAAAAAGCATACGAATCTAAGGAGTCGCAATTGGTTGCGATTTACGGGCGTCGTCGCATTGGCAAGACCTACCTTGTCAATGAGGCGTTCAACCGCTCGTTTGCCTTTCATCATTCGGGATTGAAGCGAGGCGGACTAAAGGAGCAGTTGAAGCAGTTTCGCATGTCTTTGCGCCAACAAGGGCATTGGGATTGTCCGACGCTGAACGACTGGCAGGAGGCGTTCTTCGAACTGGGCAATTTCCTTTCTGGACTGCCGGAGGGCAGAAAGGTCGTGTTCCTTGATGAAATGCCGTGGATGGATACGTTTAGGTCGAATTTTCTGACTGCATTCGAGGGGTTCTGGAACGGCTGGGCCGCGTTTCGCACGGACATTCTGCTAGTTGTTTGCGGTTCTGCGACGACCTGGATACTAAAAAAGGTCGTGCACAGCCGCGAGGGCCTGCACAACAGGCTTTCTGCGAGAATCAGATTGGAGCCATTCACATTGCATGAATGTCGGCAGTATGCCGAAAGCGAGGGGTTGGGGCTTGACGAGCGTCAGATTGCGGAGTGCTACATGGCGCTTGGCGGCGTGGCGTATTACTGGAGCCAGCTTGCGAAGGGGATGAGTGCAGAGCAGAACATCAACCGGCTGTTCTTCTCGAAAGACGAAGGGCTGCGCGGCGAATTCGAGGAACTGTATTCTTCGCTGTTCAGGAATCCTCAGCCTTACGAACAAATAATCAGGTCGCTCGGGAAGAGACGGTATGGATTGACGAGAGACGAGATTCTGTCGGATGTCGGCAAGGGAAGCGGCGGCGACATGACCAGATACCTCGAAGAGCTGGAGGAGTGCGGCTTTATAAGGAGTTACCATGTCGTGGGGGCTGTGAAGCGAGGGAAACTGTATCAGCTGATAGACAATTTCAGTCTGTTCCACATGCAGTTTTCCGGTGTGCATGGCAGCGATGACGGTAATTACTGGACGGCATTTGTGCCGGAAGGGACAAAGCATGCATGGAGAGGCCTTGCCTTTGAGCGCCTGTGCCTTTCGCACGTACGGCAGATCAAGGAGGCGCTTGGCATATCCGGTGTGGCCGTTGATGTCTATGCATGGCGGCGAAAGGGAAAGGAGCGCGGCGACGCCGGTGTGCAGATTGATCTGCTTCTTGACCGAAAGGACGGAATAATCAACCTTTGCGAGATGAAATATTCGGAGGGGGAATATGTGCTTGACCATGCAGAACTAGAACGCATGATAAGCCGCAGGGAGACATTCCGTTCGGCCTGTGGCATAAAAAAGGCCATACATCTCACGCTTGTCACGTCCAATGGCCTGCGCCACAACAAATACAGCGGAAACATACAGAGCGAATTGGCTCTCGCTGACCTGTTTCGCGAATGAACGAAAGCGGATGCCCTAGCCTTTGGGCTGTCTTGCTGCGGTCGGTGATGTTTGCTATAATTGATGGCATGAAGACGAAAGTCATGTTCGCATTGTCTGCCGTGGCATACGTGGTGATATTTGCGCAGCGCACTGCCCTGTGCGGCGATGCGTTGGCGGAATGCGCCCGCATATTCGAGGAGGAGATTCGCGAGGGGATTGTCCATGGCGCGGCGGTCGTGGCCGGCGAACTGGACGGCAGGACGCTGTCTGGCGCGTGGGGATGGGCCGACGCGGCACACTCCGTGCCGATGACGACGCGCACCGTGGTCGATGTCGCGAGCGTCACAAAGGTCGCTGCGGGCGTTTCGTCATATCTCGTCGCCCATGCGCGGGGGCTGGTGGACTTCGACGTTCCGTTCACCAATTGCCTGGCTGCATACTCTGCACATCTTTCGCGTAGCGTCACGACCCGTGACCTGGCGAACCATGTTTCGGGATTCGGCGAGGCGGACGGAAGTCCGCGCGTCTATTTCTGCCGCGACGCCAAGGCGATGCTCCGCAACGTCCTTTCAATGCCGCCTGCTGAGCCGATTCGCGGCAAGGTCGCCTATTCCTGCCGCAATTACATTCTGCTCGGCCAGGCGTTCGAGTCGCTGACGGGGACGCGGGCGGACGAGTTCTGCCGCAGGGAGGTGTTCGCACCTGCCGGAATGACGGACTCGTCGCTTGGTTCGCCGCCGCCTTCCGCAGAAAAGGGTCGCCTGGCGCAGACCCTGGGCACTGAGAGGCCTGGCGTGATATCGGATTTCGTCGCGCGTCCTTTGTGGGCGGACGGAATCGGCACGTTCAACGCGGGTATGTTCACGACCGCCGAGGACATGGCGAGATTGATGCGCGTCTACCTGCGCGGGGGAGTGTGCGACAATGGAACGCGGCTTTGGGGGGCGGACGAGATGGCTCAGATTGCGCCGTCGCCGACGAACCACGTTGACGGCGCACGCACCTTCGGATGGCAGTATGCCGCGGACGAATTGCCGGAAGAGCTGTCTGGCGCTGCGCTGTTCCATTCAGGCTGGAGCGGGCAGACGGTGCTGTTCGACCTCAAGCGGCAGCGCTATGCCGTTGTCCTTACAACGCGCTGTGGCGACTATTCCCGCGCGAAGCGCGACCGCTTCAGGGCAATATCCGCGCTGCTGGAAATGTAAATCGCGTCAACACGCCGAACGAAACTGCGCCAACACGCCGAACGAAACTGCGCCAACACGCCGAACGAAATTGCGCCAACACGCCGAACGGTTGACGTTACGAGCAAAGAAATGGTATAATTCTCCTGCAATGGGTAATTACAGGAAGAGAGTCGCGGATGCCTTACTGGCCAGCAAACTGGCTGGCAAGGGTGCAGTTTTGATAGAAGGCCCAAAGTGGTGTGGTAAGACGACGACCGCTGAGCAAATTGCCAAGAGCGTCCTTTACATGGCCGACCAAGATTCCCTGGCGCGCAATCTTCAGATTGCCGATTTCAAGCCCAGTCGGCTTCTTGAAGGTGCGAAGCCGCGACTGCTGGACGAATGGCAGATTGCTCCGAAGCTTTGGGATGCGGTTCGCTTTGCAGTTGACCACACTTCTGGATTCGGCCATTTCATACTGACTGGCTCAACTGTGCCTGATGAAAGGCGAGACGAGATTCAGCATAGCGGTACGGGTCGCATCAGCCGAATGAAGATGCGTCCGATGAGCCTGTGGGAGTCCGGGGAGTCTTCGGGAACGGTTTCGCTCGGCAATCTGTTTGGGCAAGGCGATTTCGATGGCGGAGAGTCTGCCCTGACGCTGGAAGAACTTGCCTTCATGACATGTCGCGGCGGATGGCCCTCGGTCGTCGGCATGAAGGGCAAGACGGCGCTAGACCAGTCGTTCGACTATGTCGAGTCCGTTACCGAGAGCGACATATCCAAGCCCGATGGCGTGTCGCGCGATCCGGACACGGCTAGGCGCATCATGCACAGCTATGCGAGGCTCCAGGGGACTCAGGCCGCCTATACCGTGATTCGGAACGACATAGCGAACCACGAGATCGATTCGTTCAACGAAGACACAATCGCCTCGTATGTCGGGGCGCTAAAGAAGATATTCGTCGTAGAGGACATGAAGGCCTGGTGTCCCAATCTGCGATGCAAGACGCCGGTGAGGACCGGCGATACGCGCTATTTCGCCGATCCGTCGATCGCCACCGCCGCGATGGGCGTCTCGCCGGCGGATCTCATGGATGACCTCCCGACCTTTGGGCTGATGTTCGAAGCGCTTGCCGTCCGTGACCTTAGGACATACGCGGAACTCATTGACGGAAAGCTGTATCACTATCTGGACAAGAGTGGACTCGAGTGCGACATTGTGATTCATCTGCGAAATGGATGCTATGGATTGGTAGAGGTGAAGCTTGGCGGAGATCGGCTGATTGAGAAAGGGGCGTCATCGCTTCTCTCCGTCGCCGGCAAGATTGACTTGACACGGATGAAAAAGCCGTCTTTTCTGATGGTTCTCGTCGCCGACGGCGATTTCGCCTATCGGCGGAAGGACGACGGGGTGGTTGTCTGTCCGATTGGCTGCCTCAAGCCCTGAAATCTTAAGAGCGACAGCGATGGAATCTCGTTTGCCTTTTGAGATAGACCGAAGCTCCGACGCCAGCCTCATAAGCCAGGTTGCTGACGGATTGCGCCGCGCCATCGTCGGCGGCGTGTATCCAATCGGGTCGACGCTGCCGACGTTCAAGGAGATGTCGGCTGGTCTTGGCGTCAGCATGAACGTCGTAAGGGCCGCCATGGGCAGTTTGGTGGACGAGGGGCTGCTTGGCGCGAGGCGCGGCGTTGGATGCGTCGTGAATCCGAACGGAACTAAACTCTGTCTTGGACGTGTCATAGTCGTCCAGAGTGGTGGGGACGAGAGCTACTACTTCAATGTTCTTCTTGGCAGCATGCGCGAGTCGCTTTCCCGACTGGGCTATTTCGTGACTGGCATTACGGCGTTCCGCCAGGTTGGCGGAAGATACGACTTCTCGCGCCTTGAGATAGAATTGCGCGAGCATGTTGACCTCGTTGTGCTTGACAGCGACAATGCGGCGGCCATTGATCTGCTTTCACGCATGGGTGTTCCGTTCGTCGTCATCTTGACCAATAGAACGAAACCAATAAGCGTACCATGTTGCCGTGGTTGTGTGCGCGAAGACTTTGACGTCGGCATGGAGGATGTTGCCGCGCAATGCGTTCGCGTCGGCGTTCGCGATGTGCTCGTCGTCCGTGCCTGGCGCCGACGCTCGGCGACATTTGCGGCGCTAAGAGCCGCAGGGATATCCGCAAGGGACTGGCGGATTATGCCGAAGAGCCGGTACGGGCGCATCGAAGGCGTCCAGCGTGCCGGGATGGATGCGTTTGCGGAGCGGTTGGCGAAAGGGGTGGATTGGCTTCCGGAGCTTTTTGTTTTCCCAGACGACGACTTTCTTGCTGCTGGGTGCCTTACGGCGCTTTCGTTTGCCGGTGTGCGCGTTCCCGAGGATGTGCGCGTTGTAACGCTTTCCAACAAAGGCCTTGGCCCTGTTTACCCAAGAACGCTTGCCCGTCTTGAAATCGACCCTGCAGGCTACGGCGATTCGGTTGCTTGCTATGTCCATGTGATTCTCTCTGGGAAGCACGGTGCGAAGCCGCCAGCCCTTGCAAGTGTCTATGTCCCGGGCGAAAGTTTCCCCTAATGGACACAATGGGCATAACCCGATTGACACCGCCGCCGCGATTTGGTACAATTCGCGGCATGAAACATGTAATACCAGCATTGCTGTCAGTTGCGGCGTTAGCGTCTGCAATGCCACTGCTTGCCGCAAGCGAGCGCATAATTGACTTCGGCGGCGCCGACACGAGCGCCGCGAACACGTTCTGGAACGTGTCCGGCTACGGCGGTATGAGCGTCTGGCGCTCCGCGTATGTCCTGTCCGGCTTCGACTCCCGTTCCCGCACCTGCGCGGCGTCGCGCGGCATTCCGCTCCGTGCAAAACCGGCGGGGGCCATACTCATCTTTCGATGATGTTCGGCAAGCACAAGAAAGGGCAATGACATGAAGTTCACTCAAATGTTCGCGTCGTTCGTATCCACTCTTGCGTCGGCGTCGCTGATGGCGGCTGCGCCGATCGTGTCCGACGTCGTCATGACCCAGCGCGGCGGCGGCGGCAGAGTTCAGGTCGACTACAGTCTCGACATCCCCGCCGTAATCACCCTCGACGTTCAGACGAACGTGGATGCGAACGCAGCGGCCGATACGGCGTCAGGGTGGGTGTCGATAGGCGACATACACCTCCGCACCGCAAGCGGCGACGTGAACAAGATCGTCTCGACGGAGACGGGCCGCATCTACTGGCATCCAGAGAAGGACTGGCCGGAGGGCGGAGACCTTCCGAATGTGCGAGCAGTCGTGACGGCCTGGGCGACCAACTCGCCGCCAAACTATCTCGTCGTTGACATCATTCCGCCATACAGCGTAAGGTTCTACACGTCTCCTGAGGCGTTCCCCGAGGGCAATTGCACAGGAGTCGTGTACAAGACGGAGAAGCTCGTCATGCGCCGGGTGCCGGCGGCGGGTGTGGAGTGGTACATGGGGTCGCCGACAGGCGAATATGGCAGGGAAAACGTCAATACTTCGGCGAAGGAGACTCGGCACAAGGTGACTCTTAATGAAGATTTCTACATTGGGATTTATCCTGTCACAAGCTATCAGCTCTCGACATTTGCCAACGCGACGCCTCCTGCCGACGGCCAGGCGCGTCAGGCCCGTGACAGCGCGTGGTTGTCTTACGACAAAATCCGCGGGTCAACTTCGCAGGGTGTGGACTGGCCGACAACGGACATCTACACGGTTGGGGACAATACACTCTTGAAGAGCATTCGCCAGAAACTGAAGTTCACCTTTGACATTCCCACTGAGGCTCAGTGGGAATATGCCTGCCGTGCCGGCACCGGAACGTCGCTCAATATTGGCGTGTCGCCGTCCAATACGTCGTCACCGTCTATTGCCGAGTATCGTGAAATAGTGGGTCACGCGCGCACGGGCACGTCGCCTCAGCCCGTGGATGTGGGAACGACTGTACCGAACGCATGGGGCATCTACGATATGCACGGCACAGTTGCCCGGACATGGTGCCGCGACTGGTTCGTCGCCGATCTCGGATCTGCCGACGACACGGTCGGCAATGGTCCAACGACTGGTGATACACGTGTTCTGCGCGGACCGTGCTATGGCAGCTACGACAACGAAATCCGCAGCGCGAATAGACACAAGACCGGCAGGGCACCCGACAAGAACAGCACAGGTTCGTACTCGGGCGACATCGGCTGCCGACTCTGGCTTCCCGTCACGCTGTATTAGGAAAGTTCATACATGAATTCACGTTTGCTATCCGCTGCGGTCTGCGTCGCGGTTTCGCTTGGGTGTGCCTGCTGCGGACAGTCTGCTCCTCGTCCGCTTGTTCTCTCGGAAGGAAACGCTGCGAAGTATGCAGTGGTCGTGCCGGACGTAGCCGAGAAACCAGGGTTCTCGTTCGCGCTCGCCGACATGACGAATCTGCTTTCCCGAGCGTCTGGCGCGGCGTTCCCAGTTGTGCCGCGTTCGGCGTCTCCGGCAACGCGGCGGCTTTTCGTCGGAATCGTCCCGGACGGAGAGACGGCGCCGAAAGACGGCGAGTATGCCGTGCGCGTTCGTGGTGACGATTTATACATGTTCGGAGGCGGGGCGCATGGGACGCGCTACGCGATCTATGAGTTCCTTGAGAACTCGGCCGGCTTTCGCTTCTACGACATGCGCGGCGGAATGAAGGTGCCGGACGGACGCGTCCGACTGTCCGTGACACCTTGCGAGGTGCGCAGGAAGTACGACTTCGACGTGCACTCCCTCAACTCGTGGCGACACTTCGTAAGGCCCACATCCACCATAGTCCTGTACCGCAGTGGACAGGACTACCACATGCAGTCGTTTCTCGGGCGGGCCGGAATCGCCGTCCCACCTGACGACTACCGTGAGTTCAGGTTCTTCTGCCACACGATTCCCGAATATCTGCCACGCAAGGCCGCGGATTCTCGAATCGAATGGATCAAGAAGCTTGGCGACAATCTGGAGAAGGAACATCCTGAGTTCTTTACTCTCTACGAAGACGGCAAGCGCATGTTCAACCATCAACGCTGCCTGTCCAATCCCGGAGCGAGGAAGCTGCTTGCGGAACGAGTGCTTGAGACCATCCGCCGCAATCCCGGGTGTACCCATTTTGACATCAGCGCGGGCGACACGCCGGGGCGGTACTGCTGGTGCGAGGGATGCAAGACCCTTGAGGCGAAGTACGGCACCGAGGCCGGACCGATAGTCGACTTCATGCTGGAGTTCTGCCCGAAGGCCGCGGCGGAGTTCCCCGGGGTGCAGATAATGACGCTCGTCTACCGCAAAAACCAGACACAGCATCCGCCGAAAGGAATTGAGCGCATGCCGGACAACTTCACGCCGCGCTTTGCGCCGATAGACGACAACTTCGCGAAGGACTGGAACCATCCGACCAACAAGGGCACCTATGGGGACCTGCAGACGTGGGGGCGTCTGTGTCGGCACATGTTGCTTTGGTACTATCCGAATCCGTATGGCGGAGCCGTTACGCCTCCGCTCGGGAACGTCGGCCGGCTTGCGCGCGACATTACGCTCTCGAAGTCCGCCGGAGTCACGGGGCAGACGCACGAGCACAACGTAGGTGTCGCCGAGATGATCGGCTTCACGGAGCTGCAGACGTTTGTGGGTTACCATCTGTTCAGGGACGTTTCGTGCGACTGGCGTGCGCTTGCCGACGAGTTCATCGGTTTCGAGTATGGTGCAGCTGCAGGCATGATGCGCAAGTATTGGCTTGAGCTGGAGAGGCTTACCGAGACGGAAGAACTTGACTTTGTCTGGAATGCGCCATTCGCGGCGTATCGCCATCTTACGCCGGAACGGCTCGTCAGGTGGAACGCCGACTTCGACGCGATGGAGTCTCTTGCAGCTTCTGATTCGACGCGGTTGTTCAACGTGAAGCGCGTGCGCATCAACCTCGACTATGCCATCTTGTGCAAGTACGCGAAGGTCAAAAAGGCCGTACCGTCCTTTGCGATGTCAGCAGACGAAGTCGCAGACCGCATACGCGGTACCGCCAAGCGGATAGAGAAAGAGCTCTTCCCGTCCGGACGGGATCAGGGGGCGCAGTTCGTTAAGGGGCTCGAGGGCACACTCTTCAGGGCCACCGTGTGCAACAAGCCGGACGCAAAGCCGCTGCCGGCAGAGCTGTTTGGGAAATATCCCGAGGACAGACTCTATGTCACGATTCCGGTCGTGCGCAGCGCAAAGTTCGAGGACGATGCTGACGCGGCGTTCGGCTGCCGCGCGGTGATGACGCGTCCGGAAGAGAAGATGAAGCTTCCGCTAAAGGCGAACTTCCACGACCGTGCCGGAAAGCACTACCACTGGAACGTAGGCAAGATCACGGAAAAGGAGCTTGGCCCGAGGGGAAGATACAAGTTCTACAAGATGGGCGAGGTGACGCTGACGCCCGACTGCGTTCTTGTGATAGGCAACGACAGCTGGCACGATCTTCTGGCCGACGTAAGCGCGGCATACGAAGAGGGATCGTTCAACAAGGCGGAACTCTGGGCCTCGATCAAGTTTGAGGGACCGGCGTTCTATCCTGAAGACGCCGGCAAGCCGAATCGCGTCCTGTGCGACCGCGTCGTCGTCGTGCGGCAATGACGAAAGGAAACTGGTGAAATGAAATCGCGGAGAGTGATTTTGCCGTATGTGTATCTGGTGGTCGCAATGGCGATTGCGGCTCCGACGGCTGAGGCGGGCACGTTTATTCGTCCGCAGCATTGCAGCTACAGGTCGTTCATGAAGGAGCTTGCCGCGACGCGGCGGTTCGCCGACGGCGGCATGGAGCTTCGCTGCTTCACGGTCGGCAACACGATGAATTCCATCGGCGAGCCGTACTGCGAATATCCGGTGGTCTGGAAGGCCGAGGGCGTGTACGACTGGGAGACGATCGACCGCGAGTTCCAGGATCTCGTCGACGCCAGCCCGAAGGCGAGGTTCCTCGTTCTCCTCGACGTCAACACGCCGCCCTGGCTTCAGCGCAAGCTTCGCTACGACAGCTTCAGCGTCGTGTCGCTCGCCGCGTCCGACCCTGACTGGATAAAATACACGCTCCCGTGGATAGACGCCTTCGTGGAACACGCCGAGGGAAAGTGGGGCAACCGCGTCGTGGGCTATGTGATGGGCGGCGGCAACTGCACCGAATGGACGGAGCTGGACTATCGCGGCGAAGGCTACAAGGCGTTCTCCCATCCGGCACAGGACGCGGCGTGGCGCAAGTGGTGCGCGGCGAAGGGCGTCGACCACGGCGAGTTTCCCCCGCATGGCTGCGAGCTTGACAGGGCGGCGTTCAAGAACGCCATCTACGACCCCGCCACCGAGGGCGCGAAGATCGACTACTGGAAGTTCAAGAACGAGAACGTGGCCTCGGCGCTTCTGACGTTCGCCCGCGCGGCAAGGAAGCGCGCGCCCGGCAAGGAGATCGGCGCGTTCTTCGGCTACTACCTCTTGTGCAACCCGAACATGTACAACTCGTGGAATCACATGGACTACGAGCGCGTGTACGATTCGCCCGACATCGACTTCGTCATCACGCCCGGCAACTACAAGGGCCGCGCGTGCGGAGGGGGAACAGGCACGCTGCTTGTGCAGGGGTCGCTGACGGTGCGCGGTAAAAGGCTGCTGCACGAGATCGACTTCTGGTCGCACGGAGTGCGGCCCGATGGAAAGAACTTCGCGGCGGACTACTTCAAGACCGAGGCTGACGACCTCGCCGGGCAGGCCCGCGAAGCTGCGTTCGCAATCGTGACTCATGCGTCGTACTGGTGGTTCGACATGTGGGGCGGTTTCTACGACTCTCCCGCGCTTTTCGACCGCATCAAGAGGCTCGAGCAGATACGCCGCCGCTTTGCGGACGACACGTCGCCGTCCGCGGCGGACGTGCTCATTGTCGCCGACCCGGAAAGCGCATACGCCACGAACGAGAAAAGCGAGCTGATGCGCGGCTTCCCGTGGAGCGTGCGCGACGAGATTGCAAAGACCGGCTTCGCGTACGACTGCTACAGTTTCAATGACCTCGGCAAGATAGACCTCTCGCGCTACCGTGTCGTTGTGTTTCCGGGGCTTTTCGTTATGACGACGACGAAAGAGCGCGTACTGCGCGAGAAGATATGCCGCGATGGGCGCACGGTTGTATGGTATTTCGCGCCCGGCATCAGCGATGGGAAGACGCTGGACGCAACGCGCGTCGAGCGACTGACGGGATGTCCGTTCGGCGGAGACAAGGTGGCGGAGCGCGATTTTCCTGGATGGAAGAGCGTGTATGTTCCGAACTACGAGAAGTCCACTCTTGACGCGGAGCGTTTCGCTTCGCTGCTCAAGAAGGCCGGAGCGCATTCCTATGCTGACTATCCGGCCGTGGTGCACGCCAACAAGCGTCTTTTCTCGGTGCATCTGGCGGACGGCGGAAAGCGCAC
>JAFRBA010000288.1 GCA_017405115.1 Kiritimatiellia bacterium
AGGGCTGACGGCGCTGAAGTCAAATGTAAAGGTGTTCTGAAATGTAGTCATATAAAATTATGGCTACTTTTTCACGCGGCCCGCGTGAACATTGGCTCAAACCGCACTTTTCAAAAATTCAAGTGGCAAAGTCGGGTTATAGCAAATCTCCAGCGTCCCCATTCCCTGTCGCGTCAGCAGGGGCGACCTCGCCGAAAAAAAGAATGCGTTTTCGCCATCGGCGTTACGGCGGTATGGTATAATTCACACTACCAATGAACTCTCGCAGCATAATTATGGACAGGTTGCCAGGCGTCTTCATCTTTGCAGCGGTTCTCGCGTCTTCGGCCGCGGCGTTCGACTGCTCGCAGATCTTTCGCGAAGAGCGCTTCTCGCGCGGCGACGTCAACCGGCGGGTGCTGCAGCCGGCCGACGAGGCCGACTGGATATGGATCGACGACGCGGGGCCTTCCGGCAAGGACATCGACGCCGTGCGCTTCGAGGCCGACTTCCTGTCGTCGGGCGAGACGCTGGTCATCGACGTCTCCGCCGACGAGCGCTTCGTCCTTTTCCTCGACGGACGCGAAATAGCCAGGGGCCCGCACAAGGGCGCCGTAAACCACTGGTACTACGAAACGTACGAGGTGAGCGACCTTGAGCCCGGGACTCACAGGATGGAAGCCGTCGCATATCGCATGGGCGATGCCGCGCCGAGGGCTGTCCTCACGTCTGGCGTCGGCGGATTCCTCGTCAAGGCGTCCGGCACATACGACCCCATTCTCACGACCGCGACGCGATCCGGTGCACGCCGGCTTCCGGCCGCTGACACGCGGTTGACAGCCGAAATGCCGTTTTGCTATATTTCAAGGGAAAAGCACCTCTTAAGGAGAAAGGGAAAAACATGGAATCCTTGGCATCCAGAAATGCAGGTTCGGCCTCAAGACGGGAGTTCCTCGGCGGCGCGCTCTGCGCCGGGGCGTTTTTCGCGGCGGGCACAGGAAGCGCGACCGGCGCCGACGCGCCGTCCAACCGCGTGCGGCTCGCTCTCGCCGGCTTGCGCGAGAAAGGCAGGGGCGTATGGCTTCTCAAGGCCGCGGCGGTCCTCCCCGGCGTTGAGGTCGCCGTCGTGTGCGACGTGGACTCCCGCGCAATGGACTTCGCGGCCGAGGAAATCTTCAGGCGGACCGGCAAGCGGCCGCGCAAGGAGAAGGACCTGCGCAAGATCCTGGAAGACCCGGAGATAGACGGCCTCGTCGCGGCGATCCCGGACCACTGGCACGCCGCGTCCGCCTGGATGGCGATGGAGGCCGGCAAGGCCATATACGTCGAGAAGCCGTGTTCGTTCTGCGGCGCCGAGGGCCAGGTCCTGCTGCGCGTGCAGAAGCGCACGGGCATGGTCTTCCAGATGGGCAGCCAGCGCCGCTCCAGCAAGTGCTACCGCGATGCGATCGAACGCATGCGCGAGCTCATCGGCGAACCGAAGTTCGCTCGCTGCTGGTACACGAACAACCGCAAGGGGATCGGGCGCGGCAAGGTCGTGCCGGTTCCTGACTGGCTGGACTGGGACCTCTGGCAGGGTCCGGCGCCGCGCCGTCCGTTCCGCGACAACGTGACGCCGTACGGGTGGCACTGGCACCGCCACTGGGGCACCGGCGAAATGGGGAACAACTCGCCGCACTACCTCGACGTCGCCCGCTGGGCGCTCGGCGTCGGCAACGCGACGCGGACCGTTTCTGGCGGTGGCAGGCTCTTCCGCGGAGACGACGACTGGGCCTGGCCGGACAGCCAGAACTCGACGTTTGAGTTCGATGGCGGCAAGTACATCACGTACGACTGCCTGTCCGCCGTGAAATGGCGTCCGATCGAAGGCATAGGAACGGGCTGCTTGGTCTTCGGCGAGGGAGGCGCTGTTTTCTTCCACCCCTCCAGCCGGGTGTTCCACTACGACACGGCCGGAAAGAAGGTCGCCGAATGGTCCGATCCTTTCGCTTCGGAGTGGGTCCAGTCCTCGACAGGCGCAAGCGAGATGGACCTCCTGCACCTCGGCAACTTCGTGGACGCCATCCGCGCGAAGGATCCGTCAATGTGCGTCGCCCCCGTCTACGAGGGCGTGGCATCCACGGTCATGGCGCACGCGGCGAACATGGCATACTTCACCGGCGAAACGGTTCGGCTCGACGGCAAGACCGGCGAACTGCTCACGAAAACGCCCGAGGCCGCGGCCCTCTGGAGCCGCGAGTACGAAAAGGGCTGGGAGCCGCCGAAGGCCTGAGGGCGGCGCCGCACTGGCGCAGCCACCTCAGTTCGCGCCGCCGCATGCGCGCCTGGCTCGCAGCGTCCAGGTCGTCGGCTCCGGACAGGTGGTCCATGCCGTGCGCCACGTAAAGCAGCAGTTCCTTCGCCGGAGACCACCCGCTGCGCCGTGGCGCGGCGCGCATGGCCTGATCGACGTTTACGTAGAGCTCTCCGTACACGCCGGGCTCCTCCCCCGGCATGGCATCGTACCGCTGCGTCACTACGTCTGTCGGGCCCTCCGCCCCGTTGACCGCCACGTGCACCTCGGCCGAGAACTCGTCATCCTGCAGCACGACAGAGACGGCGCGGAACGGCTCGCCTACGCGCGCCGAGCTTTTCGCCGCGAAGAACGCCGCAGCGGAGCGCAGCTCCGCGCGGGAGATTCCAAGCGCGCGGGGCAGCGCGCCGTCGACCGTGACATGGCACTTCATAAGCTCCGAACCCTGCACAGGACCGCTCCGGAAAGGCGGGCGTCAGAACCTAAGGGACTTGCCGTCCTTCGCCAGCCGGGCCTTCATTCTCGGATGCGACTTGCCGGCGAGCACGATGTCGGCGAGGGGGTCCTCGACGTATGTCTGCACGACGCGCCGCAGGGGGCGCGCGCCGAGCGACGAGTCGTAGCCCTTGTCCAGCAGGAACTCGACCGCCTTCTTGTCTAGCGAAAGCGTGATATGCTGGTTCGACAGGCGGGACTGCAGTCGCGCCATCTCCAGGTCCAGGATGCGGGCCATGTCTGCGCGCTCCAGCTTGCGGAACACGACAGTCTCGTCGAAACGGTTCAGTAGCTCTGGACGGAAAGTGCGCTTCGCCTCCGCCATGAGCTTCTCCTTCAGCACCTCGTAGCTCGTCTCGGCCGTGTCCTTGGCGAACCCGAGGGTATGGCCCTCGCGCGCGAAGTCGAAGCCGAGGTTCGCCGTGCATATGATGATCGTGTTTCGGAAGTCGACTATGCGGCCCTGTCCGTCGGTAAGGCGGCCCTCGTCCAGAATCTGGAGGAGCATGTTGCACACGTCGGAGTTGGCCTTCTCGAACTCGTCGAAGAGGACGACGGAGTACGGACGGCGGCGCACCTTCTCGGTGAGCTGCCCGCCCTCGTCGTAGCCGACGTAGCCTGGCGGCGCTCCGACGAGCCGGGACGACGAGTACTTCTCCTGGAACTCCGACATGTCCAGCGCGATGAGCGCCTTGTCGTCCCCGTACACCCGCTCGGCAAGCATCTTCGCGAGATGGGTCTTGCCGACGCCGGTCGGCCCCAGGAACAGGAAGGAGCCGATAGGCCGCTTGGGGTCGGCCATGAGGGCGCGGCTGCGCCTCAGGGCCCGTGCGATCGCCTTTATCGCGGGCTCCTGCCCGACGACGACGTCCCCCAGGGCCTTCTCCATGCCGAGCAGCTTCTCCGCCGTGGTGGCGTTCATCTTCTCGACCGGCACGCCGCTCATGGACGAGACGGTCTCCGCCACGTCCTCCTCGGAAACGTCGACTGTCTCTTCGGCGTGCGTCTCCCGCCACTTGGCAAGGGCCTTCTGGAATTCCGCGCCCGCCTGGCGCAGCGCCTCGCGGTACTGCGCCGCTGAGTCGAAGTCGCCCTGGGCCACCACCGCGTCCTTTTTGCCGCGGAGTTCGTCGATGCGCAGCTGCATCTCGGTGAGGCGCGACGGCCTGGCGCTGGCGCCGGCCCTGATGCGCGCCCCGGTCTCGTCCAGCGCGTCGATGGCCTTGTCCGGCAGCTGCCTGGCTGGCAGGTAGCGCGCGGTAAGCTCCGCAGCCGCGCGGATCGCCTCCGGCGAATAGCGGACCGTGTGGAAGTCGGCGTATTTCGGCGCGAGGCCCTCGAGTATGCCGACGGTGTCCGCGACGGACGGCTCGTCGACCTGCACGGACTGGAAGCGCCGCTCGAGCGCCGCGTCCTTCTCGATGGACTTGTGGTACTCGCGCAGGGTCGTCGCCCCGATGCACTGCAGCTCCCCGCGCGCCAGGGCGGGCTTGAGGATGTTCGCCGCGTCCATCGCGCCCTCCGCGCCGCCAGCGCCGACCATCGTGTGTATCTCGTCGAGGAAGAGGATTATGTTGCCGGCGCGCTTCGTCTCGTCGATTATGCGCTTCAGGCGCTCCTCGAACTGCCCGCGGTACTGCGTTCCGGCGACGACGCGCGCCATGTCGAGCGCGACGACGCGCTTCCGCTGCATCTTCTCCGGCACCTCGCAGCGGTGGATCGCCTGCGCGAGGCCCTCTACCACCGCCGTCTTCCCCACGCCGGCCTCGCCGATCAGCACTGCGTTGTTCTTCGTGCGGCGCGAGAGTATCTGGATGATCCGCTTGAGCTCGCGGGCCCGCCCGATCACCGGGTCCAGCGAGCCCTGGCGCGCAAGCGCCGTAAGGTCGCGCCCGAAGGTGTTCACGGTGGGCGTCTTCTGGGCCTTGCCGTTGGCGCCGCTCGACGTGCCCTGCTCCCCCTCGCCGTCGCCGCCCTCGTCGTCCTGCCGGGCCTCGCCGTCCGCCTCCTGCGCGCTGTCTGGCGTGGCGCCCTGCGTTCCTGCGGAGATGAACTTGTCCACCGTGACGCCCGCGTTGAACAGGAGCTGCGACGCGGCGTTGTCGCCGTCGCGCAGCATGGCGATGACCAGATGCGCCGTGCCGACCGCGTTGCCGGCCCCCGCCTCCACGCCGGCCATCTCGATTATCTTGCGCGTGCGGGCCGTGATCGGCAGCTGCCCGCGCTGCATCGTGGCGTCCGCTCCGCCGGAGACCATCGTCTTCATCGACTCGGAGAGGTCGTCGAGGGAGAGCCCCAGCGTCACGAGGCGCCGCGACGCCTGGCACTGCGGTATGGCCAGGATCGACAGCAGGATGTGCTCGGAGCCGATGTGGTCGTGGCCCAGCTGCCGCGCGCAGCTCGTCGCGGCGTTCAGGGCGTCCACCGCGTTCTTGGTGAAGGTCAGGCTCATAGGAACTTCTCCTCCGCGCGCTCGTTCAGCACCACGTCCTCGAAGCGGCGGTTCATCTCGTCCGCGCGCTCCGCGTCGACGCGGTCACGCTCCTCCTGCTCCAGCTTGTCCTCGTAGTTCGAAAGGTCCACCTCGAGAAGCATCTTCTCTATCTCGGCCGCGGAGATGCCGTCCAGCATCCGCTCCTTCGCGGCAAGCCGCAGCGGGGAGAGCAGGTCGAAGCACTCGCCCGGCGACAGGAGCCGGCAGTTCTTCATCACCGCCAGGGCGCGGCAGAGCGCGTCGCCAAACACGCGCGGCATTTCCTCGAAGAGCCGGACCCTGGCATTGCGCTCCTCGCGCAGTAGGGCCTCGGCTATGCGCTTGGCCTGCTCGGCCGGCCCAGGATAGCGGAGGGTGTACACGTGCCCCGTGTCGGCGACGCCGTCCGCCTCGACGCCCGCGAGCTCCATGCCGAGCGCGTGCATGGCGCGCTTGACCGCGCCGATCTCGCCGATCAGGTGAAGCGCCTCGAGGTGCAGGCGGCCGCCGATACGGTAGGCCGCGTCCACCCTCGACGACGGAAAGTCGTGGAGCTTCGGCTCCTTCTTCGCCTTGGCGGACATCTCCGCCTTCTCGAGGTCGGACACCATGTCGTGGAAGGCGTCCATGATCGCGCCTATGATCGGCGGCGGGCCGTCGCCTTCGCCCCCAGAGATCTCCGTGACGGACATCGAGACCCCCGGAGGCAGCCCCTTCGCCTTCCTCGTCCGCAGGCTGTTCTTCTGGCGACGCTGCCGCTCCGACTTCGCGCAGGCGCGGCAGACGTACAGCTCGTCGGCGTCGTCCCCTTCGCCGCGTCGAATCGCCGTCTCGGCGTCGGCCTTGTGGCACAACTCGCACTTCATCGCGTTACACCGCCTTCACTTCGATCGACACCCGGTGTCCGTTTAGCTCCACGTCGCCCGACCCGTCGGACAGCGAAAGCTCGAGGGCCAGCGTCTCGCCCTTCACGTATTCGACGTGCGACTCGAGCGCCGCGCGGAACTCGGCATCCGCCGACACCGAGACCTTGATGCGCTGCGTGACCTCGAAATCGGCCTCCTTGCGCATCGCCTGCACGCGGCTCACGAACTCGCGCGCGTTGCCCTCCGCGACAAGCTCCGGCGTCAGCGCCGTCTCCAGCCCGACGACTATCTCGCCCTCGGACGCGACGACGAGGCCGGCCTTCGGCGAACGCGTAATCAAAACATCGTCGAGGGCGACTTCAACGCCCTCGATCACCTTGGGCCAGGGTTCGGGGGCGCCAGAGCCCCCGTCCTTTCCCATCGCGGCGATTGCCGCGGCGACCGCCTTCATCTTTGGTCCGCACTTCCTGCCGAGGCTCTTGAAGTTCGCCTTGTAGCTGACGTCGCAGAGCTCCGTCTCGTCGGCGACCATCTCGACGCGCTTCACGTTCAGCTCGTCGAGAATGAGGGCGTCAAGCTCCCCTGCCGCCCCGGACTCGCCGGAATCGCCAGTCCCGTACGGCATGCCGGCGATCCGTATGGCGCTCAGCGGCTGGCGCACCTTGAGGTCGTTGTCGGCCCTGAGGCGCCGCCCGAGCTCCACGACAGTCTGAACCGCCGCCATGCGCCGCTCGAGGTCGCGGTCGCGAGCGTCCGCGTTCGCCGTCGGGAAGTCGCAGAGGTGCACGCTCTCCGGATCGCCCGCGCCCTTGAGGTTGCAGTATATCTCCTCCGCGATGAACGGCGTAAACGGAGCTGCGACCTTCGCCAGCTGCACCAGGACGTAGCGCAACGTGCGGTACGCCGCGAGCTTGTCGCCGTCGTTCTGCGACTTCCAGAATCGGCGGCGCGAACGGCGGATGTACCAGTTGGTGAGGTCCTCGACGAACTTCACGAACGGCCTCACGGACTTCTGCAGGTCGTACGCGTCCATGGCCGCGGTGACATCCGCTATGAGCGTTTCCATCGACGAGACGATCCAACGATCCAAGACGTTCGAGGCTTCGAACGTCTTGGAATCGCCCTCCGTAGCCTTGGCGAAGGAGGGCTGCAGCACTTCGACGTCCGCGAAACCGTCGACGTTCGCGTAGGTCACGAAGAACGAGTATGCATTCCACCACGGAATCAGCAGGTCGCGCATCAGCTGCTTGACGCCGCTCTCCGAGAACTTCAGGCTCTCGGCCCTCACCACCGGCGAGTAGATCATGTAGAGCCTGATCGCGTCGGCCCCGTAAGTGTCCAGCATGACGTTGGGGTCGGGGTAGTTCTTCAGCCGCTTGGACATCTTCTTCCCGTCCTCGGCGAGGACGAGGCCGTTCACTATGACGTTCCTGTACGGGCTCTTGTCGAAGAGGCACGTGCCCAGCACCATCAGCGTGTAGAACCAGCCGCGGGTCTGGTCCAGGCCCTCGGCGATGAAGTCCGCCGGGAAGAAGTCTTCGACTTTAGTGCCTAGTGCCTGGTGGCCAGTGCCTAGTGCGCTGTTCGCTTCCTGACGTTCCGTATCTGCACCAGGCACCACGCACCCTGCACCTGGCTCCTCCCCCATGTAGTGCTGCTGGGCGTACGGCATGGAGCCCGACTCGAACCAGCAGTCGAGCACCTCTGGCGTGCGGTGGTAGGTCTTGCCGTCCCTCCTGATGACGATCTTGTCCACGAAGTGCTTGTGCAGGTCCGTCACCTTCTCGCCGGAGAGCTCCTCGAGCTCCTTGGCGGAACCGACGCAGATCATGTCGCCGGGGTCGTCGTCGTTGACCCACACCGGGATGCAGCTCCCCCAGAAGCGGTTGCGGGATATGTTCCAGTCGCGCGCCTCCTCGAGCCAGTTGCCGAAGCGCTTCTCGCCGACGTACTCGGGCGTCCAGTGCACCGTCGCGTTGTTCTTCGCGAGGCGCTCGTGCAGATCCTCCACCCTGACGTACCATGCGTCGATCGCACGGTACACGAGCGGCGTGTCGGTGCGGTCGCAGAACGGATACGAGTGGACGATCGTCGCCTGGTGGACGAGCTTGCCCGACGCCTTGAGCGCCTTGATGATGTCCTTGTCGCAGTCCTTGCAGAACCGCCCCTTGTACTCGGGGATCGCGTCCGTGAACGCGCACGACTCGTCGAGCGGGTCGACGAACGCGTCCATGCCGGCCTCCCTGCACACGCGGAAGTCGTCCTCGCCGTACGCCGGGGCTATGTGGACGATTCCAGTGCCGTCGTCTGTCGTGACGTAGTCGTCGTTGAGGACTCTGAACGCGCCCTCGGCGCGCTTCTCTGCGAAGTACGGGAAGATCGGCTCGTATTCCCAGCCCTTCAGCTCGCTGCCCTTGAGCTCGCGGACGACTTCGCACTGCTCCGGATTCTTGAAGACGTGGGGCAGTCGCGCCTTGGCCATGACGTACATGGGCCTCGCGTCGTCCGTGAGGTCGCGCACGACGACGTAGTCTATCGACGCCCCGACGCACATCGCGAGGTTCTCGGGGAGCGTCCAGGGCGTCGTCGTCCAGACGAGCATGTAGATTGTGCCATCTAGGCCGTCTAGTTTCCCTAGAGAATCTAGGAGTCTAGTGCGCACCGTCACCGCCGGGTCCTGCACGTCCTTGTAGTTGGAGCCCGCCTCGAAGTTGGAGAGCGGAGTGGAGAGCTTCCACGAATACGGCATGATGCGGTGGGACTTGTAGACGCGGCCCTGGTTCCAGAGCTGCTTGAAGACCCACCAGACGGACTCCATGAAGCCGGGGTCCATGGTCTTGTAGTCGTTGTCGAAGTCGACCCAGCGACCGATGCGCGAGACCGTCTTGCGCCACTCGCCGACGTATCTCAGCACCATCGAGCGGCACTGCTCGTTGAACTTGTCTATTCCGATCTTCTTGATCTCCGGGGCGCCCGCGACGCCGAGGGCGTCCTGCGCGAGGGCCTCGATGGGAAGCCCGTGGGTGTCCCACCCGAAGCGCCTCTCGACGTACTTGCCGCGCATGGTCTGGTAGCGCGGCACGATGTCCTTGATTATCCCGGCGAGCAGGTGCCCGTAGTGCGGAAGCCCCGTCGCGAACGGAGGCCCGTCGTAGAACGTATAACGATCCTTGCCGGCGTTGCGCGCGAGAGACTTCTCGAACGTCCGGTTCTTCTCCCAGGCCGCCAGTATGGACTTCTCCATCTCGGGGAACGCGACCCTATTCGACACAGGCTTGAACATAGTTTCTGACCCACCTTTCAAAAGTGAAGTGGTATTATACCAAAAACGCCGAAGATATGGTATACTATGGGGCGTTCGCCCTGCCGGGGTGGCACAGTGGTTGACTGCGCCTGATTTGTAATCAGGATCCGCAAGGACGCGTCGGTTCGAATCCGACCCTCGGCTCCAGGCGTCTTTTTTTTCATTCTCCGACCGAGACAATCCACCAGGGTCCGGCGGAACGGCCAAGTAGAGCGCTGAAAAACCACGCGGGCACGTCGGCAAAAGTGGCGCCCGAGGCGTCGCGCGCCTGTTCGCGCACATGCAGCGTTTCCTTGCCGCGCGTCGCGCGAAACGCCGACCACACGCCGTCCGCGCGCGCTTCGAGCGGACACGGCTCGATCTTCCACCCCGTCGCCCCGAGGCAGTACGCCGCGCCATGCACGCGATGCGTAAGACGCGGCGTCCAACGCATGATCACAATGCGGCGTCCCGCGCGGAACCTGCCCACCCTCCCCTGGAAGCTCTTCGCAAAAGCCTTCTCGAAATCGCCAAGCGGCTCCTCCACAAGCGCCTCCCCCTCGAACTGCGCCGGCCATCCGGGAAAATCCCGCGCCGCCTGTTCGCCGGTTCCCCTCGGCGACATGGGGAACGCAATGCACGCGAGAGCGGCGACGGCGAATGCAAAAACGGAGATGAAGCGTGGAGTTGAGTTCTCCGTGCATTGCGGCGCGCCCGGCGAGCACGCCCTGCCGCCCGGCGATCGAGCGCCGTTGATGGCGAGCGGGACGAAAAGAGCGAATGCAAGGGCCACGCATCCAACGGCCTCGTGCGCAAGCGGGCCGAGGGGGCGTCCATATGCCGCGAACATCGCGAGCACCGCCACCCTCGCAGCGTTCGCCGCGCACACCGCAGCGACCGCGATCGCCGCCGCAAGCGCGGTGCGCCAGAACCTGAGGCGCCATATCTGCGCAATCACGAGCGAGGCCACGATTCCTGCGCCCAGCATCTTCACCCCGGCACACGGGGCATCCACCCACACCGTCGTTCCGCCCACCGCGACCTCCATGCCGCGACGCACGACGTCGAGCCCCGCAAGACGCAGAAGCGCCGCTGCGGCGACGGTGGAAGCGAGACGCAGCGGAGCGCCGAGGAACATGTCGGCCACGAGCAGGGACGGCAGACCGGCGACCGCCAAACCGGCAAGAGGGGCAGGCAGCATGCCCTGGTCGCGCGCGCCGGGCAGAAGAATCGGCAGCCCGCCAACAAGGCCGAACACGCCGCAGAGCGTTATCGGCAGGAACGGACGCAACGCCCAGAAGACCGCGAGGCCGCACGCCGCCGCAAGGTACGCGCCTGCGCCAGGCGCGGACGCCTTCCATCCGGCGCGGCGCCATTCGTCCGCAATCAGCAGCGCGAGAGCAGCCCATGCGGCAATCCCCGCGTCGAACGGCTCCGCCAGCCGCATGCCCAGCCACAGCCAGAGAGGCCACAGCGCGCCCCCCCACGCGAGCGCCGCGAGCGCCCTCTCCACGCCTGCGCGCACCTTACGCCCGCCGCATGTTCCGCGCACGGCGCAACGCCACGAACGCCACCGCAAGCGCCGCAAGCAGAATGCAGCACACCGTTCCCGGCTCGGGAACCGACGGCACCGAGGAGGATGGCGTCGTGGTGGGCACTGAATCCGCGTCCGCCGACTTGAGGCCGTTCGCCCTGTACTGCTCGGATGTCTCGAGCACCACCGCCCCCGTGACGGGCGTCACGATCTGCCATGGCAATGCGAGCTTCTGCGCCTTCTCAAGGCTGACGGGATCGCCCACCTTGTAGGTGCGCAGAGTCTCCTCTGAGGCCCATAGCCGCCCGAGGTGGTGACCCGCTTTTGCGGCGTCGGACGGAACGTTGGCGCGCGACTCGTTCGCACGGACGATGTTCCACCCCTGCGCGCCCCAGCCAGAGAAGAGCCTTTCTATCGCCACCGCGCCTCCACAGTTGGCGATGGACGCGGTGCACGAAACGACCTCCGGTGAAGGATTCAGCGCAGCCGTGATCTCGCAAGTGCCAGGCGAAACCTGGCAGAGGAACACGCGCACGTTGGCGGCGCCGGCCATCTTCGCGGAAAGGACATCCGCCGTCTGCGACACCACGGGCTGCGCGCCGTGTATCCACACGAGCGCGGAAGGCTCGTCGTTGCGCGACAGGCCCTCGAACGCCCTCACGAGGGCGACGAGGTTGCAGCGTCCGCCAACGCGGTCCTGCCCGCGCAGGGCGTTCTCGAACGCGGCGGCGCGGCCGGCGTCGTTTGCCGCAGACGAGACGGTCGGCGCGGAAGGCGCCTCGTCGCCGACCAGCCACAGGTCGACGGGGACATCGGCTGGAAGCGCGGCGAGGGCACGCGCGGCGTCATTCCTGAAGAAGTCGTCCATCGATCCGGAGGCGTCAATCACCACGGCCACGCGACTGGGCTTCCACATGGGGGCGACGGCGGCGCGCTGCACGATGGCGCGACCCACGACAGGCAGTGCGGACAGCAGTTTCCCGTCGTCGCAGACCGCAACGGGGGCTGGTGGAGAGGAAAGCGTCTTCGTCTCGTCGGCGGGCATGCCGAGAAGACCGCCGGGAATGCTGAAGTTGCGCGAGACGATGGCCGGCGCCGGGAGAACCGCCGTCTTGCCGTCGAGGGCAGGCCTAAGCGGCACTGTGATGCCGAGGCGCAGCTTCATCTCGCCCTGCGGCGGAACGGGGAAGCACTGCACCTGCACCTGGTCGGGGCCGCACACGTTCACAAGAACGGGGTCGCGGTTGCGGCTCACCACCTGCTCGTAAGCGCGGCGCACCTGCCCCCGCGTGCCGAATGCGGCCTCTCGCTCCTCGCCGTCGATCCAAAGCGTCAGGCGCGAGACAACTGCGCCATGCGGCAGCGCCACGCGCGCGCGGGCCTCCTGGTTCCGACTCTGCTCGTTGGAGAACACGAGCGTCCATTCCGCATACCCCGTGCAGCCCGGCTCGTCAACTGCGGTGGTGTAGCTGGAGCCCTTGAGCGAGAGACCCTCCATGACTCCGCCCATCTTCTCGCCGCCGACGAAGGCGTCCCAGCGCAGGAGGCGCCTTCCTCTGCTCCATATCTGAAAGGCCGCAGGATCACGCCCTGTGACGCGGTAGTAGACTAGGCGGCGCTTGTCAAGCGAAATGCCGTCCCTTCTCCGCCTGAGATCCCAAAACGAAAGAATGCCTGGCACATTGCGGTGCCACAGCTGATCCCAGACGGCGTCTTCGTGCGCAATCAACCGCAGAAGGCGCACGCCCTTTGCGGACTCCGCCTCGTCGTCGCTCGCCGCGAGGTTCACGCCGTATGCCACCGCGATGCTCCCGGACAACACAATGAGCCACACGAGACCCGCCGCGGCAAGGCCCCAGGCAAAGCCCTTCACCGGAGCGCCCCCCGCCTCACTGCGCATGCGGTTCAGCTTGTGCCTGAGCCCGAACGCCACGATGGCGGCGAAGAGCGGCGCTGACGGCAGAATGCCCAGCAAGCCGACGCCGAAGTACCAGAACGTCATGCAGCAGAAGATTGCGCCCAAGAGCGCCAGCGGCAGGAACGCGACGGCATACACCACCGCGATTCCGAAGGAAATTCCGCACAGCGCACGCAGGAATCCGCTGCCGGCGCCGCTTCCCCTCATGCAGCACAGCCACACTATGAAGTTGAAAAGCGGCACAAGCGCCATCGCCACCTGCATGAACACGCTGCCCGTGAGCGCATTGCCGAGAATATTGCCGCACATTCCAGTGCCTATCTCAATGGACACCGCCGCACACGGCAGCGCAACGCCAAACACAAACAGAGACAACGGGTGCGCCAGCCCCCTGCCCAGACGACCGAAGAATCCAGGTTTCTTCTCTGACGTTTCCATGCTACGATGCTCCTTTTTGATTAATTTGTCAGTATTATACCATAATCTCATGCTTGCCGCGCAATTCGTCCGCTCGCTCCGTACCCATCAACGGACATCCATCAACCCATCCGCCATTGGACATCGCCTCGAGAATCCCCTGGAAGAGTTGGCCAACAAGTCACAATTGACACAAGAGACCATCATATGCTACACTATGCAATGTTCTCAGGGAGGATTATATCATGCCGACAATGATGAGCGTAAACGAGGCAAAGGCCAACTTCTCCGGAATGCTTTCCGAAGTGGAGTCTGGGCTCGTTTCCTTCACAATCATGCGATACGGGCGACCCATCGCGCGAGTCGTCCCAATCGAGCAAACCCGCAAGATACGTCCGCTCGCCGGATATGGCACGAAGATTGCCGTAAAGGGTGACCTTTTCTCCGACGACTCCGCACTGTGGGAGAACGCCTGATGCGATATCTGCTAGACACTTGCGCACTGATTTGGCTTGGCATGGGAGGCGGCGACTTGAGCGCGGACGCCCGGCGACGCATCTCCGTGGCATCTGCGCTCCATTACTCGTCCATATCGGCCTGGGAGATAGCGCGTCTCATGAAAGATGGCAAGGTCTTCATCCCAAACGACGCGGTTGGCTTTGTTGCAGACCTCAAGGAACAGTACGGCCTTGACGCCATCCCTCCAGCGGACGACATCATGATCCGCGCCGCCCATCTGCCCGACTTCCACAAAGACCCAGCCGACAGAATCATCATTGCGACTTCGCTTGCATATGATCTTACGGTCGTAACGGGCGACAGCAAATTCCCTCAATACGGAGTCAGAACCATTTGCTAAAAATGGACGCGCGGCCGCACGATCCATACGGCAACATCCTATATGCTCAATCTTATATACTGAGGTTGTTGGCCCACTCTACATCAAGTCAATATCATAGCCAATATACTTGACAAGTGCTTCATGGACGACATTTGCGTTTCGTCCATAAGCGAAAGCCACATGGTGACGGTAGCCGTTCTCTGCCATGTAGTTGAGAAGACCGTTCATGTCCCCGTCTGCCTTGCGGAAGACAAAGCCCGTGCCGAAGAATCCCTTGCCGGGATTGAGCGCCGTGACTTCACCCTCAGTGACAAAGCCCTTTAGCCTTCCATCCTCGGTGCGCAGCGACGCAACAGTTATCGGCCCCGGCCTCATCTTTCCGTTGTGGACGCCTACGCTCGTGTCCGGCCCCATCGACTTGGCGAGAATCGGGTGGTCATCAATTAACCCCCTGCCCGTCAGCATTCCCTTCGGAACGGCAGAGCAATGGAAGAATATCGCCTTGTCCTTCGCGTTTCGATAGTTGTTGTTGACGTCAAATACCGCAACCGGCTTCCCATCTCCGGCGGCAAGACCTACCGCACGCATCATGACGGCATTGTCCACATCCGTCTCGCATGCCGCCGGAAAGCCACGGTCGTTGAGCATGCTCATGACAACGCACGGCGAAATGCCCCACTCTGTCTGGAACTCGTCCCAACAGCGGACGGCGACGGAATCAAGGCTGTATTCGCCGACGATCCTGTCAATGGCGACACCAAGCCGTGCCAATGCGTCTATTCGCTTGGCGCAGCATGGCGCACGGCGGGCATAGGCCTCCAACTCCTTGCGCTTCGCGGCAACAGCCTTTGCGTTCGCCGAGCGCATGAGCTTGAAGACGTCCGCAAGGTCGAGCGTCTCGACATTGACGCCGTGCCGCTGGAACGCAATCTCGTCGATGCGCACCGTCTTGAACGGCGTCGTCCGCGCACCGATCACGCCGATGTTGAAGTTCTTAAGCCCCTTCACGACTCGGCAGATCGCGGCGAAACGCCGAACGTCCTCCGAAAACGACGTTACGGGAGGGCGGCTGTCCACTGCCGCCTCGGCGCGTGAGGACACGCGCCCTCCCAGCCCTGCGCAAGGATGAACGGCGAAGTCCGCCGTCAGCGTGTAGGGCACGCCCGCCTGCCGGAGAACATTGCAGATGGCGAGCTTGCCGCACACGGCATCACGCCGCTCATGAATCCCCATTTTCTCCGGTTCGTCGGGATACGCCTGCACGAGAATCGGGACGCCGGCGTCCTTGAGCGCCACGACCGCGCCGTTCTCATCACCGAAGTTGGGAAGCGAGAGAATCACGCCGTCGTATTCGCCGCTATGCGCCGCAAGGAACTTCGCGTATGTGCGGCCTTCGTCTATCGAGCCAACGGCATCATGCCGCGTCGAGCCAACGGGCAGCATAAGCGCCTTGTGCCCCTGTGCGGAAAGAGCCTTCGACAGTTCCTTCCGCGCCGCGTCGAACAGAGAACCGGGAAACGTGCCGCGGTTCGCAAGACAGATTGCAAAAGTCATTTTAACGATACTCCTAACTTATACTCCTAACTTCGTATTGTTCACAAATCGCAATTGACACAATTGTTCACAAATCACAAATGCAAATGCGCTTCGCTCATTGATATTTGCCATTTGTGCCAATTGTGAACAATGTCTCAAAGGTTAATCTCCTCAAGTGCCTTGCCCTTCGTCTCAGGCACGACGAAAATCGCCCAGAAGATGTGGAACACCATGAACGTCCCAAAAATAGCAAAGATGGACCACGTCGGCATCTTCGCCGTCATCAGCGGAAAGACGAACGTTAGCGTCGCGCAGAACATCCAGTGCGTGAAGCTGCCGAAGCTCTGCCCCTGGGCGCGGAACTTCTGCGGGAACACCTCGGAGATGAACACCCAGATGACGGTGCCCTGTCCAACGGCATGGGAAAAGATGAATAGGAAGATACATGCGGCGGCGACCACATTCCACCCGAGGATGAACGCGGCGGCACATCCAAAGAGCGAGACGAGGTAGCCGACGCCGCCTAGAATGAGCATCTGCCGCCGCCCGATGCGGTCTATGAGGAAGAGCCCCGCGAACGTGCCGAGGCCAAGAAGAACCGTAAGCCACGCCGTCACCGCAAGGGCGGTCTCGCTGGAGCATCCCGCAAGCTGGAACACGCGGCGGGCAAAGTAAAGAACCGCACAGATGCCGGATAGCTGATTGAACATCGCCACGCAGAACGCCAGCGAAATAGGACGCAGGTTGGCGCGGGAGAAGAAACCTTTCCCCATTCCCCGGTCCCTGTTCCCCATTCCCTGTTCCTTCATCCCCAGCCATCTCGGGCTCTCGACGAGGAACGGACACAAAAGCGTGAACGCAAGCGCGGGAAACGCTTCCGCGCCAAGCATCCAGCGCCATGTCGCATCGCCCAACGGCGCTGAGCCAATCACCCAGTTGACGATCTGCGAAACGACCATGCCGATGACGATGTTGAACTGGAAGAGCGCGCAAAGCCTACCTCTGCTGTCGGCGGGCGAGATCTCCGAGATATAGACCGGCGCGGCGATGGACGAAACGCCAACTCCCACGCCGCCGACGAAACGCGCCGCCATCAGCGAATACGGTCCGCCCGCGAACGCGCTCCATACCGCCGACAGGAGATAGAGAACGCCGATGCCGAACAACGTCGGCTTGCGTCCGAACCGGTCGCAGACCTTGCCGCCCGTCATCGCGCCGATGACAGTCCCCCACAAGGCCATGCTCATCACCCACCCGTGCATCACGGACGACAGCAACCAGACGGACTGTATCTGCTGCTCGCCGCCGTTGATGACAGCCGTGTCGTACCCGAACAGAAACCCGCCCATCGCCGCCGCGAGGGACAGGAACCACAATCTTCCGCCTTGAATTTCGCTCTTCATTTCTACTGAACTCCTAAATGTCGCGGCCGAGAAGTCGATCAGCCGAAATCATGTTGGCGAAAAAGCCGTCTGCCTCAATTCTCTTCGAGATGCGTCCTTCATACACAAGCACTGGAATTACACCCATCCCATGCCGCACCTTAAGACGCCTTAACTTTTCCTGCATCTCAGAAACGACCTCTTCGCCAATTTTCTCGCGTCGTTTGATCTCGATGGCGTACGCAGTGTGCTTCGTCTGGAGAAGCAGATCAATCTGGCATCCTTTCGTGCGCACGGTCTCCCCTTGGCGATAGGGAGCTGCGGACAGGAGCAACGTCCTGTCCAAATTAAGCATTCGCATTATCGTCAGAAGGTTATTACACACAAGAGTCTCGAACTGAAGTCCAAGTATCGTGTTCCATCCAGGCAGATGCTCTACCGAGACGAATCGGTAGGCCCCTTTTGCAATCAAACCACGTTGCGGCTCGATATACTTGAGGTAAAATCGCGTATAATTGTCGCTGATGCGATAGCGAACGAGATTTGATCGCTTGCCACTGACAGGGTTGATTCCCTCATCCTTGGCAACGAATCCAGCCGCCTCAAGCCCCCCGAGATTGCTCGTAACGGCACCGCCGCGTTCAATCCCAAGTAGATCCGCAAGTTCTGTCGGAGACTTCGATCCATCCGCCAGCGCCATCAACAGTTTCTTCTTGAATCCAAGATTTTCTTCAAGAACATCATTGAAGATTTCATCGAACTCATCTACCAGAAGCCCACCCGGAGAAAAGCACAGCTCTGCAATGTTTTCGTCAGCGGTTGCGGTCGGGGCTATATTCTCCAGATACTTTGGGACACCGCCCGTTATGGATAGGACATCGACCATTTCTCTCGTCGCGACGACATGTCCTCCACTTCCAGACCAGAACTTGCTGCATTCCTGCATTGAAAGTTCGGGGACGACCAGATTCAGCGATGTTCGCCCAACAAAGCCCTTGCTCTTTAGTATGTTCATGTCTATCCAACTTGAAACAGACCCGCAGAGAACGACAATCAGCTTCGGCTTTTTCGAAAACCGGTTATCCCATGCATACTTAAGTTCTCCGGGGAATCTCACGTCGAATTTTCCCATCCACGATATCTCATCAAGAAGAACCACGGTCTTGGCACGAGAATCAATGTAGCCGGCCAGCCGAGCGAAAGCGTCAAACCAATTCGTCAAGGGTTCATACGGCACATGGCATTGCTCGGCAAGCTGTCTGGCGAACGCCTCAAGCTGGGTCTCGTTGGTGACACCTTCGCGAGGCTGAACACCTTCGAGCTTCAGGAACCTGACGCGATTGCGCCTTGCAAACTCGCAAATAAGCGTCGACTTCCCTATGCGGCGACGACCGCGACATGTAACCAAAGACGCAACTGGTTTGCGCCAAAGGTTCAGAAGTTGTTTAAGCTGCTCATCTCTTCCAACAAACATAAGCAATCCTCCGACATTGAAATTATTGAAAACGCGAGTATTTTATCATATATTAGTCAGCAACGCAATATGGCAATATGCACAGTATCGACTTTTTGCACATTCAGTGATAATCAGACTTGCTGCTCGACGCCGTTGATGACAGCCGTGTCGTACCCGAACAGCCCCCCCCCCCATCGCCGCCGCGAGAGCGAGGAACCACAATTTTCCACCTTTGATCTCGCTATTCATTTTGTCTATCCTATTATAGCTACTGCCCCCGTAAGTTCTACTTAGGTTTCACCGCAAAGATTTC
>JAFRBA010000289.1 GCA_017405115.1 Kiritimatiellia bacterium
CGCGCGACCGCCGCGCACGCACCGACCGCGGCCAGCAGAAGCGCGACGTCATAGGCCACCGACATCGCGTGGATCACCCACGCCGGCAGCTCCGGCTGGAACATGCGCCCCCCGAAGACGGCGAACCACGTGAACTTCATCGAGCAGACGAAAATCGCTGCGGAGGCCGCCGCCTTGGCCGCGAGGCCCCAACGCCGCGGCCGGACAAGCGTGCAATACGCGACGACCGCACTGGCCGGCCCCAGGAACGGGAGAAGAACTGCAAAGACGAAGTGCGTGAGGGTCATGTCCACCTTGGTGCCAGAGGCCGCGCAACAGGCTTCACAGCCGCACCGGCTCCCGCTTTTCCGGCATGGTGTCCTTCATCCCGAGCGCGAGGTACTTGGACCTGGCGTAGTCGAGGTACTCGAGCTCCACGACGTCGCCGTCCGCTATGCCAATGGACCTCAGGTAGTCATGCCTGGCGTTGATGTCGGCGCCGTCGGTGCACCCTGGCACGATAAGCATGCGGACCTCCAGCTTCGCCTTTGCGGCGACCAGGCGCTCCAAGTTCGCCTTGACGACCCTGTTCGAGACGCCGGTGTACCGCGTGTGCAGCGCGTCGTCCTCGGCCTTGTAGTCGGGGAGCCACATGTCGGTGACCGGCAGCAGCCTCTCGATGGCCGCAGGCGGCGCGTAGAGCGAGGTGTCCAGGCAGGTGCGCAGCCCGGCGGCGCGGCAGGCGGCGAAGAAGTCGTACGCCCACTCCCAGAAGAAGAGCGGCTCGCCGCCGGAAAGCGTCA
Source organism: Kiritimatiellia bacterium (assembly GCA_017405115.1). The sequence goes on from JAFRBA010000289.1 coordinate 783, forward strand.
CCCCGCCGCCGGTGCTCTCGTAGAACGGCATGTCCTCGAGCGCCTTCTTGACGAGGTCGTCGATGGTCCACGGCCTGCCGTAGAGCTTCAGCGCGCGCGTCGGGCACGTTGCCTCGTCCATCGTGCACTTCTCGTGGTGCCTGCAGAGGTGCTGGAAACGCGCCCACTGCGCCTCCGGGCTGATGGACTCCGGATTGTGGCACCACACGCACTTCAGAGGGCACCCCTTGACGAAGAACGTGGTGCGCACCCCCGGCCCGTCGTGTATGGCGAAGCGCTTCGTGTCCAGCAAAAGCGGCGTCTTCACGCGCCGTTCGCGCGCCACGAGAACGCCGGGAAGCATGGCCGCCGCCGTGCCGGCCCCTATGAACTCCCTCCTTCTCATCTCGCTCACCTCCCGATCTCCTCTGCGCGGCGGATGTAGGCGTCCTGCTCGGCCTTCGGAAGGTCGTTCCACCGCACGTTCCAGCCGCATACGCGGACCTGGAGGTTCTCGTACTTCTCGGGATGCGCCTGGGCGTCCCTGAGCTCCGCCGCGTCGAAGACGTTGAACTGCATCATGAAGCCGCCGTTCGCGTAGTACTGGTCGAGGAGGACCTTCATCATCTCGAGGCCCTTGTCGCCGGCCACGGTGTACGGCAGCAGCATCACGTCGAGCGGGAAGTCGCCCGGGAAGTCCCGCGAGTCGAGCGCCCCGAGGGTCTGGACGAGCGCCGTGACGCCCTCCGTGTCGGCTCCCATCGTCGGCGAGAGGTTCTTGGAGAACTCCTCCCCCCGCCTGCGACCGTCCGGCGTCGCGCCCGTCTTGGCGCCCTGCACGATGAACTGCCGCGCGTTGTGCCCGCTCATGCCGAACCTGCCGCCGCGGGAGTTGGGCCGGGCGTTTATCTCCGCGGAAAGGCGCTTGGAGATCTCCCGCCCGAGGGCGTTCGCCTCGCGGTCGTTGGTCCCCCACTTGCGCTTCGAGCGCAGCATCCTCAGCCGCAGGTCCTCGCGGCCGTCCCAGTTGGCCGCCATGAGCGCGCCGAGCCCGGAAAGCGTCAGCTCCCCCTTCTCGTACACGAGCTCCTTCACCGCGAGCAGCGCGTCCACGGCCGTGCCGAAGCCGGAGAGGCATACGCCCGTGCGGTTGCCGGTGCGCGTGCCGCAGGAGAGCGCGTCAAGCCCGGTCCTGGCGCTGTACTCGCCCGCAAGCGACGCGACGAGGGCGGGGTTGACATCGTCGAGGTGCTGCTCGAAGACGAAGAAGAACCCCCTTACCTCGTCGGCCGCGGACGCCGCCCGCCGCAGGTACTCCGCCTTGAACGCGTCGAAGTCTGCGGCGGCGAACTTGCCGTCCTTCGCGTCGGCGAGCATCAGCTCAACGACCTTGAGCAAGTTGACGTGGCCGCCGCCCAGCCCGTTTCCGGACTCCGGGGTGCAGAACTCGTAGCATCCCTTGGTGACGAAGCGCCTGGCGTCGTCGGCGGGGTAGCCAAGGTGCTCCAGGACGGCGCGCACGGGCAGTTCGCCTATGAACGACAGCGGACGGTGCCTGCGGGCCATGTCCAGCGCCTTGTAGAGGATTCCCTTCGGCGTGTTCGGTGCGATCTTGAGGTGGAACTTGGGCGTTGTGAGCGCGCACTTGTCCATCACGTCGAGTATTACGTACGAGAGCGGATTGTACTCGGTCGTTCCGTCCGCCTTCGTGCCGCCCATCGTGACGGGCTGCCCCCAGTAGTTGTCGATGGAGCCCCACTGCCAGAGGAAGTGCGCGAACTGCTCGCGGAACTCGGCCTCGGTGGTGCGCCCTGCGGCGAGGTCGGCGCGGTAGTAGGGCCAGAGCGTGTGGTCTATGATCGAGAGGGAGCGCGCCTGCACGCCCTCGAAGTGCTCGCTCAAGACGAAGTACAGGTAGATGAACTGCATCACGTCGTAGGCCGTCTGCGGCGGCCCCTTCCGCAGCCGTTCGATGCACTCCGCCTGGCGAAGCGCCCTCCCGCCGCCGCGCGCACGGCCCTGCGCGGCGAGCCTAGCGAGGAGCCGGTCGATCGCGTCGGACGCCGTTCGCTCCGCGCGGTAGTACGACAACTCGTCCTTCCAGTTGTCCATGAGGCGCTGCCTCATCCCCGGGAAGCCAAGCGGCAGCACCTTGTCCCATTCCGGTATTATGTGGTCGAAGTCCTTCCACATCGTCCATCGCCCGATCGCGTTCCCCTCGTCGACGCGCGCGCACACCTCGGGGTAGAACTTCGCCGATATCGCCGCGTTCCGCCGGCCCGTGACGCTGCACATCGGCCGCCCGTAGCGATTCCAGAGCGAGAACGCCGGGAACCAGTCAAGCGGCGAGACGTCGATGGCCACGTTGTCGCAGAGCCACGCAAAGCATGCGGCCTTGACGACGTTCCAGGGCTCCTTGGGCTCCAGCTCGTCCGCAATCGCCAAGATCCTCTCCCTGGCCGTCGCAGCGTCGACGCCAGTCGACGGGTCGGTCACGTCCATGCGCCATTTCCACTCGATGTAGCGCGCCTCGTTCGTGAGCGTCGCCACGGGCGGAGGCGGCGGGGGCTTCGGCACCCACGACTCCCCGCGGGCGAATGCGCACGGCGCCTCCACCGACGCGGCAACGGCGAACGCCGCCGCGCCGATCCAGAGAAACCGTGAACGCCCTTTCGGCACCTCGCACGAGACCCGACTTCCCCCTGGACGCACCATTCTCTTGACTACCGGCATGAACGCAATCCCCCTCGACGATTACATTATATCATAATTGGCGCATAAAACGCGGGAGTCGCCCCAGATGGACATCTGCGAGGCGAAGCTTCTTGGGCCCGCCATGCAACTCCCCAAGGTCGTCCAGCCACCGCCCCTCCGGCAGGCGAACGACAACGTGTCCGCCCGGTTCGACCACCGGCGCAACAAGCCAACGATCGCCCAACATGAACTGCTGCCGACAGTCGCCTGCCCCAAACCCTGGGAACTCGTACTCCATAGTCCGCACAATCGGCTCGCCGGTCTTCGCCGCATGGTCGGCTAGTTCAAGTATGTACGAAGCGAAGTTGACGTGCAGTTCCGCAAAGCCGCGACAAATCGCCAATCCCTCCGCATCGAGCAGCCTCCATGGCGCGGCGGAAAACTGCATCATCGGCATCATGGCCTGCGCCGCACACGAACGGATGAAGAGCTCTCGGTCAAATCCCCTGCCGGCGGCAAACGTCTTGCCGCCGCATCCGCCGCCCACCATGTCCGGGCAGACGAACGGACAGCCCAGCAGCCCAGCAGCCTGGACGTCTGGCACGAGCTTGCGCAGGTCTTCCCACGAGTGCCGTTTGTCCTGCAGACGGCATACGAGCGGCAATCCGCCGAACTTCCACCCCGCGCGCATTTCGTGAAACGGGAAGCGCATCGCGAAGCGTCCCCACGCCCCCGTGTAGTCGGCCGGCGTCGCGTCGCCAAGCCTAGGCCGACCGGGATCGGAGCCGTCCGGCTTGCGGAGGATGCATTCGGCGTCCGTGAAGTCAAACTTGTAGCCGTCGAACCCGAACGACGATGCGAACGCCTTGTAGCGGACTTCGAGAACGTCTCTGACGTGTGCATCGAGAACGTCAAGGATGCCCGCGGCCGGAACACCCCAGTAGTACATCCCGTCGTAGGTGCGCCCTGTAGTGTCGTTTGCCAGCAGCAGTCCATCGTTTGCCGCTTCGGTGTAGAAGCGGGCCTCCCTGTTGATGTACGGCGTCGTCCAAAGTATCGTGCGGAAGCCCGCTGCACGGCATTTGGCGAGCATCTCCCTAGGCGCGGGGAAGAGCGTCTCGTCGAATTCGAGGTCGCCGTAGCGCCGCTTCGGCGCCCACCCGTCGTCAATCATCAAGACCCCGCACGGAATGCGGCTGTCGACGATCCCTCGCACATACGACTCGACGAAGGCCTGTCCGTTTCCAACGGCACAGCTCTCGACCCACGTGTTGAACTGCGGCTTCGCAAAGAATATGGACTCCGGGCGGCGCCCCGATGGCGCGAAGTGGCGGCGACATGCTGCAAGGTATGCCGTCTTCAGGCTGCTCCCCGCCACTACGGGCTTGACCGAGCCATGCTCCGAAGTGATGTAGAGGACGCCGTTCGTCCAGGCAAACGTGAAGGGAAAATCGCTCCAGACGTACCGCCCCGCCGTAGAGACGAAGAACGGTGCGCATGGGTTGCAATAGCTGCAGACGGACAGATTCCGCGGCGGCGTGGTGTTGTACGGCTGGTCCTCGCCGTAAAAGGTTGTGCCGCCATGCCAACGCTCCCCGGGAAGCGGCTCTATTACGCTCAAGGTCGCTGCTAAAACGAGAAACATGCGAATATCTCCTTGTCCTTATCGACCTGTCTCCGGGAACGCCTCCTCGGCACCTCGAACGCGTCCCACTTTCCCCCTGGACGCACCATTCTCTTGACTACCGGCATAAACGCAATCTCCCTTTGACGATTACATTATACCATAAAACGAGGGTGCGACGCCCGAACCGAACCTGATGGGCAGAACTCCCGGCAACCGACGTCACCTGAGTTCATCCAGCAGAGTCCGACACAGCAGCACCTTCTCGCGGAGATCCTGCGGGACGAAATAGTATCTAACCGACGGAATGAATCCGATTCGCGAATCCCGCTCGACGATCGGAAGCAGCTCCTTGGCCGCAGCCAGCTCCCGCCTGACCGCTTCGGCCATTTCCCCAGTCAGCCGCGCACGGTCGGCTGCGGATTTCGCCTTCAAACGCTTGTCGCGAGCAAGCGTGAAACGCATCTGGTCGGCGGCGGACTGGAAATGGATCCTTTCGCCGCAGAACAGATCCAGCTCCCGCCGTGCCTCCGCCCGCTTGTCGGCCTCCATCATCGGAATCGCCTCTTCGAAAATACGGCATCCCTCCGCAAACCCGTTGGCAACATTCTGCATCAACCAGACCCATGTATCGGGCGGATAGACGCCGCACCAGCTGACGACGTCGTCATACGGGAAGAAGTTCATCGTCGCTCGGTAGCCTGTCGGCTCAAGGTACAACGGATTGGCCGGCCCCATGTGCTGTGGGTCGCTATAGAGGGTGCTGATGTTATGCGGAAACGACGCAAAGCCTTCGGAAAAGGCCCGCCAAGCGCGGCGCACCGTCGGCGCGGCGGCGGAGCCGTACTGCTCCGCGGCAAGCCTGTCCAGCAGGCCGTCAGGCGAAAGACCTGTTCTGTCGGCAAGTTCGAAAATCCTGAAAGCCGCGCACGGATAGGTGTCGATCGACCACGAAAGCAATATTGAATCGACCCTTGCGGCGCGGAGATTGCATGCGTGTCGCGCCACCTGCTCCAATGTCGGATAATACGGATACGACGCCAGCTCTAACGAATTCGCCGCCTGCACCTTCGCCGCCAGACCAAGTCCGGCATCGGCCGCCAGACTCCACCGCTCTAGGGCCTGCCGCCCCGGACCGACAACCGAGATCGCATAGTCCCGCTCCTCCACATACACGCCACCACGCCGGAACTTCATGCGACTTTCGCTGCCGCAAAGGAGCTTGACGTTCCGCTTCGGCAGCCGGGAGATGACATCCTTTGCCGCATTCGTCGGCCACGCCCAGTCCCAGACCAGAACCTGCGCGTCCGGCGCAGACCGGTGGACGCCCGCTATCATCGCGCTGTTGGCCTCGACGATCAGGTCGGCGTCGGAACGCATGCGGCATCTCGGACACGATTCTCGTTTCCAACGCGAGGCGCAGTGCGTCAAGTTCTCTGAATAGGTTATCGTAATGATGCCGCCAAGCCCCGGCACTGACGCAAAGACCTGCGCCAGGGAATCCTCAAGCCATCGGCGCGTTTCCGGAGACGAAGTGCAGAATGCGTATTGTTCGAATCCCTGCGGGCCGTAGGGCGAACCTTTCATGTCGCGACGGGCAGGATCGACCTCGAAGAAGCTCCCGAGCTGCCCGCGCGGCTCGTTCATGTACAGGAAGACCTTGATGCCGTACTTGGCGGCCCGTGCAACCAAGACGCGCAAGTTGGCAAGGCGATTCTCGCAGCCATTGCCGAACTCCGGGTATTTGGGATCCTTCGCCAATGTCCATAGGACGGCATGCAGCCATATGCCATTGACGCCTTCGCCAGCAAGCCTGGCCAGCAGTCCCTCCGGGCAGGACGACACCTCGGGGTCTTCCAGCGAATCGCAGTACGTCCCCGTATAGGGGTAGACTATGCGAAGGGCGCCGTTCCCGATCGCCGCCTGTCTGTGCATGCCGGCAGGCACGTTCGCGAACTCGGAGAAGAATCCGAAGCGCGGCGATTCGGCCGCCGCGACGTCAACGCCCTCCTCCTCCAGCACGCGGGCGAGGCGTCTGCGGGCCACGCGAAGTCCGTCATCGGACTTCCGCCAGACGACAAGCGCACACTTCGGCTTGAGATCTCCAAGTTTGTAGAACAGGAAGTCCTCCTCCTTGAAGGCAAAAAGGAGTTCGTCGCGCGTCATGTCCAGAACCTTGAACAGCTGCTCGTAGGGAAGCAGATGCCAGTTCCGCTTGAGAACCGTCACGTATCCGCGACGCCGCCATTCCGGCTGCACGTGCGGTTCCGGCGGAAGACCGAGTTCCTCCGCCGTTTCCGTGACTTCGGACTGCGTTGCTCCGATCGCCCGCGCCAGGACGTCCTTCGGCACGAGAAACCAGTTGCGCCAGACATACGCGCTCAAAGCGTCTGGAAATGGGGCGAACGTCACAGGCTCGCGCGTGCAGGGTTCGCCCGGAAATTCCGCGACGCCGAACAAAACGGCAGGCAAAAACGTCAACAGCAGCACAAGCGATTTCATGACGACGCGGCACTCCTGCGCGTGGAATCCCGCTCCACCAGATACGCCGAAAGCCGAATATGCCTTGGCCGCAGACCTGGATTGGCAATGCGCTCCAAAAGCATCTTATACGCCACCTCTCCAATCTCGTGACAGGGACGGTGCATTGTCGTAAGCCCCGGAGTGACCAGTCTCGCGAAGTTCACGTCGTCGAATCCACCAAGAAGCAGGTCTTCCGGGATCCTGACGCCCATTTCGGCGAGGGACGGCATTAGAGTGGCCGCCAATCGGTCGTTTCCACAGACGATTGCATCCGGCTTGAATCTCCTGACGAAACGCCTCACCGCCGCCACGCTCTCAAAAACGCCCTCCTTTGCAATGCCATGCGCACCCAGTTCGCCAGTCGCCGCCATTATGCCGCGACCCCGATCCTGAAAACTCGAGTTCCCAAACCTTGGCATCAGATAAGCAATGCGACGGGCGCCGCGCTCGGCCATATGCCGGGCCATGCGATATCCCGCGTCGAAATCGTCGCTCCCGATCACGTCGTATCCGCTTCGGCGGGGATGCCTCTCGACGTCGCAGTCGACCAAGACCACCGGCATGTTCGCCGCACTTAACATGTCAAGCGCGGCTTTGTTCATGCGGGCCGCTTCCGGAACCCCGTCGGCCAGCTGGAACACCACCCCGGCTACCTTCTGCAGCAGGAAATCGCCCATTACGCGCTTGGCGACAGCCAACATGTCGCCGGAAGTCCCGGCCATCAGGTCGGCAAGGCACACGGAACGGTGATCCTGCTGGGCCTGCTTCGTAATCGCCTGGCACAGAGGGGGGAACATCTCGCCTCTGGAAATGGGAATCACCACGCCTATTGGCCCGACCCGGCCCCTGGCGCCTTCGGCCACGAAGGTGCCGCGCCCCTTCTGCCTTACTGCCAGGCCGGACGCACACAGCTCGCGCAACGCCCGCACGACGGTTATCCTGGAACAGCCGAAGCGCCTCACAAGCATCGCCTCGCTGGGCAGCCGCCCCGTGCGATATCCGCCGACGATATCCGCCTTCAAGGACTCGTATATCGCCCCGTACTTCGTCTCGTTTCCGGACATCGCCGATCTCCTCGCCAAAAGGACGCGTCCGCTATCGGGGCATGTCCAGCAGCAATGTCTGGATCGAGCGCGGCGGCAGCGTCAACTTCGTCTGAAGTCCGGCGCGACGGAAACGGTAGATGAACTCGACGGACTCCCCGAGCTCGTTCTGCGTCACCACGACAATGGATCCGCCGGGATTCGCGAACGCGGTCGCGATAGGCATGTTCCGAGTCGTGGTGACGGCGAGCCGGACCGCTCCCGGACGCACGAAATCGTGGAAATGCGCCATGTACTCGCGGCATATCTGCGGACGCAGCTCCCTTTTCGCGGTGTCGTACACGTACGGCGCACCGCACCCGTTCGGCAGATGGCGGGGGCCGCCGGTCTGGTCCACGACGAGATTCCAGTCGATCCATCCAGCCGCCCAGTTGTTGAAGTCACGGATCATGTTGCGCCCGTAGCGTTCGCCGCCCTCCCACACGCCCTCGTGCAGATACAGCCCGTTCGGGTCTCGCTTGTCCGCGTCGCCCCATTCCGGGTCGCCGTAGTTGTTGCCTCCGTTGCAGCCCTCCGTCATGACGAGCCCCTTGTCAGGATATGCGTCGTGGAGGATGCGCACGTTGTCATAGCAGTTCTCGCCGTACCAGTGGTATGCCGCCCCCCAGACGTACTTCGACGCCTCCGCGTCGTCATACGTGGTGGCGGCGTTCGCATACACGTGGTTGCGCCCGTTGTCCCACAGCATTATCTTCACGTGCCCGAGGCCATGGCGCGCGAAGGCCGGCCCGAGGTGGTCGCGCACGAAGTCGCGCTGCGCGTACTCCGGCCACGTCATCGCCTCCCATTTCGCCTCGTAGTACGACTCGTTGTTCACCGTGACGCCCCAGATCGGAATCCCCTCCTTGGCGTACTCCTCCACGAACCGGCAGAAGAACTCCGCCCACACGGCGCGACATTCCCGCCTGAGCTCTCCGCCTCCGCACATCTTGCCGTTCGTCTTCATCCACGCCGGCGCAGACCATGGCGACGCCACGATCTTGAGGTCGGGCCTAAACGCGAGTATGCGCTTCAAGACGGGAATCACGCATTCGCGGTCGTAGTCGACGTTGAACGTCTTGAGCGCGAAGTCGCCCGGCGTGTCGCAGCACGAATACGTCTTGCGGGAGAAGTCGCAGGAGTTGATGTGTATCCTCACCATGCTCTGCCCAGCCCCTCCTTCCGGCGCGAAGGTGCGCCGCAGCACGGCGTCGCGAGTAGCCGAGTCCATCTGCATGAGCGTCCATGCGGACGCATCCGATATCGACGACCCTATGCCCTCCACCTTCTGGAAGCGGGCGCCTTCGTCGACGGTCACGCGGTCGTCTTTGAACATGCCCTCGCGTTCCTTCGCCGTTATCGGCGAAAGAACCGGATCGGCGAGCCGGGTCATCGTCGGATGCAGGTCCTTGGACGTCTCCCATAGCCGCGCCGCAGGCGCTGCGGCGGCAGCGCCGGACAACACAATGCACCCGAGCAAACCGGCAAAAAAGGACTTACCCATGCAATCCCCCTTCTACCAGACCATGATCACCGATCCCCGCTGGAACTTCAGCGTGAGAGAATCGGCCGTCTTTGCGACATGCCAGTACGGCGGCGCCTCGACCGCCAGGTTGTCGAGCCCGGACATCGTACCGCCCGTCACGCTGAGGACGCGGTAGCGAACCGTATTGGAAAGCAGTTCCTCGTTGGTGAATCTGAGCGTCGCGCCGGGCAGGAAGGCGACATTTCCGGCGAGCGCCGGAACCGTGCCCGCCACTAGGTCGGCGCAGTCCACCGTCCAGTCCCCTCCGATCCTGACGGTTCCGTTGTTGACCGTGCCGCTCGTTCCCGACACCCCGCCGAACGTGAAATCGAACCCGCCAAGGTCGAGCGTGCCGCCCGCAAGGACGAGTTCGGATCCAGACGGAATTGCGCGGTCGGTGCCGGCCTTGAGAAGCCCGGCTTCTATGACGGTGGCTCCAGCATAGGTGTTCGTCCCGGCGAGCGTAAGCGTTCCAGGGCCCTTCTTCGTGATCCCTCCGCCGACATTGTCGGCAAGCGTGACCACAAGGCCCTCGGCAAGCAAATCCTTGCCGTAGTACGCGGAGGCCGTCGCCGTCGTGTAGTCACAGCCGTGCGAAGTGATGCGAATGCTCGTGACGCGACCGGAGCGCGAATCGAAGTCCGCATACGCCGACGCGCCCCAGCCGTCGCCGGATATGACGACCCTGGGCGGACCCACCAGCACGTTGGTCCCAAGTGTCCCCATGTCGATGGCGGACACTCCCTTACCGGACGGCGCGACGAGGGGGCCGACCGTGCCGGAAGAGTTTTTGTTCGCGACGGACAGTCCCGCCCCGTTCTCGAACACGGTCACCGGATCCATCGCCCCGCCGCCCACGCCGGTTCCCTTCCATGGATCCCCGAAGAGCCATCCGCTGCCGCTAAGGACGAATGTGCCGCCGTTGAAGTTGAGATACGCGTGCATCCCGGACCAGCCGACGGTCGCCGCAGTGCGGTACTTCTCTATTCCTGGCGCAGTAACCGTCGCGCCGGTGTTGAAGTTCAGTATCGTGGTGGTGTCCTTTGCCAAACCGCAGTTGATTTTCTCCGAAGTCGTGAACGACGCGGCGGCGCTGCCGCCGCCGACGTTCAGCACGGCCGTGGACGCACTCGCGTTGCATGTGTATATCCGGCCGGGCTGATGGAAGTACGTTCCTGACGAGACGTCCAGAATCGCATGTCCGTTGTGCGCAAGATACAGCATCGGCGCAGTGCCGCTGGCCACGATGCCGCCCCTTGTGGTACTCACATAGCCGCCCCCGACATGCATTATGGCCATCGAGCCGTTTCCGGCCATGCACTGCGCGGCCAGCTGTTCGTATTTTCCGCCCGTCACCTCGAGGTAGCCGTATGCCCCGTTCCCCGACGACAGACCGACTCCGGCAGAATTGACGCTAGCCTCCTTGGAGCCAACGTTGCCGAAATGGCCGCCCCGTATGTACACGCCTCCGCGCGAAGTGGCGTTGTTGCCGCCGACTACCAGTCTGTTTGTGATCGCCGCGCCCGCGCCAACTTCGAGAATTCCGCTCGAATACCCGCCGACGACTATCGCATTGGCATAGTAGTCGGCAGTTCCGGCGGAGTTCGTGTATGCGAAAGGCCCGCCGTTCAGCATCGACCACGACTGCACGCACGAGTTTGAAATCGCCGCGCGCCCGGGAACGTCGCGTACGGTCGACAGGCTTCCCACGACAAACGACGCCCCGTTCGTAAGCGACAGCAAGACGTCGGACGCGCCGTCGACAAGCACGTTGCCCGGTATTCCGCCGGCGTGCGCGCCCTCGGATATGACCTCGCGCAGGTTGATTCTGTCGGGACCAGTGACGCGAAGCGTTCCCTCCTTGGCGCCAATCCTGAACCCGTCCGTTCCCGGACTCGAGAAATTGAGGACTCCGCCGCCCGTCTTCATCCACATCGAGTCGGAGGCCAGCATCTCCAGCCCCGACACCGAGGCGTTCTCGCCGATTTCCACGTCAAGGCCCACGCCGGCTCCATTCAGGAACGAGGCCGTGCCCGCAAAACCGTATATCTCCGGAAGCGACCAGTTGGCCACCGACGCGGAGAACGAGCCTGCGCCAACGACGGAGACCTTGGAGTAGTCGGGCACGAAAGTCGGATGCTTCGCGACGACGGTGGCGCGCACCACGTTCGCCGTGAGCGGACCAGAGAACGTGCCGTCCGCGCCGCCGAGAACGACGCGCCCGTCCTTGTAGCTGGAGTTGTTCAGCCCGAGCGTCAGGCAGCCTTCGCCGGTGAGCGCCCCCGCGAAGCATATCCTCCATATGCCGGTGTTCAACTCCGGCGAGACGGCGAGGGAATCGCCGGGGGCATGGACTTCAAGCCCCGCCCACGCATGCTCGTTCGTTCCGACATAGCCCGGATTGATCAGCATCTTCGCCCCGGCTCCGTTGACCACGACCGAACGATGCTGCGACTGCGCGCCAAGCATGCGGATGGACGTCTTACTCCCCATGTAGACCGGAGGCGCGCCGGGGCCGCCAAGGGAGAAGTTGGTGTAGAGCAGAATTCGGCTGTACTCGGCGTAGTTCCCCGTGTAGTCGCTCAGCACGATAGGCCCGGCGTTCGTTATCGCGCCGTTCTCGAATCGCAGATACCCGCTGCCGTCCCTCTTCGTGAGCGTGTGGCCGCCCATGTCGAACAAGCCGAATATCTTGCTGTACGTGCTGCCGCCGAACTGAATCCAGCTGCTGGAATGGTCGGGATTGACCGATGCGTCGCCAGTGAGCGTGAAATACGGGAAGGTACGGGCAAATGCGCCGCCCTTCACGATCGCCACGCCGTCGCCGTATACGCCGTCGCCGGCCGCGGACACGTGCGTCCCTGCCGTGTCATACCATCCCGAAGTGGTGTCGATCTGTGAACCGGGCTCGAACCTGTATCTGTATTTGCCCGTGGAAAGCCTGCTGTTGTTGTAGAACCCGTTCGTGCCGGCTCTAAAGACGATTTCGCCCGTGAAGTCCTTGAAATCGACGTTCGGCATCTTGAATGTCGTAAGCCCCTCCTTGGCAAACGTGCCCGAGCCCTTGAGCGTGGCCGTTATCGTTGTGGCGTTCGTCACGGAGAACGTGCCGCCGTCGAGCTGAAGCGTTCCCGCATGCGCGAAATCGGAGGCGACGTGCGTCTCGCCCGGCCCGGACACGGAGATCGTGTCCGACGAAGACGTGGCGACGGTTGAGTTGACGACCAGCCTCGCTCCGTTGGTCGACCCGTTCGAAAACGCCAGGGCCCCGGAGAGCGACGCAAGAGCCCCGTCGCCGGGAGCGGACCCGACCACAAGCGACGCCGAGTCTTCCCCGGCGATGCCCACCGCCCCGGCCGCAAGCGTCCCGCCGGCAATATCCACCACGGCGTCGACGCCCGTACGCTGCACGAGCGACTTGACGGACGTCGAGGACTTCTCCAGCGTTATCGGCCCCGCACCGTCCGCGCCGGCCGACGTTATCGAGACGTCGGTCCCCGAACCGTCCGGCACGACGCCGCCACGCGCCGGGATGTCTGCCGCCATGCATGTCGCCGCCGACAGGAACGTCGCGCCCAGCGCGACGCGCCAAGCCGCCATGTTGGATTTAGTGTTCATGAGGTTCCGCTCCTCTCATTTTTGCGAGATCAGTTCTTCTTGTTGAAATCTGGAGTTCGCACGCGCGCAGTTTCGTCCCGTCGTTCCCGAAGCCCCGGACCGAAACGACATTCGCTCCCTCCTTGAGCGAGAAGGCGTCAAAGGCCAAACGCCATGATGTCAACGCGACCTTGGTCGGGGCGATCCACGATTCCGTCTTCTCCGGCGCGATCGAGGTCGGAGCCCTGCCGTTCAATCTGACGCCGTCTCGAATCTCCTCGCCGGAAACTGCGGCGTCGAAAGCCAACAGAACCGTCACATCGCCGGATTCCGGAGGACGGCCGACCCTTATGCGAATTTCCACGCCCTCTCCCACGGACTTGTTCGTCTGCAGCCCAAACGGGCCGGTCGGCAGACAGTCGCAAAACGAAACCGGGTACGCCAAAGACGGCGCGGCGGACACCGCAGCGGGGGAAAGCCCCCCGTCCAGCACTGCATCCCATATCGACGAATCGTTTTTGTACTGATCATGGCTGGCAGGATCGAACTGGAAGAGGTTGAACAAGTACACGCCCGGAGCCTTTTGCGCATACATGGACGCACACCATCCGCGATATTCGGCGAGCGTGAGGTACTGCCGGACACCACCTGCACCAACAGCTTTTACGACTCCCGTGTCAAGACCAGGGACAACCTTCACGCCGGAGTTCACGGTCGAAATGCGGCGCGACCAGTCTCCATAGTCGAGATCGAAGTCCACCGACGTGAAGAAGTTGCACGGCACAAGCCAGTCTATCGAGCCGTCTTTCGCCCACTGTTCGACGTCGGTTCCAAGGAGAAGCGCGGCATCGCGGTTCGACGCAACGCGTGCGCCGACGAGAATCCGGCGTCCGCGCCTGGCGAAAGCGGCATCGGCGATTTTGCGCACCTCGCGCATGAACTCGGTCAGCACATGGGACTTCTCGCGCTCCCGCCCGCGGGTCAGATGCCACGGGAAGCGCAGCCAGTCGCACTCCAGACCGTCGACGTCGTATCTCTCCAGCAGTTCGCGAACGTAGCCGAGGGCTCGCGCCCTGACTGCCTCATGCGAATAGTCAAGTGCGTGGCAGCTCCAAGTCGGCCCCTCGTAGTTCGGAACGACCTTGTATTCAGGATGCTCCCGCCAGAAACGGCAATGCATGCCGCGCTTGGGGTCGCTCGCCGAATGGACGTCGTTCATCCGCATGGTAAGCCACGGCGAAACGCCCTTCTCCCTGGCGCGGGCGATCCATATCGCATACTGGTCCACGCCGCTGTCATGCAGCCACTTCGCCGCCTCCCCCCATTCCGGCTTCACGCCGTCCTCCTTCAGCGCCTCCCATATCGGCTCTATGGACTTGGTGTCCAGATTCGAGCGCATCGAATTGGGACACATGAAGAAATGCGTGACCGCTCCCCGGCAGATGGTGTCGAAGTAGCGGATAAAATCCTCCCTGCCCTTCCGCTTCTCCTTGGCGTCGAGTATGAAATGCGTGTTGTCCTCGTTGAATACGACGATTTTCTCCGCAGCGGCTGCGCATGCCGCCGCAGACAGGAACGCCGCGCACAGCGCCAGCGTCGATCTGTTACAGTTCCACCACATGGCTATTCAAACACCATATCTCCAAACGCCTCCGGCGCGTCGAACTGCCGACTCACGAAATTAGGCGACCAAAGAAGCAGCTCCCCTCCTGCGGCGGCGGGGGTCTCGCGTCCGACGTTCGCAGCCATGGTCGCGCCCGGCTCCGGGGTGTTCACGCCAAGCGTGGCGAACGGAATCGTCACGAGCGAATACCACATGTTGCCGCCCCTCAAGTTCTCGTATCTCCAGTCGCCGTTCCACCCGATGTCCGGCTTGCCGTACTTGGGGTCGAGCCTGTCCGTTATCAGCCCCGTCGCCTCGTCGGCGAAGGAGTCCGCCACCGGATTGTAGGTGAAGTGGAACCATTTCTCCCTCGAACCGTGCGGATCGACGAATATCTCCACGCAGTGGTTCCGGAAGCACGCGCCGTCGCGGCCGAGATGCTTGAACTTTATCGCGTCCATCAGCGTGCTCCTGACGCCGAAGTAGAGGTTGGCGTCGTCGTAGAGCACCTTGAACCCGGCCCCCACGGTGACCTTTTCGAGCTGCATTCCGTTGAGGTCGTTGTACGCCGCTTTCTTCCATTCGCCGGAGTCGAATCCCGCGACGAGCGTCGGCCGGGACTTGGCGCGCTTCACGACAAGCCGCCGCCTCACGCCGCCGGGCATGTTGCCGCCGGACAGCTTCGACACGTCCCAGCCGAACGGCGCGCCAAGTATTGCCGAGATCTGGCCGTTGTCCTTCATCACCTTGCGGGAATAGTTTCCGAACACCTTCACCTCCGGCCATCCGGGGAATTTCCTGCTTGCGCCCTTCTCGTCGTAAAGCGCGTCTATGAACTCGTTCCTCTCCGCAAGGGCTCCGGCGAGGGCTGACACCGACGCCTCGGAGGGCCTCAGCCGGCTGGCGTTGTAGAGGTGGCACACGGTTGCAGTCTTCTTCGCATAGTCGAATTCCTTTCTGACGAGCGCCAGTCTGATTCGCTGCTTGTCCGCCAGGCGGCACTTTTCCGCGCGGGAAAGTCTGGACTCCAGCGTCTCCATGACGTCCGGCGTGTAGATGTACGCCAGCATGTCCGCTGCCTTCTTTGGACATGTGCCTGCGGCGAAGAGCGCGTCGTAGCCGGCCAGCCGCGAGTCGAGGCATGCGAAGAACTCGCGCATGGGCTTGGCGGCGTCCGGGCCATACGCACGTTCGCAGTATTCGTCTACCAGGGCCCGCCAGTCGAGCGATGCGTCGCCAAGGGTCCTGTTGTACACGTAGTAGCTCGGCCCCTCGGTTCCGAAGAGCTCTCCGCAGCCGCAGCGGTATATCGACCGGACTCCGCTCTCAACCATCAGCTTCGCGGAGGAAGACGCCCGGGCCATCGAACACTTCGCCGTGGCTCCGGGCTGCGGCCACTGCCCCCACAGGTACACGTAGGCGGAGAACCCGCCGGGCACCTTGCACCGGCGCCATTCCTTGAACGCCTCCGGCGACGTCGAAGTCAGCTCCACCATGACGTTGGCTGGTAGCGTCGGCATGGTGCGAGGCGGATCCTTCGTCTTTCCGTAGCTGAGTATCTGCACCGTCTTGCCGGGACGCAGACGCCCCACCGCTTCCGCGACGGACGCGTGGAAACGCCATATCTTCTCGCCGACGTCTCCCCTGCCAAGCCCGTAGAGCGAGCTGCACTTGTCGCATTCGCAGAAAACGCCGCCATCGTTCTGCCCTAGCTCCACCACGTCGGCGCCATCGTCCATCTTCGAGACGATCAGGTCCACAAGCAGCTTCTTCACGTCCGGATTGGATATGCACAGCGCGGGATTGCCCTTTTCCGCCTTGCGCGCCCCGCCCCGCATGGCGTAGTATTCCGGATGCGCGTCGGCGTACTTCTCGACTGGCACCGCGTGCAGATATGCGTGCCCGCCCCAGGAATGGTAGCCGCCGGCCCCGAATATGTTGTTCGCGATGGAATACGTCATCGTGAAATAGCGCCCGGTGCCGGCGTCGAACTTCGGGTTCTCGCGGCTTTGGAATCCGACCGGCATCGGCTCTGGAGGGCGCTTCGGGATGTCGGTTCCAACGTCGCCCGGGCCAAGGAACCTCACGCCAAGGAACCTCTCCATGAAATTCGCCGTCGCCTTCACCGTGGGCAGCATGCACTCCGTCCAGTCGAGGCGTTTCTTCTTCCGCATGGCCCGATCCGCACCAAATAGATATATGCTGCCGTTCTTCTCCGCCACGACGTTGTCGAAGCCGCGCAACGGCTCCTTCGGGACGAGCCCGGCCTTCCCTGCGAAATCCATTCCGAGGTATATCGCGGGAACGCCGCGTCTTGCCGCAGACCCCGCCACGACCTTCACATCCCAGCCCTGCCCCTCCTTGAAGGCCTTTGCCAGATCCCTGCCGGCAGATGCAAGATGCGGCGCAAAACCAGACGAATCGGCATCTGGAACGACGATTTCAAAATCACCGTTCAACTCAAGCAGCGAGCGCGCCAGCAACGTCCCGCCACACATGGCCGACAAAAACAAAAATATGATTTGTCTCATGCCGAAAATTATACCAAAATAAACCGTCCGGGTTTTCGCTTGACATATCAAGTTTTTGTACTGAAGCTGAATTCTCCCTTGAGCGGATTGCCGGGATGCACGGCCGAGTAGCACGAGAACGTGTAGGTCTCGCCGCCCGGCGGAACGTCCAGCACGACGTGGCAGGGCTGGTCTATCACGCAGCGGGCGACGTCGCCGAGATATCCGCGGCCGGCGGGTGTCTCCGGCCGGTTGAGCGGCATGAAAGTCGGCAGCATGAGCCTGTCGCCGCCATAGAGAGACCTGTCGGCAAGCCGCGACATCGTGTCGTCCGTGCAGTGCTGCTGGTCGAGGGAGCAGTTCGTCCAGACTCTCGCGCGCAGCGCCTTGACGAGCCTCGGAAACATGGAATGGTGTCCGTGGTGGTTAATCTTCGCCACGTCGACCGGCCCTACGCTCTCGGCAAGTTCGTCCTCGATCTCGCGGCGAATGCCGTCGCCACGCTTCCAGCCGTCGGTGAAGTCCCCTGCAGTGAAATACCTGAACTTGCCGTACTCGACGACCATTCCGCAGCTCATGCCGTTCTCGTTCAGAACCTTCGGACTCTCCTTCAACCGCTCGGTGTAGTGGTCGAACACCGTCCCGTCGGGACGGACGGAGCGCCCGTTGGCGCAGACGTTGAACACCTTGAAGCCCGGCCATTTCGCGTCGTCGCGCATCCGGAACTGCCCCTTGTCGCCGAGCCTGAACTTCTCGATCTTCGTGCCCTGCGTCTCGGCGAGATGCGCGTAAAGCGCCCGCATCTGGACTGGCGTCCCGTCCCGCGACGTGTCCAGCACGGCAAGCGGATCGTCGAAGCCTGGCCAGGCACGGTCAACGGCTCGGCCGAACTTCAGGAACCTCGCCGCGTCGGCGATGCCGCACCTGTTGAACTCGCCGAGCGACGAGCGCCCGAGGGGACCTCCGTGATAGCGTTTCCCTCCGCCGTGGTCTTCGTGGTAGTGCGACAGGTGGAGGTAGTCCACGGCATCCCCGTGCGGATTTACGCCGAGAACGTACTTCGCGGCGAACTCGCCGGCCCTGATGCCCGGGTCGCATGGCAGGGGAACCTCCGCCGGCGTGCCGTAGAACCGCATCGAGTCCCCGCAGTCCAGCAGCATCGACGTCCCGTCGGGGAAGATGTGGAACATGCACTCGGAGCGCCCCGTGTAGATGTAGTGCACCTGGTAGTGCCCGGCGCGCCACTCGCGCCGACCTGGGCCTGAGCCGCCGCACAGGCGCAACGCGCCGGCCGACAGCAGCCCGCCAAGGAATTCTCTTCTGCGTGTTTTCATCGACCTCCCAGGGGGCGCGCGTCTCAGGCGAGGTCTTCGAACGCCTTTGAGACGCGCAGCAGCTTTTCCTCCTCGAAGCCCCCGCAGACGAACTGCACGCCGACGGGAAGTCCGTCCTTCGTGAAGCCCGCCGGCACCGACGCCGCGCACACGCCCGCGAGGGACGACGGTATGGTGTAGAGGTCGTTGAGGTACATCGTGAGCGGGTTCTGGTGCGCGCCAAACTTGAACGCGGGCGTCGGCGCGCACGGCGAGACGAGCGCGTCGACCTTCTCGAACACCTCGTCGAAGTCGCGCTTGATGAGCGTGCGCACCCTCTGCGCCCGCCCGTAGTACGCGTCGTAGTAGCCGCTCGAGAGCACGTAGGTGCCCATGATTATGCGGCGCTTCACCTCCGGGCCGAATCCCTCCGCACGGCTCTTGGTGTAGAGGGTGTAGACGTCTTTAGCCTTCTCGCTGCGGTGCCCGTAGCGGACGCCGTCGAACCGCGCGAGGTTTGCGCTGGCCTCGGCCGGCGCGATTATGTAGTACACCGCCATCGCGTACTCGGTGTGCGGCAGCGAGACCTCCACGAGCTCCGCGCCCGCCGCCTCGCACCGACGCACGGCCTCGTCGGTCAGGCGCCGCACCTCGGGGTCGATGCCCTCCGCCGAGAAGTACTCCTTCGGAAGCCCCAGCCTCACGCCCTTGAGCGTAGCGCCCTCGAGCGCCGCCGCGTAGCCAGGCACCGGCACGTCGGGCGTCGTCCCATCCATTGCGTCGTGGCCGGCGAGCGCGCCGAGCAGGATCGCCGCGTCCTCCACGGTCTTCGTCATCGGCCCGACCTGGTCGAGCGAGCTCGCGAACGCCGTCACGCCGTAGCGGCTCACGCGCCCGTAGCTCGGCTTCACGCCCACGCAGTTGCAGAAGCTCGCCGGCTGGCGGATCGACCCGCCGGTGTCCGTCCCAAGCGCCGCGATGCACATGTTGCCGCCGACGGCCGCTGCGCTGCCGCCGGAGGAACCGCCGGGGACGCGCTCGAGGTCGTAGGGGTTGCGCGTGACGCCAAGCCCCGAGTTCTCCGTCGACGAGCCCATCGCGAACTCGTCCATGTTCACGCGCCCCGCCGGGATGAAGCCCGCCGCCTTCATGTTGCGGATCACCGTCGCGTCGTAGGGCGAGACATAACCCTTCAGTATCTTCGACGCGCATGTGCACGGCTGGCCCTCGACGTTGATGAGGTCCTTGACCGCGATAGGCACCGACTTTGGGTTCGCCTCCGCGAGCGCGAGCGCCTGCTCCTCGTCGAACGTGAGGTACGCGCCGACCTCGCCGTTCTTCTCGTGGAAGCGGTCGATGACGGACTTCACGAGGTCCACGGACGTGAACTCGCCCTTCGCGAGCCCGTCCCGCGCCTCCTTTATGCCAAGTTCGTATAGATTCAACTTCTCTCCTCCGCGCTTCCCATGTCCGCGCTTTCGGGATATTATACCAGATTATTGCGTCCGCCGCCCTCCCGGCGGAAGAGTCCGCGCAGCTTCGTCCCCGTGACCGGCTTCGCGATCACCTTCGCGAACACCGACATGTCGAAGGTCGAGCCGACGTCGACGTCCGCCGTGATCGCCATCACCGGGATGGTCGCGAGCCTCGCATCGGCCTTCATCGCGACCGCGAGCTGGTGTCCGTCCATCTCCGGCATCCAGACGTCCGTCAGCACGGCGTCCGGCGTCCAGTCCTTCATCGCCGCAAGCGCGGCGACCCCGTTCTCCGCGAGCCGCACGTCCTTCACCCCGATGTTCCGGAGGTGGATCTCGAGTATCTCGCGGTTCATGAGCATGTCGTCGACGACGAGGATGCGACCGGGTATCTCGCCGGCCGGCTCCGGCGCGCCCTGAGGCGCGGGGCGGACGACCTCCAGCGACGGTATCCGCAGCGCGAACGTCGTCCCCCTGCCGACCTCGCTCGACACCTCGACCGTCCCTCCGGCGTTGTCGACGATGCGCTTGACGATCGGGAGCCCCAGCCCCGTGCCGCGCATCTCGCCCTCGGCGTGCTTCATGCGGCTCGAGATGTCCTGCACGAAAGGGTCGAAGAGGTGCGCCATCTTCTCGCCGGAGATGCCGCAGCCGGTGTCGCGGACGGACAGCGAGAGCGTGCGCGTCGCCGGTTCCCATCCGTACGTCACCTCGACCTCTCCGCTCTCGGTGAACTTGGCCGAGTTGCCGACGAGGTTGATGAGCGCCTGCTTCAGGCCCTGGTGCGAGAGCTTCAGGATGGGCGGCGGCGCGGACGACGTGCGCCGCACGGCGAGCTTGACGCCGCGCTTGCTGAATTTGTAGCCGAAGATCGCGGTCATCTCGTCCAGTATCTTCTGGACGTCGCACTCGCCCGAGCGCATGTGCATTGCGCCGGAGTCGAGCTTTGACAGGTCGAGGATGTCGTTGATGAGGTCGAGAAGCGCGTTCGCGCTGAGCCGGATCCCCTTGACGTACTTCTGGCGCCGCTCCTCGTCGCAGTCCGCCGGCGTCAGGAACTCCGCGAAGCCGATGACGGCGTTGAGCGGCGTGCGCAGCTCGTGGGACATCATCGCGAGGAATCGCGTCTTCGCGCGCGAGTACTCCTCGGCGACGGCGGCCGCCTCGCGCGCGATCCGCATCTGCCGCTTCAACAGGACGATCATCACGAGAGCGAAGACGACGACAAGCGACAGCGCGGCGAAGCCGACGACGACGAGCATCCGCTCGAACTCCTCGTCCGTCATGCCGAACACGCGCCGCGCGACGTTGCGCTCCGCCGCCGCCTTGACGAACATCTCCTGCATGTCGACTGGCTCGATGCCCGACACCGCCTTGCGGATGATGCCCACCAGCTCCGCCGGCGCGTCGCGCGCGGCCCACAGCACCAGCTCGTCGTTGTTGCCGTCGGACCCCAGCATGTACGCGTAGGTCCTCGGCACCGGGAGCGAGAAGACGGAGACGCCGCCCATCGCCGCGACATCCACATCGCTCGGATACGGTATCCAGAACTTCGTGTCGCCGCGCAGGAACTTCGCCTCGGCCGTCTGGATGCCGGTCTGCGGATGCGTGTCGAACCTGAGCCCCGTGCGCTTCGAGAGCTCGGCGAGGAACTCCTTCGCGAAGTGGACGAGGTTCCCGCCCGCGTTCTTCAGGTTGACCGGCCACGGCGAGAAGTCGATCATGACCGGCGACGGGTCCTTGAGGCGCTCCTTGAGCCACTCGGCCTCGCGGAACGTCAGCACCGACATCTCGTTGCGGATGCCGTAGTGGTGCTCCGTCAGCATTCTCATGTACTTCGGGAAGTCGTCGCACACCCCGTCGAACGCCTTCTCTAGCTCGAGGAAGACGTCGCGGCGGCTCGGCGCGACGCAGACGTACATCGGGTGAGAGACGTAGAGGTGGAGGGCGCGCTCGTTGTCGAGGGCCGGCATCTCGACGTCGACGCAGGCGTCGATCTCGCCGTCGAAGTACGCCTTAATCATCTCGCTGTCCGTCGCGTACTCGACGCACACGACGCCCGCCGAGTTTCCGTCCGCCTCTAGGTCGCGCTTCACGCGGTCCGCGCTGAACGACCCGGCGAGCAGCCCGACCCTCATGCCGTTCCACGTCGTCTGGTCGCCCGCCTTGAAGCGGTTGCCGCGCTTTGTCCACAGGTAGACGCGCAGCATCCCGATCGGCGTGTGCGAATAGAGGAGCTTCTCGCTCCGCTCCGCCGAGAACCCGAGTCCGCAGAAGACGTCGAGCCGCCCGGCCATCACGTCCTTGAGGCTCTCCTCGTACGGGCCGTAGACGTAGTCCATGTCCCACTGCGCGTGGCTGGCGATGGCGTTGAGCCAGTCCTCGATCACGCCGGACCTCTCGCCGTCCGGCGTGACGTCGAACAGGTTGCCGCGCATGTACGCGGCGACGCGGACGCGCCGCTTCGGCTTCTTGACGCCGAGGATGCGCGCGCGCAGGTCGTCGTACCTGTCGATGCGCTCGATGAGGCACTCGCGGTACGCCTTCTGGAGCCGTTTGAGGAGGTCGAGTCGGTCCTTTCGGACGGCGAAGTAGACGTTGCGCGACCCGATCGGCACGACCTCCACGAGTCCCTCGGGGCGCCGGCCGTCGGAGGTGTAGAGGAACAGGAGGTCGACCTTCCCCTTCCGCAGCGCGGCGACGGCCGCCTCGCTCGTCTCGAACTCGACGTACTCGGGCGCAAGCTTCGCCTGCCTGAAGTAGCGCTCACGGTCGTCGCAGCGCCCCTGCGACACGGGCGAGTAGCCGACCTTCATGCGGGGCCATTCCGTGATCCTGGCGGACAGCATCTCCTTCGCCCGCGCCGGCGTCGCGTAGAGAGCGAAGTGCATCCGCGCGAGCGGCTGGAGAGGGAAGGCATAGCCGCGGCAGAGCTCCGGCGTCCTGAACGCGCACTTGATGACGTCGGTATTGCGGCGGTCGAAGAGGTTGTCGCCGCCGAAGGGAACGTCCTCCGCCTCGACGCCCGCCTTCTCGAAGACGTCCTTCATCACCTCGCCGGCGAACTCGACGTCCGCCGCCGCCCAGACGTCCATCGACGGATTGCGCTCGCAGTCCGACACGCGCACCGTCTCGGCGGACGCCTCTGCGGCCGCCAGCGCGACTGCGGCGGCGACTGCGGCGAAGGCGCATCTCTTTGCTGACACCATCATACTTGTTTTATATTATACCAAAACCGCGGCTCCGTGCGCCACTTGCGCAGGGCCGAGGCTAGGTTGAGATCTGAGACCGACCTGCTGTCTCAAATTCCATGGGGTCAGAAGACGAAGAGGAGAAGGACGAGCGCAGCGGCGACGGCAACGGCGGCGGCCGAAGCCACGACGACCTTGCGCAGCTTCCTGCGGCGGCTGCGGCGGCGCAGGAACTCCAGCATGTCCGGGTCGTCGGTGGTAAGCGCCATATCCACCATCGTGCTCAGCGACTGGTTTCCGCCCGCCTTCTCCGCCGCGGCGAGGAGATCGCCGATGCACTCGCAGTCGCCCGCGGCGGAGAAGGCGGACGCGGCAGACGGCGTAGGGGCGCTGAACCCAGCGGCGGTCAGCGCGTCGATAAGCTCGGCGGGCGTCGCGTAGCGGTCCTCCGCCTTCTTCGCGCACATCTTCGCGACAATCCCCGCGAGCTCTGGCGAGACGGACGGCGCGAATTCCCGGACGTCTGGGATCGGGTCGTCCGACAGCAGCTGGCGAAGCGCCTGCGACAGCGAGCCGCCTTCGTACGGGCGGCGCCCGGACAGCAGCTCGAAGAGTATGACGCCGAGCGAGTAGATGTCGGCCCGCACGTCGACGGAGCTCGAGTCCACGGCCTGCTCCGGCGCGATGTACGCCGGCGTGCCGAACACCGAGGCCGCCATGGTGCGGAACGAGTCGATCCGGTTCTTCGAGACCTTCGCCACGCCGAGGTCGAGGAGCCGCACCGTCCCGTCCGGCGCGACCATTATGTTCTCCGGCTTCAGGTCGCGGTGGACGAGCCCCAGCCTCTGCGCAGCGTCGAGGACCCCGGCGATCTGGAGCACGATCCCCGCCGCCTCTGGCCCTGGATGCGGCCCGCCGAGCGCAATCGCCGGACGCAGCGTGTCGCCCATCACATAGTCCATGACGATGAAGTACACGTCGTACGCCTCGTCATACCCCGAGTCGTGGACGGCGACGAGGTTCGGGTGGCTGATCTCCGAGACGAGCTTCGCCTCGCGCACGAACCGCTTCACGTACTCCGGCTTCTGCCTCGCGACGTCGCGGTCCAGGATCTTGACGGCGAAGGGCTCGGCGTGCTCTCCCCGGCAGGCCAGCCAGACCGACCCAATGCCGCCTCTCCCGAGCAGTCGCCTGATCGTGTAGCCGCGGAACTCGTCGCCTGGCTGGAACACTTGCTTCATCTAGACGCCTTTCCGAAAAGCCCAAGCCTGCTCCACCACCCGCGTCTGCCGGACGACTTCCCGGCATCCTTCTCCGCGCCGGGCGCGGCGCCGTCGGCGGAGTCCATCAGTAGCGAGTCTGAGTCCGCCCTCACGAGCAGGTCGCCAGCCGCGCCAGACGTCTTCGGCCTGTCCTCGGGACGCGGCGCGCACATCAGCGAGAGGACATACGCGACGGCGGCCGAGACCTCGGGGCGCATCGTCCGCACGTCCGGAAGCGGCTCGCCCCGGATCGCCTTCGCGATGAGGCCCATCACAGTGCTGCCGCCGTTCGGACGCGTGTTCGTGAGCATCTCGTAGAGGACGACGCCGAGCGAGTAGACGTCGGCCCTGGCGTCGATGCTGTGCGAGTCCATCATCTGCTCGGGGGCCATGTAGGCCGGCGTCCCGACAATCATCCCCGCCTCGGTCACCATCGTCGCGGTCGCGTCGCTCTCGAACTTCGCGACGCCGAGGTCCGCGAGCTTCGGAACGCCGTCCGCCCCGAAGAGGATGTTGTCCGGCTTGATGTCCCGGTGGA
>JAFRBA010000290.1 GCA_017405115.1 Kiritimatiellia bacterium
GCCCCCGCAGCGGCCCCCAGACATACGTCGCAAGCCCCAGCGCCCGAAGGCCGCGCCGGCCCGCGGGCGTCGCGCAGGTGACGGCGAAGCCGTCGTCCGAAGCATGGAAGTCGAAGACGATGCCGGCCCTCGCGTCGACGTCTTCCTGCGCGCATCCGCCCCACGCCTCGAGCTCGGCCGCGAAGGCCGCGCATTCCGCGTCGTCCCAGGCGACGAGCCCCGTGCGCGACTTAAGCGCCATCATCCACGCGTCGTGCAGCGTCTCGTGGCGCTGGTCCTCCGCGTCTTCCGTAAGGCGCGTGACGACCGACTCCCGGACGAATTCGTCGACCCAGTCGTTGTCCGCCCCGATGGGCTTCCAGCGGGCGTGCCAGCCGTCGTCCTCCTTCACGAGGACGGGGAGGAACATGCCCTCCGCGACGAGGCGCAGCGCCTCACGCTGTCTCGGACTGAGCTTCATGCGCCTGGACGCCCTGTTCCGGCGCGGCGCCGTCGGTTTCCGTGGCCACCTCCCCGAGCGTCTTGGTGCCGGAGAGGAGAGCCACGACCTGCTGCTGCACCTCCGCGATGTTCTCGAGGCGTATGCGTGGGTCGAGTATGACGAACGTGTCGCCCTGCCGCCGGTCTTCGTAGACGCGTCGGATGGTGCCGTCGTCGAGCGTCTTGGCGTCGCGTTCGACGAGTATCTTAGACCGCTCCAGCATGACGGCGAGGACGTATACAACGTTTTGCATCGCGGGGTCGTCGAGGGTCACGAGCTGCCGCAGTAGCTCGCCCGCGTCCTCCTTCTTGAGCGGCTCCTTCTTCTCCTCGCGTACGGGCGCGAAGTAGACGCCGTCCCACACCGAGAAGGGCTCCCAGTCGCGCTCCGCGGTCTTCCAGCACTCCGGGTGGCAGTCGAAGCGCTCGTAGCCGTTCGGCACCTCGCGCAGGGCGCTGATCACCGGGGCCTTGTCGACGAGCGGCTTCTGGCAGAACGAGCAGATGTGGCCGCGCGAGCGGATGTTCCATTCCTGAGACATGGCGGGCGCTCAGCGGGTGACGGGTTCGAGCACGTGGAACGTCGAGGACGTACGCATCGGGCGCACCGTCGGGCCGAACGCCTTCATGTGGGGCGTGGAAAGGTGCGCCTTGAGGGCGTCGACGGAATCCCACTTCTCCAGCATCCACATCGTCCGTTCGCCGAAGCGCATGGGCTTGTCCCAGTCGGTAGAGGCGTCCTTGAGGAGCGTGTACATGCGGCAGCCGTCCTCCTTGCGGACGGTCGGCACGACGGCGAGCGTCTTCGCGGTGTAGTCGGCGACGTCGGCGTCGGGCTTTAGGTCGAAGCGGCAGAGGACGTACACGCCATTGTCCTGGCAGCAGGCCGCCCTCAGCTTGGCGTTTGCCTTGTTGAGGTCGTCGCGCAGCGAGAATATCATCGCCGCCATGGTTCCGACGACTATGATCGTCACCACCGTCCTCAGAATCTGCATGATCGCTCTCTTGTTCATGTGCTGTTCCCTCCATTGTTTTCGGTGATTATACCAAAAAGTCGGCCGCCGCCGCAACGCGGGGTTCTGAGCACGCTTACCCCCTGGAGAATCACGGGCAGCGCGTCCGGGCATTGGTCGATTACCGGCGGAATCATGATTGTTGCGTCTTGTTGGATAAATTTGGTAGAATACATGGCATGAAAATGGGATTAGCTCTTGTGGCGGTTGGGCTTGGGCTACTTGCCGGTCGATCAAATGGTGACAAGGTCACGTTTCATGTTGCGCCTGACGGCGACGACGGCAATCCAGGCATCGCCGCGAAGCCGCTCAGGTCGCCTGCGGGCGTCCGGGACGCCGTGCGGCGGCTGCAGGCGGAACGGCGGTCGAGGCCCCCGCGCGAAATCGAGGTCGTGTTCCACGACGGCGTATACCACGTGGAAGCGGCGGTCGCTTTCGGTGCAGTTGATTCCGCAGTGCAGGGGCAGACGGTGGTCTACCGCGCAGCTAGCCGCGGCGCTGCGGTGTTCGACGGTGGCATGAGGCTCGACTGGAAGCCACTGGGACCCAACGACCCTGCGGCGAAGCTGATACCAGCCTCCGTTCATGGACGGGTGAAGACGGCGGAGATTCCGCCTTCGCAGGAATTGCCTGCGCTGACAGGCGGCCGACGCAGCAGCAACCTCTTTCCCGCGTGGTTGTATGCAGGCGGCCGGGCTGCGCCAATAGCCGCGTGGCCCGACGCCTCGGACGACTGGGGGGACCTCTACCGCGAGTTTGCTGACGCCGACTACACAGAGGAGATTCAGGCGTCCAACAGGGCCGACGGCAGAACGATGCGCTTCATATGCCGCGAGAAGGGGCATCTTGGCGCATGGGTTAGGGAACCTGATCTCTGGGTGTATGGCATGTGGGCCTTTCTCTGGGACGACACGACCGTACAGATGCTCTCCGCCGACTCCAAGACAGGCATAGTCACCATTGACGCGAAGGACATTCCCGCTGGATATTCTATAGGCAGGGAAGGGCACCTATACCGTGTCGTCAACGCACTCTCGGAGATGGACCGTCCCGGCGAATGGGTTATTGACCGCGGGCGACGCCGCGTCTATCGCGTCGCCGACGGCGCTGAGCCCGTGATGAGCTCGGCGAAGGGCCTGCTCTGGGCCAACGGCCTAACGAACGTCGTGTTTGACGGGATTTCCTTCCGCCACGCACGAGGCGACGCCCTGCGGTTTGACGACTGCCGCGGCATACGGCTGCGTGGTTGTACGGTGTCTGCGTGCGGCGGCTGGGCAGTGAAGATTGCAGGCGGGTCTGACTGCCGGGTCGAGGGGTGCGACATTCACCACGTCGGCGAGGGCGGAATCGTGATGAGCGGCGGGGAGCGCGCCACGCTAACGAAATGTGGCCACGCAGCCGTAAACAACCATGTCCACCACTGGGGCGAGCGCCTGCCGATCTACCGCGCGGCAATTGCGCTTGGGCCTTCCAGGAACGGAGCCGCCGCCTATGTCTGCGGTGCGCTGGTCGAGCACAACCTCATCCACCATGGAAGGCACGAGGCGATACAGTTCGAGGGCAACTTCAACGACATTCGCTGGAACGTGATCCACGACGTCTGCGCGTGCAGCCGCGACTGCGGGGCGATCTACGGGTACAACGCGAGGGACTGGTCTCTGTCTCGCGGCACGCGGATTGAGCACAACTGCATCTACATGGCGGGGCGTCCCAACCGCGGCGGAATGTTCTTCGCCATCTACGTGGACGGGTTCGTCTCCGGCGTGACGGTTCGCAAGAACATCTGCATCGGCAGCGACGCCGGGCTGATGAGCCAGGGCGGGCACGCGAATGTCTACGAGAACAACTTGGTTGCCCTCTGCACGCACGGGGCGTACAGGTGCAACCTCGGGGGGAAGGGTAACGGCTATACGCGCGCGGACAGCGTCCTCTGGAAGGCTATGCAACGCGACAAGGCGATGTTCCAGGCGGAGCCATGGAAATCAGCCTTCCCGGAACTGGAGTCGCAGTCTCGCATGACTGACGCCGAACTTGCCCAGTCCACGATGGCCGTCGTGTTCCGCGACAATGTCTTCGCCGCGAGCGGCCCATGCGTCTGGAAGGACGCCGACAGGCTCGGCAAGTACAACACTGTTACCAACAACCTTGTGTTGGAGGAGGGCGATCCCGGATTTGTCGACTATGCGCACCACGACTTCAGGCTTGCACCCGGAAGCGCCGCCTTCAGGATTGTCGGAGATCTAGGATTCGACAAGATGGGAATCACCAACGGCCCAGACCGCGCCAGCGCCGCAGTGCGTTTCGGCGAGGGGGTCACGGAACCGCCGGAGCTGGACCTGCCGACAGGCCCCGCCTCAATCCGCATCGACCTGCAGTACAACGGGCCTAAGAAGTTCACGAAGGACAGCCCGATCGCGACGGAATTCGTGAACTGCGAGCTTCCGAAGTGGAACCCCCCAGGCGACCGCATTTCCGGCCGGAACGTGAAGCTTGCACGTGACGGAAAGTGGGTTGACTACGAGATTGCCTTCACGCCTGCAATCACAGGTACGCTGTCGCTCGAACTGATGGGGAACCTCGTAAAGCGAACGTGCGTCGACGACGTCCGAGTCGAAGGGGCGATGATCCTGAACGGCGGTTTTGAGGGGTCGGACGGCTGGAGCGCCCCGATCCCGGTTGCGTTGGGGGACAAGACGATTCGGCTGGACCGATTTGGACCACATGCGTCCGATGCGAATAATCGGGCACCGGAGGGAATGCGTTTCGCCGTGGTGAATCACGACGTCCGAATGCATCAGCGCATTTGCGTCGAGGCAGGGAGGCGGGTGACCATTCGA
This sequence comes from Kiritimatiellia bacterium, assembly GCA_017405115.1. Next base: position 4,331 of record JAFRBA010000290.1, read on the forward strand.
TGTCGTGCGACGGCCTGGCGCGATGGCGAAGCTCGGGGTGCGCCGAAGGCCGTTGGCGGGCCGGCCACCCCGTGACCGCCAGTTCAAGGCTGTTGACCGGAGAATGAAAGGACAAAGACCAAGTGAGAAAGACATCCGTAGCGTCCGCAGCCCTGATGGCCGCGCTTGTATCCGGAGCGGATACGCTTGTCGAGAGGCTTTCGCCGGACATTTGGCGGGCGCGCGTCTCTGGGTCAGGGGAGATAAAGGAGGGGCATCTCAACCGGTACGGAGTGCTGGAGAGGCTTGAGGCGGAGCGGACGTACGGCTCTCTCGACGAGCTTCCGGTCAAGGTGCGCGTGGAGCGGTTCGGCGACGGGTGGTCCCTTGAGTTCCCGGTGTCGGTGGACGCCCGCGTCTACGGGCTCGGCGACACTGGCCGGGAAGGGATCAACCGCCGCGGCAGGACGTACGACCTGCGGGTCGAGAACATCAAGAGCTACATCCCGATTCCGATGTTCATGACGAGCGACGGATGGGGGCTTCTAGTCAACACCACTTTCGCGAGCCGCTTTGACGTCGGCGCGTCAGACCCCGGGCGGGTGAAGGTTGCCGTGAAGGGCGGCGACGTCGACTTTTACATCTTCACCGGAGGAGACTACCGCGCTCAGCTTTCGGCCTATACCCGCATCGCGGGCCGCCCCGCGCTGCTGCCTGCGTTTGCCTTCGGCTTCGCCTATGTCGCAAACCAGTGGATAGACAAGTACGAGCTGACGGCGGAGGCGCGCAGTTTCCGTACGTTCAGGCTTCCTTGCGACATCATCGGGCTCGAGCCTGGATGGATGGAGTACTTCTACGATTTCACCACGAAGAAGAACTGGAGTCCGGCGAGGTTCTCGTTTCCGGCTTGGACGAAGTCCCGCGCGGTCTCCTGGATCGGCGCACTCGAGCGCATGGACTTCAAGCTCTCGCTCTGGCTGTGCATGAACTACGATGTGTTCGTTTTCGAGGAGGCGTGTGCCGCAGGGCTGGCTAGGCCGTCTGCTGCGAAGACGGAGTGGCTGGCGACGGACACGATGCCGGACGTCTGGCAGGACGAACACATCGAGGGCAAGTTCTCGGCTGGCGACGCTAAGATTCCGCCGCTCCGGACGATCAGCGACACTGCCAAGGGCGCGATACGCCATCCGGTGATGCGGCCCGACGGCAGAAGCGGAGCCGACGAGTCGGGCGAGGAGCCGTGGTTCGAGCACCTAAAGAAGTTCGTCGACAGGGGTGCCCGCTGCTTCAAGCTCGATGCGTCGCAGCAGTGCGGCGATTTCCCTGGGCGCGTCTGGGCGAATCGCTATTCGTCGGACGAGGTTCACAACATGTATCCGCTCGTCTACGCCAAGCAGATGGCGCAGGGGTACGAGGTGTACACCGGGCGCCGCGCCATGGTCTACACGTCGTGTGGCTACACGGGGCTTCAGCGCTACGTCGCCTCTTGGGCCGGAGACACCGGGGGCGGAGTCGGTTCGCTCGTGTCGGTCCTGAACCTCGGGTTTTCGGGCCATCCCGCCCAGACGTGCGACGTGAACATAGGCAAGGTCGAGTCGCTGCATTTCGGCTTCTTCGCTCCCTGGTGCCAGCAGAACAACTGGGACTACTTCCAGCAGCCGTGGTACCGCGGCGACGATGACATGGACGTCCTCCGATCGTACATGAACCTGCGTTACCGCCTTTTCCCATACTTTTACACAGCTGCGGCCGAGAGTGCGCGAACCGGCTGGCCGATAATGCGCCCGCTGGCGTTTGTCTACCCGGAGGAACGGGCGTATGACGACGAGTTTGGAACGTACATGGTCGGCGATGCGTTGCTAGTCTCGTCTTTTGTCGACGCCGTGACAATACCCAGGGGCGACTGGTACGAGTGGCGGACAGGCGAGAGGGTGACGGGACCGGCCAAGCTCGGCATCGCGCGCACGAAGGAATGGGGCGGCGGACTCTATGTAAAGGCGGGCGCAGTCATACCGATGTGGCCCCTCAAGCAGCACATCGACCGCGGCTGGAACGACGTCGTCGAAGTACACGTCTGGCCGGGAGCGGACGGGCGATGCGAACTTTACGAGGATGACGGGGATTCTCTTGAATACCGCACGGGCGCATACACGTTAACGCCCCTCGTCTGGAAGGGCGGGGAGTTTACAGTCGGTGAACGCCGCGGGTCTTTCCATGGAATGCCGTCCACGAATCGCCAGTTCAAGGTTGTCAGGCATTGACATCGGCCACCAAAATATGGTATAACCATGACAATGAGCCAAGATGTCCTCCATGACGTTGCCGTAGACAGCGCTGAGATGGCGTGTGTGGGCGCGTCGGGTTGACGAACAAAGAAAGGTAAAGGCCTATGGCGACAAGAAAAGCACCCGAGTGGAATCCGTGGAATGGGGTACGGCTCAGCAGAAGAAGCATTCTTGCGACGCTTGTGGCGTTGACCGCCATTGGCATACAGGCTGCCGCGACGGTCGAGAACGTCGTCGTTCGACAGCAGTGGCCATGGAACAACAAGTTGCACATCGACTTTGTGCTATCCGACCCGGACGGCGGGACACACGACCTGAACGTTGTCGTCAGGAATGGCGATGCGGTGGTCGGCATTGCCGCGAATTCGCTTTCGGGCGACCTCGAGGCGGTTGCGCCCGGTGCTCGGCGCATCGTCTGGGACCCGACCGGCGTGCCGGGCAGCGTGCTCGCCGACCTGACGGCGACGGTGTCCGTGGCGGACGACCCCGGCAAGTTCATGATCCTCGACATCTCCGGAGGGGTGGACGTCGCTTCGATCCCCATATCGTTTGCGAGTCAGCCGCCGGCCGGGGGCTGGGCGGCCGATTCCGCGAACTACACGACCAAGCTGGTCCTCAGACGCATTCCTGCAGGCGCGTACACAGTAGGTTCGCCGGCCTCGGAGGCCTCGCGCACAGAGCGCCACGAGGTTCTGCGCCAGGTGTCCA
>JAFRBA010000291.1 GCA_017405115.1 Kiritimatiellia bacterium
CCCAGCGAACCTTATCCCAGCCTGGTGGATGGCCGGGTGCAGATCTACGACCGCATGCTCGACACCGACCCGTTCATTTGGGGCGGCCAATATGCCGCGGGCTGCCTGACGCGCCTCTCGACCGCCGCCGCGATCACGACATCACCCCCAGGGAGTTGTAGATCTTCGCCGGCTTCGATATTACGACGCCGTCCGAAGAGCCGTCTATCGCCTCGGTGCCGCTCGCAAGCGCCCTCAGCCTCGCCTCCTGCGCCTCGGCGAGCTTCGCCCAGGGGTTGGACTCGTCCGGCACGGCGCGCCGCCGGTACAGCAGGTCGAGGGCGAACACCCTCACCGCCCGCGCCGCCGCCACTGCGTACTGGGCGGGCACGTCGCCGCCGAATATCGCCGCCGCGCGCTCGTTCGCCGAGGCGACGACGGCGCGGAACGCGGTCTCGTCCGCGAACCCGTCGCCGTCGTCGTCGAGCGATTCGACGATCTTCTGCTCCGGCATGTCCCCGGAGAGATCCTCTATCGTCAGCGGCGTCACTTCTCCACCCAGGCGTCGACTTCCGCCGCGCCGCCCTTGTAGGCGAGGAACGGAAGCGTCATGAAGCCCTCGCCGCGCGCGTGCACGCCGTAGAGGTAGTCGTTCGTCATGAAGACGTTGTCGTCCTCTTCGCGGTCCTTGCGCGTCAGCACCGGCAGCTTGCGCTTCTGGATGCCGACGGCCTTCACGCCGTTCTTGTCGCCGAGGACGTACCACTCGTTCGCGTGGCCCCCGACGAGCGCCTGGCTGACGCGCACCTTCAGCGCCTTCGCCGGGCTCACGTTGCTCACCGTTGTCGTGCCGTCGGAGACCAGATCCGCCTCGCAGATCAGCTTGGCTGCGGCTTCGAGCGACGGGCCCACGAGAAGCACGTCCGGCCTGACCTCTCCCGGCTCGCCGCCGTAGAGCGTCCAGCCGCGCATCGCCGCTATCGCCGCCTCGACCGCCGCCTTCGAGAAGGCCGTCGTGACCGCGTTCGTGAAGGTGCTCTTGCCGAGCACGCGGCCCGAGCAGAAGAACGGGTTGCCGTCCGCCCACTCGCCGTTCCCGAGTATGGCCTCGAGGGCGAGCTTCTTCCACAGGTTCTCGGCGTCCGCGCCCATCATGCCGATGAGCGGCGCGTAGACGCCGTACTGGTCGTCCTCGATCTCGTTGCGCGAGACCTTGATCGTGTTCTCGAAGTCGCGGTTCACGACCGTGAGCTTGCCGAGCTTCGCGTTGTTCAGGACGCGCTCGCCCACCCACTCGTGGATGCCGTGCAGCTGCTCGAGCCAGCTGTGCTGCGTGGCCGACCCCGCGCCGGTGAATGCCAGGGCGATGTCCTCGGGGAGGAGGTCGTTGGGCGTCACGCGCGACTGCGCGGCCTTCTGCGCCTCGGTGAACTTGGTCTGGAACGTCTTGAAGAGCGCGTCCAGGTTCGCTGCTGTGATGTTCATTTGCTGTCCTTTCGTTATTGACTTCTGACTTCCGGCTTCAGGATTTTCTTAAGTCCGAAGTCCTTAGTCCGAAGCCCTGTTTTTTACCTTCCAACCACCACGACCACGCTGCCGTCGTCGCGTACGTCGGCGACCTTGCCGACGGTCTTGGTGCCGTTTGTCTTCGTCACGGTCCAGGCGTTCGCCGAGACGGAGTACACGGTCGCGCCGATCTCCGCCTTCGTCACGTTCCCGGCGTTCTCGAGGATGAATCCGCCGCGCTTCACCGTGACGTTCTCGCCCGCCGCCGCGCTGTTCAGGAACACCCCGCACACGGTGAGAGTGCCGCCCACGGCGGAGGTGTTCACCGCGTAGGCGCAGCCGTTTGTGCCCACGGCGGCGATGTTGCCGGCGTAGACCGCCTCGCCCGCCGCGAGCTGGGCATAGTCGCCGCTCACCTGGGGAGTGTCGTGCTCGCCCGCGAAGGCGAGCGCCGCTGCCGCGATCGCGGCGATAATCATGACTTTCTTCATGGCTTTTCCTTTCAGATTTGATGGCCGAACTGTGTTCGGACTACTTCTTGAAGATATCCGGATCCACCCCGCAGTTCAGCGCGATCTGCCGGAAATCCTCGGGAACCTCGCCCGCAGGCGGCGTTTCCTTCATGTGCCCGGGCGTCCTGGCGCTGAGCGGCACCGTGACCGCCGTCTTCGCGATCGTCGCCTTCAGGTCTTCGACCGAGAGCTTCTCGAGCGCGTCCGCGCCGAGCGCGATCACCTTGCCCTCGCGGGCGGCCTCCGCGATCAGGTCGGCCTTCGCGTGGGCGACCGCCGACGCCGAAAGCGCCGCGACCTTCTCCTCGATCGGCTTCACAGCCTCGGCGACCGCTGCCTTCACCGCAGCTGAGAGCGCCGCGTCCTGTCCTGGTTCGCCAGATCCGGCTGGCGTGCCCTCGGGCTTTTTCGCCGCCTTGTCGATCGCGGCCTGAATGGCCTCGTCCGTGGCGTCGTCGCCAAGCCCCAGCGTCTTGAGTAGCAATGCCTTGTAGTCCATTGCCATTTTTCCTTTCTTTTTTTCCTGATTCGCCGGCTCTGCCCGGCGTATTATTCCGCTCAGCGCGGACGAGACGTCGCCACTCAGCGGCGCCTCCACGAAATCCATCCCATCCACCGCGCCGGCGCGGCAGAGCGCCACGCTCGCCACGGCGACGAGGTTGCCTTCCTTGTCGGTGACGGCGCCGGCGGAGACGTCGGCGTAGTTGACCGCCATCTTCTCGCCTTCCGGGGTCCAGCCCGACATCGTGAGGTACACGCCGTCGCCGGGCACGGCCTCGATCGCGCCGAAGCCCGCCACGGGGCGCGGCTCCTGGCTCTCCTTGTACGCGGGAGTCCCCGGGAACGTGTTGTGCTCGAAGTCGAGCGCGACCTTGCGGTATGGATACGCCTCGGCTCCGAGGCACTTCACGAAAAGCTCGCCGACGTTGACGCGCTTCCCGTGGCAGTTGGGGTTGTCGCCCCAGTTCAGTATCTTTATCCTGCGCGGCAGCTTCGCCGCGTCCGCCGAAAGGCTGATCGCGAGGCCGCTCGTACGCAGCAGCATGACTTTTTCTGGCTTGCCCATGATGCCGCGAATTATATGAAAAACGGCCCGCGCGGGCATTATGCCCGTGCGGACCGTGCGGCGGAAAAAAGCCGATGTTTATATCGAAGCGGGCGGCCTCAGCCGCCGAGTTTCCTCATCTCGCTCGTAAACGCCTTTTCAATGTCGGCGTTGATCTTCCTCATCATGCGCGGCGTGAGGCGGCCGCTCTTGTCTATCGGAAAGAACGGACGCGCCGGCATATTCTTCGTGCCGAACTGGTGGTACGGCCCGTATTTCTTGTCAGAACCCACCACCACCGTGTCCGGAGCCGTCACCCGCCAGCTTATCGACTGCCGCAGCGCGCCGCTCTTGATCAGAAGCGGGTGGCTGTCGCGTCCTGATTCGCGGCCTCCGTGCCGCGTATCCTTCCTCGGCGCCCATGGCGACGGCCGCAGCGCCGGGGCCCGAAACGCCCGCGTCGCCTCCGACGCTACATGCGCCCCGATGGCGGAGAGCGCCTTCCTCTGCGCCCTGGCAAGCGCCGCCGGGAAGTCGTGCAGCATCCTGTCCAGCTTCGACGTGTCAAACCTGACCTCCACCTTGATCATGGCTCGACTCCTTCCGGGATGGGCGGCATCTTCCACGGGCCGGGGTCCTTGTCGCGGCAGTTCGCGCAGAAGATGTAGTCGAAAAGGGCGTCGTTCCTGTCGCGCACCGCGTCGTGCCAAGGATCCCGCGCCCGCCAGTTCTTCACGACGTCATAGAGCTTCGCCCGCTCTTCCATGGCTTCTTCTCTTGTCATCCTATCTCCTCCATTTTGATGTAGCCTCTATCGACCAGCCTGGCCAGAAAAGCCTGATACGCTCTGATGTCTATCCGCCTGGCGTTGTTGTCCTCGTCGAACTGCCTGATGCGCCTCGCGTCTTCCGGCTCCGGAGTCTTGAGCCACACCCAGCGGCGCAGCTGCTTTCCGGTCGCAATGTAGTCCGCCCTGCTTCCGATGAGGAATCCGAAGCGGAGATCGGCGGGAGAAGGGGTGTTGTCGCCGGTCGGGTGGGTGTGCAGCGTGCACACGGTCGCCCCTTCGGGCACTTCCGCCACTACGCCGATTGCGTCGCCGGTGGCATCCCCGATTTTTCTGCCGGTCAGGAAGTCCCACACCACGGCCCGCTCCCGCCCGTCAGCATCGGAGCGGGCGGCTTCAGCCCGCGCCTCTTTCCTTGCCTTCCCGTCGAGCATCAGCTCCCACATCGTCTCGGGCTCGCGTCCGTCCGCCTGCACCGTCGCCTGGCGGCACTTCGCGGCAAAGAGCTTCCAGTCGGCCTCGTCGCGGCTATTCCGAAGCGCGTCCAGGTCTATCGCCGCGTTCCCCGGGTCGAAGCTGAAGCTCTCGCTCCGCTGCGGCGTCGGCATGTCCTTGCGCTCGGATATGCCGATTTCCTGCGCATCCTCCTCGTCGAGCGCGACGACGATGCAGCGGCAGCCCCAGTCCCACGGCGGATAGTGCGTCTTCCACCACGGGTCGTCGGCGCGCAGCACCTTGCCGTCCAGCGCGGCGTGCGCCGCCCTCACGCGGCTGTCGCCCACCGTCTCGTACTTCCAGTACGGCAACACGTCCACCGTCGCCATCTGCTCCTGGTGCCTCGCGACCGCATACGCCTGGAAGCCGTGCGTGCGCAGCTGGAACTCCGCGCGCGCCCTCGCCGCCTTCATGTCGGGTCGGCCGTCTTTCACGGGCACGTACGGCGACATCTCGGCGGCGATCTCGCGCTTCGCCTCGTCCCAGCTCGCGCCCCCGGGGAGCTTCGCGATCGCGTCGCGGATTCGCCGCAGCGCGTCCATCTGCTCGATGCCGGCGACGGTGAACGCCCGCTGCTTCAATTGCGCGGGCAGGGCGCCGAAGTTCTTGGGGTCCGCGACGGCCTTGCCGCGTATGTACGCGGCGGCCGCCTCGTTCGGGAATGTCTCTATTGTCAGTTGCGCTGTCATCTTTCGTCTCCTATTATACCAAAAAAGTTCAGCAATTTCTCTTCCACCCTCCGAGTCCGTTGACCTTAAGGTACGTCTTCAGATCCTCGCTGTCTTCGTCCCACATTTCGGGATTGTCCATGCAGTCGGCGAGGTGGCGGTACCAGCTGTCGAGGTCGAGGAGGATCGTGTTCGGCGCGACGCGCACAAGGTCCACGAACCCGGCGCGCCCCAGCCTCAGTATCGTGTCGTACCGGTTCTTGTCGCTGGTGCCGTCTCCGATGAAACCGAGCGTCGCCGCCACCTGCGAGGTGAGCCGCACGTACCGCCCGGCGACGGGAATGGGCGCGAAGGTTCCGTCCTCCTGCTTCGCCCACCGGCAGAGCGCGTAGCCGTCCGGAGGCGTCGCGGCGTCCTTCGGCACCCAGGCATGCCGCCCCGGCGCGACCCGCACCATGTCCGGCTCGGGCTCCCTCGGCAGCGTCCGGGCGGCGGGCTTCAGCCCACGCTCCTTGACCGGCTTCTCCCCGTCGAAAAACGTCATCTGAACCGTCTTTCCCGCCTCCATGATCCACCTCCATGCCGGAAATCGCCTAGAAGGCGCGGGAAAACGCGGGAAAACGCTCGGAGTGCACCGGGAGCGACAAGGATGCCCCCGCCGCTCCTCGCGCTCCTAGGGCCGTTCTCGCGCGTCTTCCGGCCGCCCGGTTCCTCATCGTGAAGATGACCGCCCAAATCTGCTTCGCCGAGGCGGCGAGACGGCTGGTGCGGTGAATCTTCCCGAAGAGCGCGTCGGCATAGCGCCGAGCGCCTTCGCGCCCCCCGAACGATCTCGCAACTTCCCCTTCGACGAGGTTGAGCGCCCACAGCGCCCTCTGGACTTCGTCCGGGTTTGAGAGGTTTGATACGTTTGAGGCGTTTGAGAGGTTTGAGGGGTTGTTTCCCCCTGACTTCTCAAACCTCTCAAACTTTTCAAACCTCTCGCCCGCAAGGCGGGCGAAGTAGGCGATCACCGCCGCGTAGTCGCGCTGCGTGACCGCCCGGAAGCTAGAAGGCGCGGCGGCGCCCACGATGTCGTGGAGCGCCGCCTTGCGCCAGGCGTCGAAGTCAACCCCGTCGTCGACGAGCCCGAGCTTCGACTGCTCGGCGTATGCGCGGCGCGCGGCGATGACCATGGCCTTCACCTGGTGCGGCTTGACCACGGCGCCGCCCTGCGCGCGCACGGCCCTGTCAATGGCGCTTGCCGCGCCGTAGCCTTGGCGAAGGCGGGCCATCACTTGGCCTCCTTGCCGCGCCGCAGCTGCTCTGCAGCGACGGCGGGCTTCTTGCCTTTGCCCTTGGGCGTGTCGCCCTTGACCTCGGCGGTCTTGGGCTTCTCGGCCTTCGGCGCGCCCGTATCGGGGCGGCGGGCTTCAGCCCGCTTCGGTCTTGTCCATTTACACGGCATCTTCATCACCTCCTTTCTCTTCAGCAGTATCGGAGCGGCCGACTTCAGTCGGCTCCTCCGGCCAGCAGTCGGCTATGTCTAGCCGTACCTGTTTGAAGTCTTCCTGCAGGCTGCTGCGCCGCGCGATGTTCAGGTAGCGCTTGCCGGCCTCGGTGGTAAGCGCCTCGCGGAGCAGCCGCGCGCCCTCGTTCCACTGCTCGTCCTCGACGTTGTACGACAGCAGCTTGTTGATCTCCGTGCGCGGCAGGAACCCGTTGCGGTCTGGCTTGAAGGCCGCGTCAATCATCTGCTGCAGCAGGAACGCGCCCTTGCCCGCGCGCTCCAGCTCGCGCTGGGCGTAGTCGAGCATCAGCTCGCGCGCCTTCTGCGCGCGCCCGTCAAGCCGCACGTTGTACTGCTGCCTGATCGTCACCTCGATCATCGCGTCGAAGCTCCGCGCCGAATAGTTTCCGCGCTTGCCGAGCGATTCCTTCGTCTCCGCGAGGCCGTTCATCGTCTTCACGGCGTCGGCCATGAAGCTTTCCATCTGCGCGCGGAGCTTCAGAGCCCCGGCGAGTACTCGCCGCACGGCGCGGTCGCGCGCCTTGTCGTAGGCCCTCACGTACATGCCGGGCACTACCTGCCCGCGCCCGTCAATCCATACTTTATGCTTTGCCATTGCCTTTGCTCCTTGTTTCAGATTTGATGGCCGAACTGCGTTCGGCCTACCTTCTCCCCGTCACTGCCGTCACCGCGCGGCTCACCGCGTCCGCGTCGAGCGACGTCAGCTCGCGCGCGACGTCGCGCACGAAGGCGTAGTTCCCGGCGAGCAGCGCCGACGGCCTTATGATCTTCGCCGCCACCTTCAGCTCCGCCGGCTGGGCGTCCTTGAACCGCTTCGCGAGGTACGTCCTTATGTCCGCCTCGTCGAGCGTGAGCTTGACGCGCTCCGAGAGCCGGTTCGTCGCGATCTGCTTCGCCTCCTGGTAGGCGTGCGCCTGGAGTTTGTTCCAGAGCGTCGGGATCGCGACAAGGATGAACTCGCCTGGCGTAGTGTTGACGAGCGTCTTCACCGTGTTGAGGCAGTGCGGCCCCAGGTGGTGGGCTTCGTCGATCACGAGGCAGCGCCGCGAGATCGAGAGGCGCGACTGCACCTCCTCGAGACGCTGCACGCGACCGGCGGGCAATTCCGTGACGCCGAGCGCGCGCAGTATCGCGCCGAGGAAGGCGTTCGGACTGTCCGCCCACACGTCGCTCGCCTCGACGTAGCTTATCCTGCCCGTGCCGTACTTCCCGCGCAGCAGCCCCACGGCGGTGGTCTTCCCCGCGCCGCTATCGCCCTGGACGATGAGAACGCGGTTTGTCCCCGTCGCCTTGACGACGCCCAGGAACGCGCGGCGGAGCTTCACGACCGTGCCGAGGTCGTCGTATATCTCCTCCTCGCCGCCCTGGTTCGCCAGCTCCTCCATCGTGGCGTACACCGCCCGGTACTTCGTGAGCTGGTTCTCGGCGTTGTAGCCCTCGAGGTTCCCCGACGCGATGTCCCGGAAGCTCTTCTCGCTTCCAAGGTCGCTGAAGTTCCTCACGAGCTGCGCCCGGCTCATGCCGTGCGCGTCGCCCCATGCTGCGATCTTCACGGCGAGGTCCATCAGTTGGTTCTCAATCATGATCTCCTTCATCGCGCAGTCCTCCTTACTGCCTGGCCGCGACCTTGATGGCCACGGCGAACCCGACGGCCGCGCCCGCCAGAAGCGCGAGCGCCGCGAATGCGAGGAACTGCCCCGCGTTGATCTCGATAGGCATCGTGAGTGTGATCATCGCTCAGTCCTCCTTTCTCTGCTCGTCGCCGTTTCCGCCTCTGCTCAGGGCCACCGCCGGGTTCTCGCTGCTGAACAGCTCCGGCTGCCAGGCCCTCTGCGCCTTCGCGACCTCGATCGCGTTTCTTGCGGCCACCCGGTCGCACCATTCTCTGCTTGCTGTGTGCATCGTTTGCTCCTTGTTTGGTTTGTTGTTTCCTTCAGTCCGAAGTCTTCAGTCCGGAGTCCTCGAAAATCACGCATACGCCAGCATACGCTCCTCGGCCTCCAGCGCCGCGAGCACCGCCGCGCTCCGTCTTGATTCGCCGGCTCCGTCCGGCGTAGCCTCCGCCGCTGCCGGCACGCCGCC
>JAFRBA010000039.1 GCA_017405115.1 Kiritimatiellia bacterium
CGGTGTCGGCCATGCCGAATGTAAACTTTATCCAATGAAACATGGCTTGCCGTCGCAAACGGCGGCAAATGGCGCAACTCGCCCAGAGGAAGATTTCCTGATAATCCTAATTTCCTGATAACCCGAACGAAGTGAGCCGCGCAAGCGGTCGCTAGAGGGGTGCGATTTTCTGGGGCGCACGGTCGTTTTCCCTGCGCCCACGGATGCGACGAACGAGATGCTCCGCGCCATCCGCGAGGAGATAGACGCCCTCTACATCGAGGGGACGCGCTACCGCAAGACGGGAATCGTGTTCTTCGGCCTCGAAAAGCCCGGCACGGCGCACCAGACCGACCTCTTCGACAACACCCCGCCAGCCGAGAAGTCGCGCCTGTACGCCGCCGTGGACGCCCTCAACGCCCGCTACGGCAAGGGCAAGGTATTCTCCGCCGCCCAGGGGCTGGGCACGCGGTCGTGGCATATGAAGCGGCAGAAGCTTTCGCGCCGCCCGACCACTCGCTGGGACGAGCTGATGACGGTCAGGTGACGCTATGACAACGACCATTGGCGCGGCGCGGACAATCGGTCTTCTTCGCGCCGCCTGAACCGAGGCAGCGGTAGCAGATTTCGTTTTCAAGTGGTGCGCCGGCGAAGTAGTCGTCAAGGTTCTTGAGCGTTGTCGTGGCGATGTTGGCAAGCGCCTCGTGCGTCAGGAACGCCTGATGCGAGGTGACGATCACGTTGGGGAGCGACACGAGAAGCGACAGCGTCTTGTTCTGCCGCGTAACGTCCGAACGATCCTCGTAGAACCATTCGCTTTCCTCTTCGTACACGTCCAGCCCGGCTGCGCCGACCGTTCCGTCGCGCAATGCCGAGAGCAGTGCCTCCGAATCGACAAGCCCGCCGCGCGAGGTGTTGATGAGCGTGAAGCCGCGCTTTGCCTTGGCGAGCGTGTCTGCGTTGATGAGGTGCTTCGTTTCGGGGAGAAGCGGACAATGCAGCGAGACGATATCCGACTCGGCGAGAAGCCTGTCGAGCGTGACATATTCAAGCCCCGTCGCCGGATTCGGGAATGCGTCGTAGGCGAGGACTCGCATTCCGAACCCCGTGCAGATGTCGGCGAAGATGCGTCCGATCTTGCCCGTGCCGACTACGCCTGCCGTTTTGCCGTGCAGATCGAAGCCGGTGAGACCAGCCAGCGAGAAGTTGAAGTCGCGCGTCCTTGCCGCCGCCTTGTGGATGTGGCGGTTGAGCGACAGGAGCAGCGCAGCAGCGTGTTCTGCGACCGCGTATGGCGAGTACGCCGGAACGCGCACGACCGTAAGCCCGGCCTCATACGCTGCCTTAAAATCGACGTTGTTGTAGCCCGCGCACCGCATGGCGAGAACCTTGACGCCGCGCGCGACAAGACCTTCCACCACGGCGCGGTCTATTTCGGCGTTCACGAACGCGCATGCCGCGTCGCATCCGTCGGCAAGCGGCAATGCCGCCGCCGTCAGCCGCGTCTCGAAGTAGCGGATGTCATACCGCCCGCTGTTCAGCCGCTCGAACGACTCCTTGTCGTACGGCTTGGTGTCGAAAAACGCAACCTTCTTCAGTTCCATAGAACTCAACCTTTCTTGTCTTGTTGATGGCACATACTATAGCATTTCCGGTTGCGAAAACATATTAGCGCGACAACATTCTGCAATTTTGTCCTTGCCGCGCCAATCAGGATTCGCTTGTCCCCAAATACGATGGCAGGTGCATTGTATAGTTTCTTTCCCTTCTTTTGGTGTGTCACGTTGAGATTCCAATCTCTCCATCAGCCAATCGTGCAATACGATTGCATGATTGCATTTAGGATTCTTTGCCGCATAGAGGAGCAGGACATCGTTATCTTTGGTGTGACGTCTTACATCCTCTACGAAAGGAATTGCGGCAGCATTCTCGTCAAGCTCCATGCGATAGCGCGCCGCAAACTCGTCGAAGCGGCCCTCTTCGTGTGCGAACCATTTGCGCAGTTCCGTGGATGGCGCTACATCCTTGGCCCAAAGGTCTGGATGCAGAGCGTCTTTGGGAACGCCCCTCGGCCATAGCCTGTCCACGAGCACCCGCCAGCCGGGTGTGGCTGGCTGGATGTCGTAGACGCGGACTATGGAGAGATTATGCTTCATCAGCCAACGAGGAGTTTTATGTCGTCGTCAACCGTCCTGATGCCGGCGATACCGAAGTTCTCCACAAGAACTTTGGCTACGTTTGGCGAGAGGAATGCCGGAAGCGTCGGTCCGAGATGAATGTTCTTCACGCCAAGGTAAAGGAGCGCAAGCAGCACGATGACGGCCTTCTGCTCGTACCAGGCGATGTTGAAGGCGAGCGGCAACTTGTTGATGTCGTCAAGCCCGAAAACCTCCTTGAGTTTCAACGCGATGAGTGCGAGCGAATAGGAATCGTTGCACTGACCGGCATCGAGGACGCGCGGAATGCCGCCGATGTCGCCCAGATCCAGCTTGTTGTACTTGTACTTTGCGCATCCCGCCGTGAGGATCACGACATCCTTCGGCAGCGCCTTGGCGAACTCGGCGTAGTAGTCGCGGGACTTGTGGCGTCCGTCGCAGCCCGCCATCACCACAAACTTCCTGATCGCTCCCGACTTCACGGCCTCGACGACCTTGTCCGCCAGCGCGAACACCTGCTCGTGCGCGAACCCGCCGACGATCTTGCCGGATTCGATCTGCGTGGGCGGCGGGCATTTCTTCGCCTGCTCGATGAGCGCGGAGAAGTCCTTTTGCGCGCCGTACTCTCCGGCGATATGGCGGCAGCCGGGAAATCCCGCCGCGCCAGTAGTCCAGAGCCTGTCCTTGTAGGACGCGGCGGGCGGCACGACGCAGTTAGTCGTCATCAGGATCGGGCCGTTGAACTTCTCGAACTCATCCTTCTGCTTCCACCACGCGTTCCCGTAGTTGCCCGCGAAGTGCGGATACTTCTTGAACGCCGGATAGTAGTGGGCCGGAAGCATCTCGGAATGTGTATAGACATCGACGCCCGTCCCAGTCGTCTGCTCAAGCAGCATTTCAAGGTCGCGCAGATCGTGGCCTGAAATCAATATGCCGGGATTGCCCCGAACGCCGATATCGACCTCCGTGATCTCAGGGTTGCCGTAGGCGGACGTGTTTGCCTTGTCGAGGAGTGCCATGCCCGCGACGCCGAACTTTCCGGTTTCAAGGGCAAGCGCGACGAGATCGTTTACCGAAAGCGAATCGTCGAGCGTCGCCGTCAACACGCGCTGGATGAATGCGTCCACCTCCTCGTCGTCCTGCATGAGCGCATTCGCGTGTTTCGAGTAGGCGGCAAGACCTTTCAAGCCGTAGGTGATCAGCTCGCGCAAAGAGCGAATGTCCTCGTCCGCAGTCGCGAGTACGCCGATCTGTTCTTTGGCAGGATTCACTGGATTTGCAAGATTGGCGGCGAGTGTCTCTTTTACCTCCCGCGTCTTGGCAATCGCGGCCTTGATTGCGTCGGCATCGAAGTTCGCGTTCGTGATGGTGATAAAGAGATTAACAGTCACGATGTGATTGATGGACTTGTCGACCGGCTTACCATCCTTGCGCATCGCCGTCGTGACTTGCGAGAGAAGCTTGGTCTCAAAGACCAGTTCATCCTGCAACGCGGCGACGTCCGCCGTCTTGCCGCACACGCCGCATACCGTGCAGCCCTTGTTTCCGGCGGTCTCCTGGCATTGCCAGCAAAACATCTTCTGTTCCATTGTCGTATTCTCCTTTTTAAGCAATGAAATTGTGCGCGTTATTCCGTTTCTCGTATTGCGGCCACGGGGCATCCCTCGATAGCCTGTTTTACCGACTCGCCGTTTGCGTCGGTCGTGTCAGAGACGGCCTCCGCCTTGCCGTCCGCGTTCATTGCGAACACGTCAGGCGCGATGCTTGTGCAAAGGCCGCAGCCTATGCATAGTTCCTGGTCAACATACGCTCTCATCTTGATTCTCCTTTTGTTTGTCAATCCAATGTTAGCAGCAAAGCCATCTTGAACGGCTTTTCGGCGCGGACCCAATGTGCGCCGTTCTTGGCGAACGC
>JAFRBA010000040.1 GCA_017405115.1 Kiritimatiellia bacterium
GCCGGAATGCGGTTTGTCTATTCCCAGATGACAGAAGATGGGGGAGAGTTGACTCTTGGCGAGATTGCCGGGATTCATGAGGAACTGCTTGCCAGTCTGCTTGAGAAGTGGAAGCTCAGGCGGGCAGAGGAGATTGCCCGGAAGAGAGCTGCGGGACAGGCCGCGCCAATCGACTCTCTGACAACCGAGGCCATGGTGGCGCAGGCGGAGAGGCACATTGCGGAAGTCTTGGCAGCCTCGATGGAACTTCATGAACAGCGCAATCGTGCAGGATCAGTGAAAGAGCGTCATGTGGTAATTGAGCAGGAGATCGTATCGCTTGTTGAAACGCATCCGGGCATAAGGTCCGAGCAGCTCATGGATATGCTTGGCGTGTCGAAGAGCGGATTGTACCGGTTTCTTGGAAAGCTCAGGGCATGCGGGGCGATTGCGCAGGAGCGCAAAGGGGGCGGTTGGCGCAAGTCCATTTTGGGAAAACAGGTCAGACCTGTTTTCCCAAAATGGACTTGAAAATATTGAACCGCCTGGAAGATTTTGCCGCTAATCTCTTCGACTTCTTTCGCCACTATGACGAATTCGCCGCCTCTGAAGCCGAATCCGAACCCCGCATCCTCCACGAACCCTAAACCTCTCCCCGCGCGGTCTTTCTATATCCCCGGTCTCCGCTGGCATTTCTCGGCACTCGCTTCGCTCGGCGTGCTCGTTTTTCCATGGGTCGCGAACCCCCTCAAGGGGCGGCTACGGCAGGGCCTCTGGTACCGCTGGCTCGTCGACCGCGAAATCGGGAGAATGAGGCGTTAGAGGTTAGGCGTTAAAGATGCTATTAGAGGGTAGGCAATATTTGATATAATATCCAGCGGCTCGAAAGGATTGGCATGAAACTCCATATTGAGAACTTCGCGCGCATATCGTCCGCAGACATTGCGTTTGACGGATTGACGGTCATTGCTGGGAAGAACAATATGGGCAAGAGTACTGTGGGGAAGGTGCTTTACACGTTCTTCCGCGCTTTGTCGCAGATGCCGAGACGGGTGCGGCGAGATCGTATTGACGCTGTCGTGAGGGCGTTTGAGCGAAATGTCGACCGTAGTATTACGGCGGAACAGGCGCAGCAGTTGCTTGACGGAAGTGCCACGGTCGAAGCCGTGTACCAGCAACTTAGGGAAGCGGACAGGACGGACGCCTTACAGTCGCTTTTTGCTCCGCTTCCAGAAGGCGGGCTGTCGGAATTCTCAAGAAGTGACATCGCCAAGACAATCGCCGACGTCAAGGCGATGGATGACAGGACTATCGCGGGGAAACTGGCGTATCAGGTGCTCGACTGCGTGTTCCACAGGCAGACCAGGCCCTTGAGGGAGGTGGACGGCGATGCTGTGCTGCAGCTGTTTGTCCACGGTGAACGGAATGAGATGAGATTTGGGAAAGGCGGCAGCAGCATACATCATGTCACTCAGCTTGTCAAGAAGGTTCGGTTGATTGCCAATCCAGATGTCCTGTCGCTCTTGAATATTAGAGATCTGCACACTAACAAGGCCTACGCCAAGGCCTTTGAGAAATATACTCTCGAATTGGCGCAGGAGCTGGCTGCGGAGTCGAGACTTTCGGCGGCAGAAGAAGAGTCTGCGCGTTCGAGGCTGGCCGAGATCCTGGCGCTGCTGGATGGCGAAATATGCGGGAACCTGATTTTGGACGACGAGAACGACTTTGCCTTGCTGGAAGATGGCGCCAGCCGTCCCACGAAGGCGGAGAACCTGTCGATGGGGATGAAGTTCTTCGTCCTCCTTAGGTTTATGCTCCTCCACGGAGTTCTTCAAGACCGAGACGTGCTGATCCTTGACGAGCCAGAGAACCATTTGCATCCGATTTGGCAAATCGTCTATGCAAAGGTCCTTGTGCTGCTTCAGAAGGAGTTCAACCTTACGATACTCCTGACGTCGCACAGCGCGTTTTTTGTGAATGCCGTCCGGCGTTTCAGCATTGTCGAGCTCGATGCGGGCGCGGCTCATTTCTATAGGGCGAAAGCGGATGCGGCGCATCCAGGGTTTATTACGTTTGAGGACGTGAGCGCGAAGCCGGGGCCTATCTTCAGGGAGTTTTCTGAGGCTTACGGGCTGGTGGACGCCTTCTCTGGGGCTGAAGGCCAAGACGGCGAATCTCTTGAATGAAGTCGCTTACTGCATATTTCGGAGACAGGGGCAAGATGTGCCCGATGGTGCTGCTTGTCGACGGCGAGTTGAAGCGGAATGCAGAGGAGGTTTCCTCTGCTGCGCATCTGAACGAGCGTGACAAGGAAATGCTTGCCCGCTGGATTGCGGACGCGCGCGCTTGCTGCGCCGCGGTCCTAGATGCAGAACCTCCTCTTGATTCCGTTCGTGGCGCGACGGTTCGCAAGAACGTGTATCAATCGTTGCGAAGCGATGTTGACGTTGTGACGAAGTGCGAGCGCGGGTCCTTTGCAAACACCGAAATCAAATATGCGATAAAACCCTATTCGTTTGGGCCTTTCGCGAACGCCACGTTGTTTGTGTCCCGGATAGCCGTCAAGTTTGATCAGCTCGAGAAGGCCATGGCGGAGGACGGCGAGCAGGCTGGTCCGTTCCGCATCATCCTGGTTGCAGAAGAGCATGTAGACAGTCTGCGAACGGCGATACACGATCTAGGGGAGACGGGTGAGTCATTCGCGACTGATGGGCTTCCGCATCAATATCTTCTTTGCTCATTGCGTGGGCTTGTTGAATTCATGTCCGGGACTGCTGCGGCGGATTCGACACTGAAGTTTGAGCTGTGATAAAAGGCTATGCCTGTTTTGGCATAGGTAAAAAGTGTCAGACCCTTCTAGAGAAGCCTATTTCTGCGTACGCTACTTCCTCAAGCTCGGGTTCCTCGATGGCGTCGCTCGGTCTCGCAAGCTCGACTATCCCCTCGCTACGCTCGGCCCTCAAAACAAGTTTTTCGGCGGCTACGGCTGGCGCTGGCACTTCTCGGCGCTCGCTTCGCTCGGCTTGGTCGCTTCCCCATGGGTCGCGCCCACCCTCAAGGGGCGGCTACGGCAGGGCCTCTGGTACCGGTGGCTCGTCGACCGCGAAATCGCCATTCTAAAATCCTCCAACCCGTCCATTTTGGGAAAACAGGTCTGACCCGTTTTCCCAGAATGGGAATCTTATGTCGAATTCCAGTTTCAGACTGAAAGACTACGAGACGGTTCATCACATTACGAGCCGCATCGCCCACAAGGTCCGCTTCCTTCAGGAATCGGCCGAGCGCAATGACCTTCTTGAGATGATCCGTCGAGCAGCCGACTTCACTGGCGTCAGGTTGCTTGGCTGGTGCATCATGATCAACCACTTCCACATGTTGGTGTTCTTGCCGACGCCGGTCGAGCTCGACGAGAAGGAGGTCTTGCGTCGGTACGGAGTGCTCAAGGGCGCGAAGGCTGCCGCAGCCCTTGAAGGCCAGCTGGCGAAACTGCGGCAGGAAGGCGAGACGGGATGCAAGAATGCGGAGCGCCTGCTGGATGCCTTGAGAAAGCGGATGTACAGCATCGGCGAGTTCGTCAAGATAGTCAAGCAGTGGTTCTCCGAAGAATACAATCGCCGCAACGGTCACACTGGCACTCTGTGGGAGGGCGCATACCATGATCGAGTTGTCGCCTATAGGCACAAGGACATGGCAGAGTGCCTGGGATATATTCACCTCAATCCGATCCGTGCCGCCGCATGTGCAACGTTCGACGGCTATGCCTGGAGCAGCTATTCTGCGTTCAAGAAGGGCGACGAGACGGCGATTGCCGGAATGCGGTTTGTCTATTCCCAGATGACAGAAGATGGGGGAGAGTTGACTCTTGGCGAGATTGCCGGGATTCATGAGGAACTGCTTGCCAGTCTGCTTGAGAAGTGGAAGCTCAGGCGGGCAGAGGAGATTGCGCGGAAAAGGGCTGCGGGACAGGCCGCTCCGATTGATCCTCTCACAACTGAGGCGATGGTGGCGCAGGCAGAGAAGCACATAGCGGAAGTGCTGGCGGCTTCAGTGGAGCTTCATGAACAGCGCAACCGCGCACGGTCTGTGAAGGAGCGTCATGGGGTAATTGCGCAGGAAATCGTATCGTTGGTCGAAATGCATCCCGGCATAAGGTCTGAACAGCTCATGAGCATGCTTGGCGTTTCGAAGAGCGGACTGTATCGGTTTCTTGCAAAGCTCAAGGCATGCGGGGCGATTGAGAAGGAGGGCAAAGGCGGCGGCTGGCGCAAGTCCATTTTGGGAAAACAGGTCTGACCCGTTTTCCCAAAATTGAAATCTGCCAGTTAAGGGCGCGTCCGTCGGGACGCGCCTTTTTTGATATAATACCGGCATGAAGACAGAGACCTCCAGAGACGTGGCCGCGATTGTCCTCTGCGCCGGCAAGGGCACGCGGATGGGCGCGACAGTGCGCAACAAGGTATGCACCCCCTGCGCCGGCGTGCCGGTCGTGCGGCGCATCCTCGCCAACCTGCGCGCGGGCGGCGTCTCGCGTTTTGTCGTCGTCACAGGCTTCCGGGCCGAAAGCGTCATGCGCGCTCTCGACGGCGAGCGCGGCGTCCTCTTCGCCTACCAGAAGGAGCAGCTCGGCACCGGCGACGCCACGCGCTGCGGACTGCGCGTCCTTCAGGACGTCGGGCACAACGGCCCCGTCGTCGTGACGATGGGCGACAAGATCGTCTCCGCGCGCCTCGTGCGCGAACTCCTCTCCGCCGACGACTCGGCCCTCGCCGTCTGCGGAGTCCAGCGCCGCGAGGAGCACCCGAACGGCGGCCACGTGGTGATGGATGGCGACCACGCGCTCGGCATAGTCGAGTACGCCGACGTGAAGAAGGCGTTGGCGGACGGACGCGAAATATCCCTTTGCGGACGCTCCATTCCCGCCGCGGCCGTCGCCGAGACGCCGTGGGTGAACACCGCGCTCTACCGCTTCGACGCGGCGGCCCTCGGCGAGGCGCTCTCGCAATGCGGACGCGACAACGCGCAGGGCGAGGTCTATCTCACCGACACGATCGAGCTCTTCGCCTCGGGGCGCGTCGCCGCGCCGGGACGCGAAGGCGTGCGCGTCTACCACGTTGCGGACAAGACCGACCTGCTCACATTCTCCACGAAGGCCGACTTCCGCCGCCTCAACGCCAGCTTCCTGCGTCCAGCCGCGGCGCTTCTCGAAGACCACCCGGAACACGGCGCCGTGCTCAAGGCGTTCATCGCCCGCTACGGCGCGGACCGTCCCGCCGTGCTCGTGCGCGCCCCGGGGCGCGTGAACCTGATGGGTCGGCACGTGGAGCACCGCGGCGGCAGCGTCAACGTGCTGGCCACGGAGGCCGCCACGGTGTTTGTTGCGGCGCCGCGTGCGGACGGCGTCGTGCATGTGGCGAACCTCGATTCCTCGTACGCCGAGGAGAGCTTCGCGGTCGAGGCTCCGTCCGCCGGCGACGCGCCGCTGTCCGGCGAGGGCGCGACGCGCGCGTGGCTGGACTACCTTTCGCAACCCGAAGTCCGCGCGGCGCTCGAGGCGTCTAAGGGCTCGTGGACGAACTACGTGAAAGGCGCGGTCCTGCGGTTGCAGCGGGCAGTGGACCTGCCGCTCTGCGGAATGGACGTGATGGCATGCGGGAACATCCCGGTTGCCGCGGGGCTCTCGAGCTCCTCGTCGGTGGTGGTGGCCTCCATGCTGGCACTCGCGGCGATGAACGGACTCGACTTCGAGCCGTCGGAGCTGGTGCCGCTCTGCGGCGAGGCGGAGTGGTTCGTCGGCAGCAGGGGCGGCGCGGGCGACCACGCCGCGATGCTGTGCAGCCGCGAGGGGGCGCTGACGCGCCTCGACTTCGCGCCGTTCGGCATCGGCCCCGCGATGAAGCTCCCCGCCCGCTACGCCGTGCTCGTCGCAAACTCGCTCGAGCAGTCCAAGAAGAGCGAAGGCAGCAGAGACCGCTTCAACGCCTGCGTCGCCGCATACGAATTCGCGTTCCTCCTCGTGCGGCGCGCGTTCCCCGAACGCCAGCTGTCCGTCTTCCGCGACCTGGCGAGGGTGCGTCCGTTCGCGGACGGATACCGCCTTCTGCGCGCGATCCCCCGCACGGCCACGCGCGACGCACTCAGGGCGCTTTTGCCGGAGAGCGGGGCCAGACTGGACGAGATCTTCGCCACGCACGCCGACCCCGGCGTGTACGACTTGCGCGGCGTGGCGCTGTACGGCCTGGGCGAATGCGCACGCTCGGCCTGCGCGCTGGACGTGCTGAGAAGGGGGGACTGCGTGCGCTTCGGCGAGCTGATGAAGACGTCCCACGCCTCCGAGGCGCCGCGCAAGGTGACGGACGCGGTGCTGGACGACCTGGCGGAGAGGAACGTCGACTATGCCGACGCGGTAGGCGCCTACGGATGCTCCACGCCGAGGATCGACGCCCTCTGCGCGCTGCTGGACCGCACGCCCGGAGTGCTCGGAAGCGAACTCGCCGGCGCAGGGCTCGGCGGCTGCGTGCTGGCGCTCGTCGAGGCGGATCGCGCGGACGCCGTGCTGGCCGTGCTCGAGCGCGACTTCTACGCGCCTATGGGCGAGAGGCAGGCGGCGTTCGTCTGCGCGCCTTCGCGCGGCGCGTCCGTGGAGTGGTGACCTGCAGCTGTGAAGCATCTACTCCGAGCCGTGGGGCTCTCGCTACCGCTCCGCAGAATGGCCTGGGCTCCGCGCCAGGCATTCGCCTTCCACGGCCTGCGACTCGTGTTTAGTGAACTCCGATGTGTCCGAAGCTCCGCTAACGCTTCGCTTCTTTTTGCCGGGGGGCATCGCCCCCAGACCCCCAAAAGAGCCGCAGCGTTAGCGAAGGCTCGGATAAATCGGAGTTAATTTCCTGTTACGACACAGTAGAGAGACGTTCCAGGTCGAATGTTTCGTACTGGAGCTGTGCGCGACCGAAGTTGACGAGCAGCGCGAATCTGATCTTTGTCGCTCGCATGTAGTGTATGACCTGCGCCCATTCGACCTTCGACAGCGATCGGATCGCCTTGAGCTCGACGATGTAGCTGCGGTCGAAGCACGTGAAGTCCGCTCGATAAGTCGTCTTCAGGGGCTGTCCGTCGTAGACGACGCGGACTTCGTCCTCCCGCACGTACGGTATGCCCGCCCTTGCAAACTCGATTTCAAGGGCGTCGCCGTATGCCGACTCCAGAAAGCCCTGTCCAAGCGTCTTGTGGACGCGTATCGCGCATCCCATGATTGCGTATGCCCTTGGATTGTCGCTAAGTTTCATGTGCGTATTGTACCATAATCACGGCCTCGCAGAGGCCGCCTGTAAAACAATCAAATGGAATCTCCACTTGTGGCGGTTGGAGCGCGCGAAGCCGTGGAGCGGTAGCGAGAACCCCAACCGTCGGAGTTTCTTTACGATTTCAGGTGATTGCTCGCGGAATTTGTGGTAGAATTCCCTGTGTTGGCTAGGGAAAGGAGAAAAACATGGCAAGGGAAAACATGACCGGGACGCACATCAAGCTGATGGCGGCGCTGGGCGGCGCGTGCGTTGCGTTGGGTCTCTTCGGCGTAGAGGTCCGCACCGAGAAGCTCGGCGACGACCTCTGGCGCGTGCGGATGAGCAGGGACGGCAAGTGGACCGAGTCCGCGCTGAACCGATACGGAATCATAGAGAGGCTCAAGCCCGTCGAGACAGGCTCCTACCTTGACTTCGGCGTCGTCAAGGCCGAGGCCAGGCAGGTCGGGAAGGGTTTCGAGCTCAGGTTCCCGCTCGCAAAGGGCGACCGCGTGTACGGGCTCGGGGACGTGAGCCGCAAGAGCCTGAACCGCCGCGGGGACTCCTACGAGATATGGGTGAAGAACATCTACTCGTACATTCCGGTTCCGATGATGATGACCTCTTCGGGATGGGGCGTGCTGGTGAACACGACGTTCCGCCACACGTTTGACGTCGGCAAGACGGATCCCGACGCCGTGGTCGTAACGGCGAAGGAGGGCGAAGTCGACTTCTACGTGTTCAAGGGACGCGACTACCGCGCGATGCTCGACACGTACACGCGCCTCACGGGCCGCCCGGCGCTGCTGCCGGCGTTCGCATTCGGCTTCGCCTACGTCGCCAACGAGAACATCGACTCGTTCGACCTGACGAGCGAGGCGTTCGAGTTCCGCCGGCAGAAGCTCCCCTGCGACATAATCGGCCTGGAGCCCGGCTGGATGGAGTACCGCTACGACTTCACCACCAAGAAGAGCTGGAACAAGGGGCGCTTCAAGTTCCCCTACTGGATCAAGCCGGCCGACCACAGGCGCACGTGGATCGGCGCCCTCGAGAACATGGGCTTCAAGCTGTCGCTCTGGCTCTGCAACAACTACGACGTGTTCTGGTTCGAGGAGCAGTGCGCCGCCGGGCTCGCGCGCCCCACCTCGAAGCGCAGCGACACGCGGAGCGACCGCGAGTCGGAGGTGTTCTTCGACAAGCGCGTGGAGGGTGACTTCTCCGGACAGGAGCAGGAGAGGATGGACGCCCGTCTGCTCGAGGCCGAGGTCGGCAACGCGCGAATCCAGAGCGTCGGGCGGCCCGACAAGCTGATGGGCAAGGACCAGGACGCGTCGAAGGAGGCCTGGTTCGAGCACCTGAAGAAGTTCGTCGACCGCGGCGCGCGGTGCTTCAAGCTCGACGCGTCGCAGCAGGTGCACGAGTTCCCCGGCCGCGTGTACGCCGGCAAGCTCTCGCACGACGAGGCCCACAACATGTACTCCGTCGTCTACGACAAGCAGATGGCCGAGGGATTCGAGGTCTACACCGGCAAGCGCGCGATGGTCTACTCCGCGGCGGGCTATACGGGCCTGCAGCGCTACGTCGCGACATGGGCGGGCGACACGGGCGGCGGCCAGGGTCCGCTGATCTCTGCGCTCAACCTCGGCATGTCGGGGCACCCCAACCAGAGCTGCGACATGAACACGTTCGACATCGCCTCCGTCCACTTCGGCGTGTTCGCGCCGTGGAGCCAGCAGAACAACTGGGACTACTACCACCAGATATGGTTCCGCGAAGAGGAGAAGACGAACGCGATACGCGAGTACCTCAACATACGCTACAGGCTCTTCCCCTACCTCTATGCCACGGCGGCGGAGGCGTCGCGCACGGGATGGCCCATCATGCGTCCGCTCCCGCTTGTGTATCCGGAGGCGGAGGAGTACGCGGACGAGGCCGGCACGTACCTGCTCGGGGACAGCCTGCTCGTCTCGGCGTTCTCCAGCGAGGTCAAGATCCCCGAGGGGGTCTGGTACGAGTGGCGCACCGGCGAGCCGGTCCGCGGCCCCTGCACGCTGCCCGTCGTCAAGACCGACACATGGGGCGGCGCGGTCTACGTCAAGGCCGGCGCGATCGTCCCGATGTGGCCCCTCAAGCAGCATATCGACCGCGGCTGGAACGACAAGGTCGAGCTCAACGTCTATCTCGGCGCCGACGGGGCGTTTGACTGGTACGAGGACGACGGCGACTCCCTCGCCTACCGCTCGGGCGCGTCGGCGACGGCCCGGGTGAGCCTCAGGGGAGGCGTCCTCGAGATCGGCGCGCGCCAGGGTTCCTTCGACGGCATGCCGGAGAAGCACGACATCACGGTGGTCTGGCACAACTGCGGCATGACGGCGACGTCCGAGCTGGGCGCCGTCAGGGCTGACGAGCGCATGGTGGTCTCCGCGCCCAAGGACATCCTGCCGCCGCCCGACTCGCTTGCCGTCTGCGAATACGACGCGCTTGAGAAGACCGCGCGCCCGAAGTCGATGACAGTCGAGGAATACTGCACCGGCATCCTTCGCGACCGCGCCGCGGCGACAAGGCCGGGATGCGTCGCTGGGCTGCAAGGGAGCTTGCCACGGCGAAGGAGTTCCTCGCGATCGTGCGGGCCGACAGCAGACTGGGCTACGAGAGCTCAAACCGCTACATGTACGTTCCCAACGACATCCTGGAGAAGAT
This sequence comes from Kiritimatiellia bacterium, assembly GCA_017405115.1. Next base: position 9,957 of record JAFRBA010000040.1, read on the forward strand.
ACTGAACTGCCTGGCTGTCGCTCGCGAAGGCTGAGGTTGCCGCGAGTCGCGCAGTTGTTACCCCGGGGGGCAGTTTGATATACTACACGCCATGTACCCAGACGTTTCATTGTGGCTTTCGGTCGTCTTCATGGTAGGCGGCCTTGCCGCGCTTGCATGGTCGAGCGACATGTTCGTGGTCGGCTCGGCGGCGCTTGCCCGCGCACTCGGTCTCTCCCCGTTCATAGTCGGCATGGTCGTGATAGGCTTCGGCACTAGCGCGCCCGAGCTGTGCGTCTCGGCCCTGTCCGGCCTCTCCGGCCACGCCAACCTCTCCCTTGGCAACGCATACGGCAGCTGCGTGTTCAACACGGCCGTGATCCTCGGCGTCGCGGCGCTCATAGCGCCGCTTGCCGTCAAGCCCTCGGTGTCGTTCGTGGCCGGGCCTGGCCTGGCCGCGGTTTCGCTCTTCTCGCTGTGCGTGCTGCGCGACGGCTCCTGCGGGCGCGCGGAGGCGACGGCGCTCCTCGTGACGTTCGCTGTGATGATGCCGCTGTACTGCTGGTACGACCAGTGGGTGAAGAAGGGCGACGGTCGTGCGCAGGCCGGCGAGCCCACGAGCCCACCCGTGCCTGAGCCATGTCAGCGCGGCTCGCTGGCCAAATCATCTGTCCAGGTCGTTGTCGGGCTGGTGGTCCTCGTCGCCTCCGCGCATTTCCTCGTGTGGGGTGCGGTCGACTTCGCGAAGTTTCTTCACGTGAGCGACCTTGTCATAGGGCTCACCATCGTCGCGGCCGGCACGTCGTTGCCGGAGCTTGCGAGCGCGATAGCATCCGCCCGCCGCAGGGAGCACGAGTTCGTGCTCGGCAACATCGTGGGGTCTAACTTCTTCAACATGCTTGCGGTCGTCGGCATCGCGACGGTCATTTCGCCGGTCACGCCGGAGAACGGCGGCTTCTCCCGCTATGTGCTTCTCCGCGACCTGCCGCTCCTGACGGCGCTGTCGGTCTCAATCACCCTGTTCGGCGTAAACTGGCGCAGCCCGCGGCAGCCCGGTTTAGTCACGCGTCCGAAGGCCGTCGTGTGGGTGGTTGTCTTCGTGGCCTACACGGTGTTGATGTTCCTTCAGGAGTCCTCCGGCTAGCTCGGAGCGCATCCGCGAATCGTGCGGGCGCGCATTTCGCTCACAGGGCGCTGCGTGGCGGTGCCGCCCGAACCGATTTCGCGGCATGGCTGCGGGAAATCCGGTTCACCTCGGTGGCCGTATGCGAAAGCAAAAGCCAGAGATTTGGTTGACTGCCAGCGGGCCATGCCGCCGGGACCGCCGAAATCCGGGTCGGGAGCAGCGTCGGACGGCAAGGCGGCATTGTAGCGTTCCGTGATGGCAGCACGATTCACGGATGCGCCCGATGGCGGAGGTGGGCGGGCGCAGGATTTACACCAGCGGCCTGATTTTGGTAAAATACCCGACGACAGCAGGCGGCGTCCGATGCGTGGGGCGCATGGTCCTGGTTCGAAGTGAACAACCTGAAGGGAAGGTCAAATGAAAAAGGCAGACATCGGGCTGATCGGCCTCGCCGTGATGGGCGAGAACCTCATCATGAACATGGAGTCCAAGGGCTTCACGGTCGCGTGCTTCAACCGCACCGTCGCGAAGGTGGACGCATTCTTGGAGGGCAGGGCCAAGGGCAAGAACATCATCGGCTGCCATTCGATACAGGAGCTTGCCGACAGCCTCGAGAAGCCTCGCAAGGTGTTCTGCATGGTCAAGGCCGGCGCGGCGGTCGACGCGATGATCGAGGAGCTCCTGAAGGTGCTCGAGTCCGGCGACATCATCATAGACGGCGGCAACAGCCACTTCCCGGACACGATACGCCGCACGAAGTACGTGGAGTCGAAGGGGCTCCTCTACGTCGGTACGGGCGTCTCGGGCGGAGAGGAGGGCGCGCTCAAGGGCCCGTCGATGATGCCCGGCGGCTCGCCCGCCGCGTGGCCGTTCGTAAAGCCCATCTTCCAGGGCATCTGCGCCAAGGTCGAGGACGGCCAGGCCGGCTGCGCCTGGGTCGGAGAGACCGGAGCGGGGCACGTCGTCAAGATGGTCCACAACGGCATCGAGTACGGCGACAGTCAGCTCATCTGCGAAAGCTACCAGCTCATGCGCGACCTGCTGGGCATGTCCGACGACGAGATGCACGAGGTCTTCAAGAAGTGGAACACGACCGAGCTCGACAGCTACCTCATCGAGATCACACGCGACATCCTCGCGTTCAAGGACGAGGACGGCTCGCCGATCGTGGAGAAGATCCTCGACACCGCGGGCCAGAAGGGCACGGGCAAGTGGACAGGCATCGCGGCGCTCGACGAAGGCGTTCCGCTCACGCTCATCGGCGAGGCCGTCTTTGCGCGCTGCCTCTCGGCGATGAAGGCCGACCGCGTCGAGGCCGCGAAGGCGTACGGGCGCAAGATTCCCGCGTTCGCCGGCGACAAGGCCGCGTTCGTGGACGCGATCCGCCAGGCGCTCTACGCGTCGAAGATCGTCTCCTACGCGCAGGGCTACACTCTCATGCGCACTGCGGCGAAGACGTACGGATGGAACCTCAACTACGGCGGCATCGCGCTCATGTGGCGCGGTGGCTGCATCATCCGCTCGGTCTTCCTCGGCAAGATCAAGGAGGCGTACGACAAGAATCCGCAGCTTTCCAACCTGCTGCTCGACCCGTACTTCAAGGAGACTGTCGAGAAGCTCGTGCCCGCGTGGCGCACGGTCGCTTCGACGGCGCTGCAGTACGGCGTGCCCGCGCCGACCATGACCTCGGCGCTCTCGTACTTCGACGGCTACACGACCGAAAGGCTGCCCGCGAACCTGCTGCAGGCCCAGCGCGACTACTTCGGCGCCCACACCTACGAGAGGCTCGACGCCCCGCGCGGACAGTTCTTCCACACGAACTGGACGGGCCACGGCGGCACGACCTCCGCGGCGACCTACAATGCCTGAAAGGGAAGTGCGCATGAGAAGCCGCATGTCATTGGCCGCGGGCTACCTGCTCGCGACAGTCGCCGTTTCCCTCGTCTCCGGGTGCTTCACGGCGCAGAAGGCGCCGTGCAGTTCCGAAGGCCCCGCCGCAGCGCCGGCGCAGCCGCCGCTCAAGGTCGCCGTCTACGCCGACGCAGGCCCTAGCGGCATCGGAGCCGTCGAGTGGTTTCGACTGGTGAACGAGTCGCCAGAGATGGAGCTGCACCTCGTGGACGGAGCGGGCGTCCGCCGCGGCGCGCTTGACGGGATTGACCTTCTTGTCATGCCGGGCGGCAACAGCAAGACCGAGTTCACGACGCTGGGCACCAACGGCGTTCTGAAGCTCAAGGAGTTCCTCCGCAACGGCGGCGGCTACATCGGCACCTGCGCGGGATGCTGCCTGCTCATGGATGGCGAGGACCGCCGCGCCCGGATGATGCCATGGGACAGGAGCGGCACGGAGAACGTTACGCTGTTCCCGACTCTCGACGTGAACGAGAAGGGCGCCGCCGCGCTCGGGATCAAGAAGGGCGGGCACGTCGTCCGCTTCCACGGCGGGCCGTTCATGTGGCCCACCACGAACGTCATCGCCGACGCGAAGATGGAGGTCTGGGCCACCATGGACGCCGAGGGCACGATGAAGGGCAGGGTCGACCCGAAGAAGCGCATGTACGGCGCGGCGGCCATGATAGGCGGTACCTACGGCAAGGGCAGGGTGTTCGTCATCTCAGCGCATCCGGAGTACTTCAACAGCACGCTCTACATCGTGCGTGGCGCGTTCAAGTACGTCACCGGGCGCGACGTCACGTTCCCGGCGCGCCCGCGCAGCCGGCGCGCCATCAGCGTGGGCTTCGTTTCCGGCGGCATCAGCGGCATAGACACGGCCGAGACGGCGATAGCCCTTGCTTCCGAGAAGGACTTCGACCTCGTGCTGATCGACGTGGACGGCGTGAAGCAGCGCCGCCTCGACCATATCGACGTCCTGGTGCTGACGAGCGACAAGCTGGCGAAGAACGACGCGTTCAAGTCCGCCCTCGCGGAGTTCGTCGGTCGCGGCGGCAAGGTCGTCGGCTTCAAGAGCGGCGTCAGCATGCTGCCGCCAGGCGGCGTCGTCTGCGGAACGCGCAAGGACGCCGTCAAGACGATTCGCAGCCTCTTCGAGGACTGACCCGGCCGCCTCGGCCAGAGATCCCTTCGCTCGCGGACGTCGCTTTCGCGCGGCGGATATTTGGTGTCTAATGCAAGGCAAGATTGGGAGGAACAGGCACATGAAGCATCCAGTGCGGACCACAACCACTTCGCCGGTGAGCGTTGGCCATGAGGTTCATTTCTTCCGCAGCATGCTGCTCGTCGGAGGCGTGGCGCTTTCTGTCATGGCCGCGAGCGCCGCTACCGACAACAACTGGCGGAAGGTGGACGGCGATGCCAACGGATCCATGGACGAAACCGCGCACTGGACGGGCGGCGCGCCGACCATCGACCACGTCGCCGTCTTCCCCGGATCGCTCGGCTCATACACCGTCACCATCCCTGCGGAGTACGAGCTGGAGGCCAACATCCGCGCCAACGTCGTGGACGGCGAACGCTCACCCTCGACTGGCGCGACGGACGCTTCTACCAGCCGCAGCTTCCTTCGGACGCGACTACGAAGTACGTCAACGAACCGTTCTCCTTCCGCTTCAAGGGCTCCCACTTCTTGAACTTGCAGACTTACGGCCTTTCGCAACTGCATGCGCTTTCGGAAATCAGCAACGCCGTGATCCGCCTTTCGGCGACGAACGACCATCCGCGTCTCGACTTCGACCAGGGCGTGTACAACTTCGTGACGCCCGACGGTTCCACCTCGTGGTCTCCGTACTTCTTCCTGTTCTCCGACAATCAGGGTGGCGGGCACAAGCCCCCGTCTTCCTTCAATTCCGAAATTCACTTCCACGAGGGAACGACCACCACGCTTCCAAGACTGTTCATCCAGGGCTGCTCCCACACCAACGTCCTGTCCTTCGACGGTGGTACCCATGTCGTGAAGGGCGTGGTGACGGTCCCCGACGGCTCGCAGAGGTTCACGGACTACGCGAACGAGACGATCATCCGCGTTGCCGACACTGCGGACGTGACGTTCGACAGCTCCCTTACTTTCGGCACTTCCAGCGTCCAGTATTATGGCGTAACGACGAATCATCATGCGACCTTGCTCGTGGAGAACGGTGGCAAGTTGAAGATCACGGGCGAAACGAAGCAGCAGTACGGCGGCGGGCTTGACGTCAAAGTGCGCAACGGCGGCTCGCTCTCCATTGGGTCGGCGAACATAAGCTCTGAACCGTCGCTCACCGGCAGGATCGAGGTCGTCAACGCCAAGATAACGCTCAGGAACGTGCTGAACGTCGGCTCCAGCTTGAACGCCACGTGCAGAGACCAGTCCGGCTTCTATGCGGAGAACGCCGTCATCGACCTCGTGGGTTCGGGCGTGCTGCGGCCGAACGGCGCGGACGTGCTCGTTGTCGATTCGGTGTTCACCAACGCCGTGGCGCATACCGTCAACACGACCAATGACACGCAGATGACGTTCCGTCGCTCGCACGTGGTTAACAAGGCGGCATGGACGCTCGGCAACGCCACTAGCCGCAACAACACGACATTCGACGGGTGTGATTTGTTTTCGACCGCAAGTGTGCTGCCCAACGGCGGGACTACGATGTTCACGAACTGCCATGTGGTGGTAAGCAACGCCATGACGCTTGCGAAAGACTCTTCGGCCAATCCGAAGGTCGTGTTCACGGGCGACGGCAACGTCTACCAGCAGTGGGGCCCGCTGACCGTCTGCAACGACAGCAACAAGGAGGGCGAAATCGTGTTCCAGGGCGGAACCAACTCGCTCATGGGCAGCGTGTACGTCGGGATGTCAAGCGGAACTGAGGGCCGGATGACGGTCGAAGGCGGCGTCGTAAAGGTGTTTACGCGGCCAGACCATCCCGAATACACGTCTTTCGTCTATCTCGGCCAGTATGCAAACTCATACGGAATCCTCGACATGAAGGGCGGCTCGTTGACAAGCTCCGATTCCAACGGCCTGCAGATCGGATGGCAGGGTTCCGGCGAGGCGAACATCTCCGGCGGAACGGCGACCTTCGATCGGGTGCGGCTCGGCAGCGGCTCGGCAACGACGACCAAGACGAACCGCCTCGTGCAGACGGGCGGCGTTTTGAACGTGAACTACTACGACGCGGCCTATGGCATCAACGCCTCCGAAGTCGCAGAGCGCACGGGCCTCGTGCAGCTCGACGGCGGCGTGACGAAGTGCGGACGCTTCAACGGCGGCCTCGGCACTGGCCTTTTCCGCGCGAACGGCGGCAAGATCGTCGCCACGGGCGCGAACGCCGACTTCTTCTACAACTTCGAGGAGGCCAAGATCGGCGGCGGCGGGCTTGAGATAGAATCCGACTACAATGTCACGGCGGCGCAGGACTTCGAGAACGCGGACGGCGATGACGGCGTGCTCGTGCTTTCCGGCAATGGCGTCAAGACGCTGACGGGAACGGGCACGGAGCTCGCCCGCGTCGAGGTGACGGGCGGCAAGGCGGTTCTGCCGGCTGAGGCGCAGTTCGGCACGGTCGTTGCGAAGAACGGCGCGACGGTGGCGTTCAGCGGGACGCTGGCGGCGGGCGCGGTCGACGCGCTCGTGCTTGGCGACTCCGAAACCGCCGGCGGCCTGACGGTCAGGGCGGGCGAGACGATCACGGTGGGCGAGTTCGTCGTGACCAACGCGCAGCTGGCGCTTGAAGGCGAATTCACCTCCGGCGAAGTTTCCACTGACTACGCGCTTGTAACCGTCACCGGCGCGATGAGCGCGGAGTCGAAGGCGGCGTGGGCTCGCGCGGTTGCGACGAGCGGGCTTGCCGACGGCGACATCGCGGAGTTCTCCTGGGTCGATGAAGGCGGGGCCACGACGCTCAAGATGACCGTCCGCAAGCCGCGCACTCTCAGGATAGAACTGGCGTCGGGAACCTCGAACGCCACGGAGAACGTGTCGTATCAGCCCGGCGAGACGCTTGTCGCGGACGTCGCGGCGGGCGCGAACCTCACTCTGTCGGGCCAGTACGGAACCGGCGCGTTCGAGAAGACGGGCGACGGCAGGGCGCAGCTCGTGAACACGGCGAACGATTTCGTCAACGGCGTGACGCTGTACGGGGGAATCCTTACCGTGCCGGACACCGCTGCGCTTGGGCTCGGCAACCCGCTCGCCACCGCCGGGCTGCTGCTGACGAACGGCACGCTGGAGGTGACGGGGCCGGCGCAGGGGGCGGAGATCGCCAGCTTCGGCGTCGCGTCCGCGCCGACGAACATGCTATACTCAGGCAGCTACTACCTCGGCCACGACGCGGTGATCGTGAAGGCCGACGTCGACCTCGTCGCGCCCGTGCCGACGCCGGCGACGGCCGCGTTCATCACGCGCGGAGTGGGCAAGTTGACGCTGACCGCCGCCGCCGCCAGCAGGTTCCCCAATACGTACGGCCACACCCGCTTTGGACAGGAGGTGGGCGGCAACACGTGGACATTCCCGGTCGACGGCTCCGCGCCAAGCGCCCTCTATTCCGCGCTCAACATCGCGGAGGGCGAGATGGTGTTCAGGGGCACGGGTGCAGAGCCTGTGGAAATTGGAGTAGGCGGCTCCATTCTCGTCGGCGTGCCTACGAAGAACCTGTCGGCGCAGCCGGCCTTGACGGTCGACAACCTGAAGCTTGTAAACAAGGGCAGCGGCACTCGTTTCCACTTGGCGCCGCAGTCCGTGGCGACGATTTCGGACGTCACCGAGGCGACTCTGACGCTCACGAACAACGCGACAGTTTCCGCCGACACCGTGCAGGTGAACTACGACGGCACGCGCTCCGGAATAAAGATTCGCGTCAACGCAGACCACTCCGACTTCATCGCCACGTATCTGCTGTACGCCTCCAGAGGCAGCGGCCCAGACGTGAAGTACTTCTTCCGCAACGGCGCGCGTCTGCTGGCGAACAACTGCTATCTGTACAGCGGCGTGACGTTCGACTTCGACAATTCCGTCTTCGCGAAGAACGCGAACCTCGATCCAGTTCCGGTCGTCTCCTACGGCCCAAGCTCGGTGATCAACTACGCGTTCCGCAACGGCTCCGAATTCCGCTGCTCGGGTCTCAGCTACTACCACTACGCCTCGCAGGGCGCGGCCGTGGGCGCGTACACTCTCACATTCGACAACTCCAAGTGGATTCCCGGCACTGGCGACTGCGTGCTCTCCTCCCAGACTTACTCCAACTTCAAGGTCGTGGTCGAGAACGAAGGGCTCGTGCTCGAACCGCCCGCCGGCAAGACGTGGACGGTGTCGATGCCGATCGAGGGAACCGGCGGCATGGTCGTGGGCGGCGCGGGGACGGTATCGCTCGACGGAACGAAGTGGACGGCGACGGGTGTCGCGAATGTGCAGGAGGGCGCGACGCTCAACCTCGGCGCGACGACCGCGGCAGGACTCGTCGTGGGTGGCGCCGGTACGGTTTCCAACGGAACGATCTCCCGCGGCGGACTCAAGACCTCGCTCGCAGACGACGGGACTGTCGAGGGCGACTTGCCGACTCTGTCCGGCGTGGCGACCACTGGAAGCTTCAGGGTGGACGTATCGCGCGAAGGTGCGACGTCTCCGCTGGCAAAGCCCTACAGGACGGTGGCCGTGGCGAACTATTCTGGCGCCGCACCCGACGTCTCGGGCTGGCGCATCAGGAACGCGGGCGAATCGGGGATCGGTGCAACTTTCGAGGCGCGCGACGGCAAGGTGTACATGACCCCCGTCACCAAGGGATTCTCCGTCATACTGTACTGACGTGCCATGACAGGACGCCTCGCTTTTGCGCCCGCCGTCGCCCTTGCCGTATCGGTGGCGCTGGCGGATCCCGTTCCGCCCAGGTCTCCGATAATCGTCTCACTCGCGCGAGGGTCTGCTGAGAGTCCTTCGGCGAGGTTCCCGCTCAAGCCGCAGCTCGCGCCGATTCCGTTCGCGTGGACGGACGAAGGTCTTTTCTCCGGCTGCGAGACGATTCCGTGGAGCGAACTTGGAGTGGTGCCGAAGGACGGCGCGGGCTTCGAGCGCAGGATGAAGGCGCAGGACGGCGACGAGGTGTTGCTGAAGGTGACGCTAAGGGAGGGCGCGTCGCGGTTCTGCGTGCCGAGTTTCGGCACGATCGGGCGGAAGGTAGTCTCCAACGAAGTCGAAATCGTCGCGTCCAAGTCTGGATCCGTGCGCGGCAGTTTCATTGCGTTTGGCCCGCGCTCGCCGGTGCTGCGCAGCTTCAAGAGCGCCCGCGCGAAGGCCGGGGAGGCATGCTCGCTGCTCTTCTACGGCGGCCCCGCGACCGACATGGGCACGGCGTCCATCGCGGTTTACGACGTGGACGGCAAGATGCTCTTCAACGGATACGCGCCGTTCCGCGACCCCGCCGCGAAGTTCGGTCTGCGCTGCCTGTGGACCGATCCGAAGACGGCGACGATGTACGTGCGGACCGACAACTGGTTCGGGAAGTCGGACGGGTTCGCGCTGAAGCTTGCGGCGCACGAGTTCGACGACGAAAGCTGCGTCGCGTGGCGATGCACGGTTCCGGCGTTTCCAGTCGAGGGCATGGCCGACCATCCGGCGGACGTGTCGTCGCTTCCGCCAGGCCAGTACAAGATGCTCGTCTCGCTCGTCGGGCCGGACGGGGACGTCGTTGCGTCCGACTACGCGTTCTACGCAAAGCCGGACGGCAGGGCGCCATGGGAGGGAACGAAATACGGAGACGACGACACGGTGCCGCCGCCATGGACGCCGCCCGTGTTCGCGGAGGACGGTTTCTCGTGCTGGAACCGCAAGGTGCGATTGGGCGGCGGCGGGCTGATGTCGTCCGCCATGTCGGGCGGAAAGGAGCTGCTTGCGGAGCCGGTAAGGCTCGTGCTGGACGGCAGGGCGCTGGAATTCGACGTCCGGCGCGTGTCGAGGCGCGTGGCGGAGGCGGACTACGAGCTGACCGCGAAGGGCGCGCCGGTCACGGCGCGGGCGAGATGCGAATTCGACGGGTTGGTTTGGTTCGAGGTGACGTACGTGCCGCCCGTGAAGTCGCTCGCGGTCGTGACCTCCGTGAAGCGCGAGCTCGTCATCGGATTCGACGACTGCTCGTCCGCAAAGGAGAAGCTCGCCCTGCCGCCAGGAAATAAGGTGGCGTTCGACTATTCGCCCGAAAAGAAGCCGTGGTGGTGGACGGGATCGACGGTCGGGCTGATGGGCGGCATCGAGAGTTTCAAGGGGTGGAGGCTGAAGCGGACGGCGTCGGGCTACGCGCTCGCGGTCGACGAACGCGCGGCGACGATGACGATGCGCGTGGTGGACGCTCCGCTCGCCGGCGGCGCGCCGCGTACGTTCTCGTTCTACCTCCAGCCCACGCCGACGAAGCCGAAGAACGTCCTGCTCGCATCGACGCCGCACGACAGGATATGCGGCTGGACCGGACACATGGGGCGCTTCTACGAGGACAAGGACCCCGCGCGCAACGATCCCGCCAAGATCGCGAAGTTCGTGAAGATGCAGCGCGAGGGCGAGCGCGTGTTCTGGTACAATGCGACGCGGGCGATCTCCGCGACCTATCCGTGGTGGGGGTGGTTCGGCAACGAATGGGCGGCTTCCAGCTGCCCGGAGTTCTACAATGAGGAGCTTTCCTGGCACGAGCGCGCGCGCAAGGACCGCTCGGCGTGGACCTACGCCTGCCCGAACGACCGCAACTTCTTCGAATACAAGCTGTGGAGCATCTGCCACGAGCACCTCGAAAGGCCTGAGTTCGAGATGCGCGACCTGTACTTCGACGTCACCGGGCCGTCGCCGTGCGAGTCTCGCGTGCATGGATGCACCTGGAAGGACGAATTCGGTGCGACCCGCCACGACCGCCCTGTGCGTGCCGTGCGCGAGCTCCTCAAGCGGGTCTACCGCGAAATGAAGAAGAAGAACCCCGATTCGGCGATGATGGGCCACCTGCAATACCAGCGTACCCCGTCCGACGTGTTCTTCGACATGCTCGTGATGGGCGAATGCTACGACCGTGACGTCTGCCAGACCCTTTCCTACTACGACGTGCTCACCCCGGAGGCGATGCAGTTCACCTACGCCTCCCGCGCGAACGAGACGACGATCGTGATGCTCCCGCAGATCAGGCGTGCCCTGGAGATGTTCGCGCCAGACAAGGTGAAGGCGTATTCTCCGGACGCGCCCGAGAACGACAGGGCGATCCGTCACGCCACCGCGTACTTCAAGACACACGACCTCAACGTGGGAATCGGCTCGGACGGCAGGCAGTGGCTTGTGCCCGACGCGATTCTGGAGTCGTTCGGGGCGAGTCGCCGCTTCAGCGCGTACTACACGGGCGACTGCCCTGTTTCGGTTTCGCCCGGCGGTTCGCGCTTCCTGTACGCGCTCTACGAGGGCGACGGCGGCAGGAAGCTTCTCGTGCTGCTGAACGACACGGACGCCGACATGGAGCAGACCGTTCGGGTGAAGGGGCTTTCGGGGAAGGGCGAGGACATGTTCGGGCACGGCGCGTTCGACTTTTCGGACGGCGCCTGCCGCATCGCTCTCCCGCCCCGCGAATCGCGGTTTATTCTGTTTCGAGGTTTGTAACATCCGCTGTCAGACAATGAAAGGAAAGAGCCAAATGGCAAACGACAAATTCGTGAAGGGAGCCGGCAAGGAGGCGAACTGAAATGGTCCTGGGCTTCGCAATTCCCCTTGCTGCGGCGATTGGCGGGGGCGTTACATTTGACATGGACGCGGTCTGCGCCAGGGTCACTGCCATGTCTGCGGTCTCCAATCCGGCGCCAATCACCGTGACTTGTTCTATGCCCGACCGCACGGACGGACGCTACGAGCTTCCTGCCGGGCAGTGCGGCTACCTGTGGTTCGAGTGGAAGTCGGCGCGTCCGGTCGGCGAATGGACGACGCAGGACTTCCGGTTTGTGCTGCGCCTGCCCGCCGGAGTGGAGTATCTTGGCGCGCGCCTTGTCGCGGCGGAACCGACGGAGCGGACGCTGCTTGCGGATGGCTCGCGAGAGTTCCGATTCAAGGTGCGCCAGGGCGGCGGGCCCGGAGCGGTGCCAAGGGCGGCGTTCAACTCCAGCGATCCGTTCGGCGTTCTGGTGGCGCCAACGCGCGGAGAAGGGGAGTGCGGCGTGGCGCGGTTCTTCGTGGAATACGGCGGCGCGCGCATGTCGAACGCAAGCGAGTTCACCATCGCCGTCGCCCCGTCCGTTCGCTGCGCCGCGCCGAAGCGCTACATGAATGGCATCATCTCCGGTGCTTCGATATTCGACTTCGATCATGCGGCATGCACAAACGCGACTGCGAGGTTTGCCGCGCTTATCGGGGACTGCGGCGTGAGGTGGGTCGTGTCCAATGGCGGCAAGGCGGCGCTATCCGCCCTTCGCGCGAACGGAGTGCGCGTGATCACGCGCAACGATCCGATGCTCATCAACGGCTTCGCCGTCGGAGAGTACGAGCATCGCCCGCCAGAGGATCGCTATGTCACGGACGATCCGCTCGTAGGGCCGCTCGAGTATCTGCGCTACTGGGTGAAGCGCGCGTCGTGTCCGATTGCGATCTACAAGGAAACGCGCCACTTCCGCGAATACGTGGTGCCGCTCATAGAGCGGACGTGCAAGAACGCCGACGGGCTCTGGGAGAACTGGGAGCCGTACTACTACGCCGGCAAGGGCTGCATGTGCGAACGTTGCCGCGCCGCGTTCGCGGAGTTCGTAGGCGTGAGCGACGCGGAGATGGCGCGCGACTGGCCGAAGGAGTTGAAGCGCGGACGCAAGTGGGGCGAGCGGATCCTCGACTTCCGCGCCCGTGAACACGGCCGCATCGTCAAGACGCTCGACAGATACGTGCGGAAGTTCACCGGCGGCGACAAGTCGATCGGCATCGTTCCTGCCGTTGCGTGGATCGAGAACGGCAGCTGGTACCACGCCAACTCTCGCGGCAGGGCCCGCTACGTTGACGAGGTGCGCGCTCTAGACTACGCCGGCGACCTGAAATGGCTCAATCCGTGGGGTCCGTACGCCGGCATCAAGGGCGCCCGCCCGAAACCGTACGGCAAGCGCGTTCCCCTTGCGTCGTTCGTGGCGGCGAAGGACGTGCGAGAGACGGTCGACCGCGACTATCCCGACCCCGCTCGCCGTCCGAGGCTTCTGGCATTTCCGCTCGGTCATTTCGGCAGCTACTTGTCTCAGCCCGAGACGATGTCGATGGCGCTCGACTCGTTCTTCTTCAACCGCTGGGAGGCGAGCGTGGTGTACTATCTGCCGCGCGGTTCGATGGACGCGCGCTACTGGCGCGCCTTCGCCGAGGCGAACGCCCGCGCCGCGCGATACGAGGATTTCGTGCTCGACGGCTGGAACGCGACGCGCCAGACCTCCGTTGTGCCCGTGAAGGAATACGCGGTGCCATGCCGTCTTGTGACCGCATACGTCCAGGCGTCGACTAACATGAGCCCGTTGCAGGTCGTCGCCTACGAGCTGGGCGGCACGCGCATTGCTGCCGTCTTCAATTTCTGGGAAAAAGGGGCGGCGTTCTTCGACCTCAAGGCCAAGGGTCTTGCGTGCGGCCGTTACTCTGTCGTGGACGAAGACGGTGTATCGTATCCAAGGGAGGATGGCGAGGCTTGGACGGCGGAGGAGCTTGCATCTGGAATCAGGCTCGCCGTCGGCGCGGCCCGCACGAAGGTGTTCGAGATTCGTCCGGCGGTAGACGCGCCGAAGATTGCCGTCCGCGTGAAGCCATCGGACCTTGCGCTGGAGTTTGCCGCCCGCCGCGAACGGTTGCGTGCCGCCGCTGACGACGATGCCCGCGAGGAAGCGTCCTCGCCGTTGCCGGTGGAGGACGCCGGCCGCGTATTGTAGTGCGCGATATCACACGCGGCACGACGGACAGGAATATGGTATAATAGATTAACTATGAGCCAGATACTAGTAAATTCGCTACTGCTCGGCGTGTATTTCGCCGTGCTGCTTGTCATTGGATGGGCCTGTCGCAAGAAGGCGGCAGACGTAAACGGATTCGTCCTCGGCGGACGCGCCGTCGGCGCGTGGCTGACGGCCTTCGCCTTCGGCACGTCGTACTTCTCCGCCGTCGTCTTCGTCGGATACGCGGGGCAGTTCGGCTGGCGCTATGGAATATCCGCCACGTGGGCCGGAATCGGCAACGCGCTGATCGGATCGCTTCTCGCGTGGGCGGTGCTGGGCCGCCGCACGCGCATCATGACGCAGCACCTCGACTCCGCCACGATGCCCGACTTCTTCGCCAAGCGGTTCGGCAGCCCGGGCCTCAAGCTTATGGCGTCCGTGATCATCTTTGTGTTCCTGATCCCCTACACTGCCTCGCTGTACAACGGGCTCTCCCGCCTCTTCGGGATGGCGTTCTCGATCGACTATGCCTGGTGCATCGTGCTGATGTCGGTCCTGACCGCCGTCTACGTGATCGCCGGCGGCTACATGGCGACGGCGATCAACGACTTCATCCAGGGCGTCGTGACGCTCGTCGGCATATCCGCCGTCATCTGGGCGATCATCGCCTCCAAGGGCGGGCTTGTCGCCGCGCTGGACGGCCTTGCGCGCATCCCCGGCCCGGCGATGATTCCCGGCGCCGAGCCAACGCCCGGCATATTCACGTCGTTCCTCGGCCCGGATCCGCTGAACCTTCTGTTCGTCGTGATCCTCACGTCGCTCGGAACATGGGGCCTTCCGCAGATGGTGCAGAAGTTCTACGCGATCCGCAACGAGGGGGCGATCAAGAAGGGCACGATAATCTCCACGCTCTTCGCCTTCGTGGTCGCGGGCGGCTGCTATTTCCTCGGCGGCTTCGGGCGGCTCTTCACGGACGTGCTGAACGTCGGCCCCAACGGCGTCCCCGCAGGCGGCTTCGACGCGATCATCCCGAAGATGCTTGAGGGGCTTTCGCCGATGCTGATCGCGCTCACCGTCGTGCTTGTCCTCTCCGCGTCGATGAGCACGCTGTCGTCGCTCGTCATCACGTCGTCGTCGACGCTGACCATCGACTTCATCAACGGCATGGTCGTGAAGAAGATGGAGGACAAGAGCCAGGTGCTCTGCATCCGCGTTCTGATCGTGGTCTTCATCGCCATTTCGGCCGCGCTTGCGCTCGTGCAGTACAAGAGCACCAGCCCGATCGCGTTCATCGCGCAGATGATGGGCGTCTCGTGGGGTGCCATGGCGGGTGCGTTCCTCGCTCCGTTCCTCTATTCCCTCTACTCGAAGAAGGTCACTGCGGCCTCGTGCTGGGCGTGCTTCGTCGCGGCGCCGGCGTTCACGCTCGTCGGGGTGTTCTGCCGCGACGCCATGCCGGACATCCTGAAGTCGCCGATCAACACGGGCGCACTCGCCATGCTCGGGGGGCTCGTCCTGGTGCCGGTGGTGAACCTCTTCACGAAGAAGCCGCCGAAGGACCTTGTCGACGGTTCGTTCGCCTGCTACGACCGGACCGTCGTAGTGCCGCAGGCTACCGCCCTGGAGGGGGAGACGGTGCGCTGAACGTCCGCACGTGAGGGGACGTTCTGACGAGGGGCGAGCCGACGGAGCTCGTCAGGGAGCGCGTATCCAGATTGTAGAAGAAGGATCGCGCTAAAATCGCTGCACACAACCCGCGAGCAGGGGCGGGGCGATTTCTGATATAATATGGGGTGTCATGGGCGAACTGACGAACATCATCTTGGCGCTGTGCGGCGGCCTCGGGCTTTTTCTGCTTGGGATGCGCCACCTGTCGGAGGGGCTGCAGGCTGCGAGCGGCGAGCGAATCCGCCGCGTAATAGGCTTTACGACGACGAACCGCCCGGCGGGAGTCGTGACCGGGGCGATAGCCGCCATCGTGGTGCAGTCGTCATCGGTCGTCTCGGTGATGCTGGTGGGTTTTGTCTCGGCCGGGCTCATGTCGCTTGCGCAGGCGGTCAACGTGCTGGTCGGCGCGAACATCGGCACAACGGCCACGGTCTGGCTCATGGCGTTCGCGCCCAGCCCCGAGATGCTCGGCCTCACGCTTGCGGTCCTCGGCGGCATCGCCTACTTTCCGCTGCGCCGCGGCAGGCTCAGGCATGTGGGCCTCGCGACAATCGGGTTGGGACTCGTGTTCCTCGGCATGGCGTTCATGAAGCAGGGAGTCGCGCCGATCCGCGAGTCTCAGGAGCTGAGCGCGGCGCTGGGCTCCCTCGCGGCGACGTCGTTCGTCTCCGCCGCTCTTGTGGCCCTGGCTTCCGCCGCGTTCACGGCCATCATACAGAGCTCCGCCGCCGCGATAGTCATCTTCATGACGTTTGCGTCGGAGGGCCTGGTCACGGGCGAGACGGCGATAGCCGCGCTGTTCGGGGCCAACATCGGCACGACGGCGACCGGGTGGCTCGCGTCAATAGGGGCGTCGGCCGGCGCGAAGCGCACCGCGCTGGCCAACACTCTGATGAACGTCCTCGGGTCCGTGGTGCTGCTTCCCTTCGTCCTGACCGTATTCGTGCCCTTGGCGCGGCTTGCGTTCCCCTCGGCCTTCGCGCCGACTGCGGACGGGCTCTTCCCGCGGATCATGCTGCCAATCGCGGTCGTGGACACCTTCTTCGCGTTCATGCGCGGCGCGCTGGTGCTGCCGTTTGTCCGCCCGTTCTCGCGCCTGGTGGAGAGGCTTGTCCCCGAGCGCAAGGAGGAGAAGCCGCACCTTTCCGTGCTGGACGCCAACGTGTCGAGTCCGCTCATAGCCTGCGAGCAGGCGCTGGTGGAGATTTCGTTCATGGCGGAGAGCGTGGTGGACATGCTTGCGCACGTGAGGCTGGCGCTGACCGGGAAGGACGCGGCGGAGGCCGAGCGCCACGTCTGCCGGAGGGAGGACGTGCTGGACAACGTGCAGAGGGAGATCACGGTGTTCGTGGGGCGGCTCATGACCCCTCGCATTTCGTCGGCGACGGCGGTCCTGGAGCAGCGGATACTGCGGCTCGCCGACGACTTCGAGTCGGCGTCGGACGAGCTGCGCAACGTCGTCAAGGCGCTGCGGCGGCTGAGGGAGGCCGGCGAGGCGCCGCAGGGCGGTGACCTCGCGACGATCCTCGACATACACGACAGGGTCGAGACCCTGGCGAGGTTCTCGAGGGCGGAGCTGCGCGGCGGCGTGTCCGACATGGCGGCGCGCCGCGAGGCGTCGTCGGAGCTGAAGGAGCTCATCCTCGCCGCGCGTCAGGTGCAGATACTGCGCGTCGGGGTCGACGGCGGGGCGAGTTCGTCTGGCGTTCTCGCGGAGCTGGACCTGTTCAACGCGTACAACAGGTTCCGCAGCCTTTGCATGGCCATTGCCGTTCCGTGATTCCCCCAACTTCGCCCTTGCTTTTCCGCGCAGGATAGGGTATAATTCGCGTCTCACTTTTCACAAGGAAGAAAGAAGAGGTCGAAAATGGGTACAGGTCGCACACTCCGCAAGGAATCGCATGTCCGTCCGTGCAAGACGCCGGCCGGCAAGGCGCGCAAGAGCAAGGCGCAGCGCGCACGCCTCGTCAAGTTCGGCATGGACGCCGAGGCTGTCAAGAAGATGGGCGACGAGGACGTCCGCGTCCTCGTGCAGCGGCCTGCGGTCGTTAAGAAGCTCGTCGCCAAGAAGGCCGCCAAGCAGGCCAAGTAAATGACGTTTGTAGGCTGTTCGATACCCGAACAGTTCGTGAATCCCCTCTTCGAGGTGTTCGACGGAGGGGATTTTGCGTTGTCCTCGTACCGTGACGTTGAGGCTCCGCTCGCGCAGATGCGCATCTACCTGTCCGATCCGTCCGGCACGGGGGAGGCGGAGCGTTGCCTGCGCGCCGCGATGGACGTGGTCGGCGTCAGCTCGCCCATAGACGTCGGCGAGCTGCCCGACGAGGACTGGCGCTTTTCCTATCGGCGCCACTTCAAGACCGAGACCGTGGGGCGGCGGCTGGTCGTCGTGCCCGAGTGGGAGCTGGCCGACTGGCGCGGCGACGGGTCCTCGCCGCCGCGCGAGACGATAGTGATGGACCCCGGCCTTGCCTTCGGCACCGGCAAGCACGAGACGACCAAGGCATGCCTCCAGTTCATAGACGCTATGTCCGAAGAGCTGCCCAGGGGCTCGAGCTTCCTCGACATGGGCTGCGGCAGCGGGATACTCGCAATCGCCGCAGCAAAGCTTGGCTTCAGCCCCGTCCGCGGCTTCGACGTGGACGCCGAGGCCGTGGCCGTGGCGTCCGAGAACGCGGCGCTGAACTGCGTGAGCGTGTCGTTCGAGCATTTCGCACTTGGGCGCTGCCGGGTGCCGCCATGGGGAGAGGTCCGCTATGACGTCGTAGCGGCGAACATACTCGGGCCTCTGCTGATTCGGTTCGCCGACGAGGTGTCGGCTTCCGTTGGCGGGCGGCTTGTCGTGTCGGGCATACTCAACGCGCTCTATCCGGAGGTGCTGGCCGCCTACGAGGCGCGAGGCCTGCACGAAATCGCGCGCACGACGCTGGGCGAGTGGACTACGGGCCTCCTCGCCACTGCCTGACGGGCGCGCGTCCTGCCGTAGACGCAAGCGGGGGATTGTGGTATAATGCCATAGTATAAGAATAACAGAAAGCGAGGCGGGAATGCACAATGTCGCGAAAATGAACGAAAGGCTGGGCGGGCAATTGCCGGCATGCGCTCTTGCCGCGATATGCGCTTATGCGGTGTTCTCTGCGCTTGACGCCGACGCCGCGACGACGGCGAAGAGCTACATCCAAGACGGGCTCGTTGCGCACTGGGATGGAATCGAGAACGCCGGTTATGGTCTGCACGACGACACGACCAACGTCTGGACCGACCTAAAGGGATTCTGCGACCTCCCGGTCGTCAACAGTAACTCAACATGGGCGAGCGACGCCTTTGTCCCTCCGCAGAAGAGCTATGGCGCGGCCGCACGGGACGAGGCAAGCAAGATTTCCTATTCAACCTATCGTTCCATCGATGTTTGCGCGGCGCGCATGTACTACAGCGATTCCGCAGCCATACTTGGGATAAATGCTCGTACGGTCTCATGGCTGAAGGATGGGTTCATCTGCCACAATTCTACAACCAAAGGCTGTCTTGTTTCGCTTGTCTCTGGTACGCCGTACAGCATACATGCAAACTACAAGTCAGGCGATGCGGCGGTTCTCACGAACTATATTGACGGCGTGGCGATTGTAGAAGAGTCCGCATCACACACGGCTCTTTCTGTAGGCGCCAAATTCCAGATCGGCAGAGATGTGAATGAGTGGTG
The DNA here is from genome assembly GCA_017405115.1 of Kiritimatiellia bacterium. The sequence goes on from JAFRBA010000040.1 coordinate 29,255, forward strand.
GTCGTCAAAGGGCCATGTAAATTCAGTGCGCCTCTACAGCCGTGCGCTCGAGCCGTGGGAGATACTTTTAAACGCCAATGTCGACCAGATACGCTTCCGCGGGACGGACGGCGCGACGCTGACGTGGCCGGAGGGGCTCGGATTTGTGGAAGATTCGGTCTGCTACCGCACGACGGCAACGACAAAGACATACTCGTCTTCCGCAGCAGCCGACAACAAAATCCGCGTCAACAACGGCGAGCCTTCCGCCGCGCCGACGGCGTGGAAGCCAATCGAGGGGACGTGCACATTGACGCCTGTGCCGGACGCCAACCACAAGTTCTCCTTCTGGGAAGGCGACGTCGACGGGCTTGAAGTCGCAGCCGACGGAACGCTTACGCTCGACAACAGCGCCCGCAGCGTGACGGCCGTGTTCGTTCCTGGTGACTCGTCTGGCATAGTCCGCGAATGGACGGGCGAGGCCGGGGACGGGAATTGGACGACGGCGGGCAACTGGTCTCCTGCAGGTGTGCCAGGCTCCTACGACAGCCTTACCTTGCCGGCAGGGCAGGCGGCGGTGCTCGGGACAGGCGAGGATACGCCTTTGTACCTGGCGGTCAACTGCGCAGGGACGCTCGTTCTCTCGAATTGGACGACGAGGCTTCGTGCGATTGCGGACATCAACGTCTTGAACGGCGGCGTACTGACATGCGCCGACGCCATCCTCTCGGGCGATGCGACTAACAGTACCTCGTACGCCGAGCAGACTTTCAGCCGAGTTTGGGTAGCATGCTCGAACCTCACGGTCTTTGCAGGCGGCATGATAGACTTGAAACTCAAGGGCTGGCGCGGGGCGCCGGGGTCGATCCAGTGCAGGGGCTACGGGCCAGGTTCGTCGCCTAACAACTTTGGCGCTGCGCACGGAGGCCACGGCGGCGGGAGCACGGGCGCGTCAAACAGCGCGTTGCTGACTCCGTCGATGCCATATGACGACCCGGACGCCCCGGTTCAGCCGGGGTCAAGCGGTGCGTCGTACCACGCCAGCGGAAACAGCTGCCGTGGATCGAGTGGCGGCGGCGTGTTGCGCGTCGAGGCAACGGGCGTGGTGACGGTCGACGGCACGATTGCCGCCGATGGGCAGAATGCGCCCGGATACGGCAGTCAAGCCTGGAGCTCTTGGGGTTGTTCCTTTGCCAAGGCGGCGTCGGGCGGCAGCATCTACATTACATGCCGCGAGATCGCCGGCACGGGCGTGATCTCCGCGAACGGCGGCGGCGGCGATATTCCATCCGGATCGACATTCCCCGGATACAGCGGCGGAGGCGGATGCATCGCCATCTACTATGATGTAAACGCCCAGCAGGCGTCGTCCGTGCGCGGCATGAAGATCACTGCCGCCGCAGGGCAGTACTACAGCGGAATACAGCAGTCTGGTCGCGTCTACAGATTGGGCGCGGTCGGCGAGCTTGGCCCCGACGGAAAGACTGACGTAGGTCGCGCCAAGTCCGACATAGGCACGCTGCGATTCTCCGACCGCAAGATCGTCGACGAGCTTCTCGGAAACGGGCTCTCCGGACAGATTGCGGGCATCTCGCCATACGTCTACGACGGCGACCTTTCGTTCGACTATGGGCATGTTCGCTTCGCGGACACGGGGGCTGTGGTCACGGTCACCGGCAATCTTGCGCTTGGAGGGGAGGATTCCCGCCTTGAAATCGGCGGCTGCGAGGCGAAGTGGCGCACAGTCCACGTCGACATCTACGGCGGGGACGTTGTAAACAGACTTACCGTCGGCGGAGACCTGACCCTTGGCGGAGTGTCGCGCCTCGACATCCGTTCTGCCGAGACGAACGGCGTGGACGCCTTTGGCGCCGTCGTGAAGGTAGACGGTACGATGACCATCGCCACGAACTGCTTCGTCTATGCCTGGAGCGACGTCATCAACACGGGTTCGCCGCACTTCGAGGTTGGGGGACTAAACGTGGCGACGGGCGGAGTGTTCAGCGCAAAGTGGCGCGGTGGCGCCGGAGCTTATGTCGGAAGGTTCCATGTCTATGGGGATTCGTCAGGAAAATATGTCCTGCAAACTGGCACTGGTGGCGGTCACGGCGGCGCCGGCGGATATGCGACTGCAACCAGAGGCGCGGTGTGCGACAGCGAGGAGCGTCCGACCATGGCTGGCGCCGGCGGAGGTTCGCTCTCCAACAATGCTGTGGGCGGTGCTGGCGGCGGTGTCGTGTCCGTGTCGGCGGCCAACGGCACGATTCGCATAGACGGAACCGTGGCGTGCGACGGCGAGAGCACGAGCGGCTACAATGCGGGCGGCGCAGGCGGTGCTCTGCTGCTTGAGGCGAGTCGGCTTGTCGTCGGAGAGACAGGGGTCGTGTCGGCGAAAGGCGGTTCGATCACTCCTAGTTCAAACAGTGCCGTTCGTGAAGGCGGTGGCGGTGGCGGGCGCATCGCGCTCTACTGCGGACGGCCCTGGGGCGCGTCGCTGCCGCGCAGCCGTACGAGGCGGTCGAGGGTGCCGTTCGCGGCGGATGAATATCCAGACGAGTTCGTCTTGCTGGGAACGGTGGACGTAAGTGGCGGCGAGACCAAGGGATCCTCTGCCGCCAACGGCACGGCCGGGGAGGATGGAACGGTCATGTACTGCTACGTCAAGGAACCGTCGGGCATGGCCATAATCTGCAAATAGGGCGCCTCTACAAAACGTCTCATGCTGATTCGATGATATACGCCCTCAGAAAGCTTATCGCCTTCGTCTTCCTTGTGGGGATGTTCTGGTTCATCTACCAGGACCTTGACAACCTCGACAAGCCGTGGTTCATGCACGCGCTCGGCCTTATCGTAATATTGTTCGCGTTCTTCTGGCTTCTGATACCCATGGTCGTCGTCTGGTTCCGTATCCGCCGTCGTGTCGCGCAGAACCGCGCGAGGCATGCGGAATGGCTCTCAGCAGGAGGCGTTTCCAGAATGTGCGAACGTCCCGCGAGGAACGCGCGTCTGGCCGTAGAGCCCGGCGAGACTGCCTGGTTCCACGAGAAGGGGACATTGTACATCGACTGCGCGTCGGCGGATTTCAGCTCTGCGACGAGCCTCGACCGTCCAGTCGGCCGCCCGAGCGACGTGGCGTTCCCGGGGTGGCGCCGCAACTGCCGCGTCGTGCAGCGCACGCACTGCTACTTTACGAACCGCCGCGTGGCATTCGCGGGCAAGGACATCGACGTCTCCATCCCGTTCAACGAGTTGAAGTCCGCCTCGGCGACTCCGGGCGGAATGGTGTTCGAGGCGCTGCGCGGCAGTTCGGTCGCGAAGTTCGCCTTCACGTTCAGGAATCCGCTGGTGTCCGCTGACGTACTGCGGTTCGCGAGGGAGGGCAGATGACTGGTGGTGAGAATGTCGTGACAATCGACTGCGTCTCTCGCAGCTTCGGTTCGGTGAAGGCCGTGGACGGGCTTTCGCTTTCGCTCTCGTCCGGGGAGGTGATGGGCTTTCTCGGCACTAACGGCGCGGGGAAGACCACCACGATAAAGATGATGCTGGGGCTGGTCGCCCCCTCGTCCGGCAGGGTGCAGGTCCTCGGCGGCGACCCGTCATGCCCGCGAGTGCGGGCGATGATAGGCTACATGCCCGAGACGGCCACTTACTATCCGTACCTCAACGCGCGCGAGCTGCTTGCGTTCTACGGCGGGATATGCGGCCTCGACGCGAAGACGGTCCGCGCGCGCTCCGACGAGCTCCTTGAGACAGTCGGCCTCGCCGATGCGGCGAAGCGTCCTCTTCGCACCTACTCGAAGGGCATGCTCCAGCGCGCCGGAATCGCGCAGGCCCTGCTGAACGACCCGGCGCTCCTCGTGCTGGACGAGCCTTTCACCGGGCTCGACCCGCTGGCGCGCATACATTTCCGCGAGCTTATGCGCGGCCTGCGCGAGCGCGGCAAGTCGATCTTTTTCTCCTCCCACGAGCTTGGCGAGACTGAGCTTCTTTGCGACAAGGTCGTCATCATGAAGAAGGGGCGCGCCCTCTACCAGGGGCCGGTGCGCCAGCTCGCCGGCGACGGGGAGCGGAACCTCGAGCGGATATTCCTTGACGTGCTTGGGGAGGGACGCGTGGCATGAAGACGTTCCTCCGGCAGATGCGGGCCCTCGTGAGGCTGTCGTTCGTGGAGCTCTGGCGGCGGAACGACGTGTTCGCCCTCGCCTTGTTCGCGCTTGCGCTGATGGTGCCGCTTTCCATGGCCTCCCCGTTCGGGGTCTCCGGAGCCTCCCGCTACCTTGACGAGGCCGCGCTTCTGCTGATATGGGGTTTCTCCGTCTTCATCTCGCTGGGAACCGGCTCCCGGCTCTTCCCCCCGGAGTTCGAGAGCCGCACGATATATCCGCTCCTCGCAAAGCCGATATCGCGCGGCGTACTGCTCTTCGGCAAGTACATGGGCGCCGTCCTGGCGTCATGGTCGGCGCTGCTCCTGTTCTACGCGATGTTCGCAGGGGTCTCCCTCCTGCGCGGCGGCTCGCTCTCCGCCGAGCTGGCGCAGGGGATCGTCTTCCACATGGCGTTCGTCGCCATGGCGGTGTCCGTAGCCCTCATGGGTTCGCTCTTGATGACGCCATCGGCGAACATCGCCGTCTCCGCCATGGCGTTAGTCGCCATGTTCTTCTTCGGGCGCAGGCTTCCTGAGTACGCCTCCGCCGTCTCGGCCCCGCTTTCGTGGCTGGTGGACCTGGCCTATGTCGCGGGGCCCCACTCTGAGTTCTTCGACATGCGCCAGCGCCTGATCCACGGCTGGGGGGCGGTCGACGCGACGGTTTCGCTGGCCGTCCTGGCGTATTCGGCCGTGTATTCCGCCGCCTGCCTGTCGTTCGCGCGGATTCTTCTCGGGCGCAGGCGCATCTGATGAGAATCGCGATCCCATGCCTGGCGGCGGCGTCTCTGGCCGCGCTCTTCCTCTCGCGGGTGGAGGGCGGCCGGATGCCTCAGGTGGCGACGGGCGGGGACGCGCTCTCCGTGGCCTTTGCGGACGCCAAGGCGATGATCGGCGCCGCGATGATGAAGAAGGCGGACAGCTACTTCCACGGAGGCATTGACGTCGAATGCCATGAATGCAGTGGTCATGAACACGAACACGCCGGCATCGACGAATGCCATGAATGCAGGGACCATGAACACGAATCCAACTGCGAGAGGCACTGTGACCCCTGGCGCTGGATCAACGTCCACGTCCGCGCGCCGGAAAGGCACGTTCATCTCGACGACGAGAGGGCCGTAGAGATGCTGCCTTGGTTCTGGGCCGCCGTAAGGGCCAATCCGCACGACCTGGATGCGTGGACAACCGCGGCATATGCGGCGGAGAAGATGATGAAGGACCGACCATTGGCGCTCCGCGTCATACGCGAGGCGAAAGCGAAGAATCCGGACAGCCTCGAAGTGGCGCTGGCCGAGGCGCGCATAGTGTACGATGGCGGGAAGGGCGATGTCGCTGCGGCCGAGCGGCTGCTGGAGGGCGCCAGGGCCACAGGCAAGCGGCTCTGCGGCGGACGCCTTTCTTCGCTCTCCGTCCATGACGCGGAGACGTACTGCGTGATACTGGAATACCTCTCCAAGGTGATCGAGGGGCGCGGCGACGCCGCCGCGCTGCGCGAGCTTGCGGAAGAGGCGTCCGCGACGGGAGCCGACACGCCCGCGGCCAAGTCTGTGTCGGCGAGGGTCAGATGATGCCTTGCAAGGGCAAAACCATTGGGAGATGAAGAGCAAATGAAAAGAGTATGCATGTTGTTGTTGGTGACCGCGGCAGTCTGCGGCGGCAAAGCCGAATCCTTCGGCCCGCTGACGCCGTCCGCGTCGCCTTGCGAGCGGGAATACATCTGGCCCGACGGCCTGATGCCCAATCAGCAGCCTCACCAGATCGCGGCGAAGACCGTCGAGAAGATCGCGCCGGGAGTCAGGGAGGACGACGTTCGCCGCCCGTACGTCGACTGGTAC